>JBKPRZ010000414.1:0-5758 GCA_046734815.1 Myxococcota bacterium | reverse complement strand
GGCCGGGCGGGCCTGGCAGGGGGACGGCTGGGCAGCGATGCTGCGGACCAGGTCGAGCGCAGCGTCAGCGCGAGCCACGCCGGAGCCGGCGGTCAGGATGAGCAGGAGGGCTGCGCGGGCGAGGAAGCTCGACATGATGAGCAGGTCTCGGGCAGCCGCCGCGAAAGTTGCTGGGGGGGCGTGACCGGGGTCCGTCACGAAAAGGTGCTTGCTGGCCTGCCCCGCCCGGCTCTATAAAGAAGTGGCGCGACGCGCGATCCGAATCGTCGCTTTTCCACGCAACTGATCACGGCCCCGGCCGAGAACCTGGCAACAGGAGGCATTCGAGATGTCCAGCTCACGCGTCGATCCCAGCACCGCCACCGTCCAGGTGGAGACATCTCGGGTCCGGCAGACCGCGGCTCCGCCGGCCACCCCGTTCAGCCAGGTGCTGGCCAGCGGCGCGAACGTGCTGCTGACCGGCGCCGAGGTGGTGACCGGCGTGGTGGGCGGCCCGGTGCTCGCCGCGGTGGTGCGCGAGGCCGGCAACCAGCTCATCGGCGCCGCCACCAGCGGCGGCGGCGGCGGGGCCGCCGGCGCCGGTGCTCTGAACGCGAACGCCGCCGCGGGCGTGTCCCCCGGCGGCGGCTCGGACGTCTCGCAGATGCAGGCCATGCAGCGCGAGAGCCACGTTTTCAACCTCCAGCTGCTCAGCCTGCAGCAAGAGGTGCAGGACGAGAACCGCCGCTTCACCACCGTCAGCAACTGCATGAAGGCGGCCCACGACACCGCCAAGGCTGCCGTCAGCAACCTGCACAGCTGATCGGCGGGCGCACAGCGGGCGACAGGCCCGGCGGGATCAGCGTCGCTGGGCCGCGAGCTTTTGCCTCCAGGCCTCGCGGTCGTAAGCGACGCCGCCGCGCCACACGCCCGTGATGTGTCGGGTGCGGGTGATGTCGGCGAGCGGGTCGCCCTCGACCAGCAGCAGGTCGGCGCGCAGCCCGGCGGCGATGCGGCCACGGTCAGCCAGACCGAAGCGGCGCGCCGGGGTGGCGGTGGCGGATCGAAGGGCCGCCGCGGGCGTGAGGCCCGCCGCCACCAGCAGCGCCAGCTCGTCGTGCATGCTCGCGCCATGGCTGCTGCCGGGGTTCGGGCTGTCGGTGCCCACCAGCAGATCGACGCCCGCGGCGGCCAGCGCCGCCGCCGAGGCCGCGGCGTGGGCGCTGCGCAGCTTGGTGGTCCGGGCCAGCGCCGCCGGAACCGTCGTGAGGTTGGTGGTGTCGCGCTGGTCGAGGTACGGCTGGATGTCCGGATCGGCGGCCAGGGCCGCGCCGCCCGCCTCGCCCGCCAGAGTGCGCATCGCCACCAGGGTGGTGATCACGAACAGCCCCTGCTGCTGCATCTTCGCGACCAGGGGTGGGTCGGCCGGAGCATCGGCGAACAGGTGGGCCAGCCCGTCGGCGCCAGCAGCGATGGCTGTCTCGGCATCGGCGCGCTGGGTGACATGGACCAGCGCCAGCTTGTGGTGGTGGTGAGCCCGGGCGATGGCGCGGGTGATCGTGTCGCGATCGAGGGTCGGCACCGTCCGGGGCAAGCCGAGCGCGCTCAGGTCGTCGGTCATCAGCTTCACGTAGTCCGAACCCGCCGCGACGATCGCGTCGACGAACGCCTCCGTCTGGGCCGAGTCGGCCAGCGTGTCGTAGGCGACGTTGTATTGCGTGCCGACGCCGCCGGGGGCGACCACCGGGTTGCCGGCGCCGCGGAAGTCGGCCAGCGCGGTTGACCCGGCGGCCGCAGCGCGGAGGGGGCGGGCCCGCGCGGGATCGCCGGCCATGTCCAGCACCGTGGTCACGCCGAAGACCAGCTGCTTCTCCAGCGCCAGCTCGTCCCAGATGTGAGCGTGCGCGTCCACCAGGCCGGGCAACAGGGTCATGCCCTTGCCGTCGACGACCTGGGCGGAGGCGGCCACCGCCAGCTGCGGACCGACCGCGACGATGCGCTCGCCGTCGACAGCGACGTCGGCGGGGCCGAGCGCCCGCTCGCCATCGAACACGGCGGCGCCGCGGATGATCAGCGTGGCCGCCAGCGGCGGGGAGGGCCGGTTCTGTCCGCCCGCGCAGGCGAACGGCAGCAGACCGAGCAGCAGCAAGCGCCTCCCGGGCAGATCTCGGGCCTTGATGAGCGTGTGCATCGGGCACTCCTTTCGGTTTGTCGGCCGAACGCCTCAGCGCGTCCGGCTGCGAGCCACGACTGGCTCGACGACGTTCATCCAGCAGGCGATTCCATTCTTGCAGTCCTGCTCGGCGTGGCAGGCTCGGATCGCGCTGACGTCGGCGTGGGTCAGCAGCGAGATCCAGAACGCTCCCGGCAGCTTCAGATCGGCGGTGCACCGGGCCCGCCGGCGCTCCAGCGGACCGCTGCCATCTTCGACGATCTCCTGCAGCACCATGCGCCGCGACCCTTCCCGCTTGTCGGCCGGGACACGGGCCACCCGGATGTCGGCCAGGACCTCCTTGCAGACGAGATACCGTTCCCGCATCTCGATGCAGAAATCGAGGACCTCCGGGGCGGTGAGAACCGCCGACTGCTGGGCGCCCGCCACCAGCGCCGGCAGGGTGACGCCGACCAGCGCGCCGACTCCGGAACGCGCGCCCACCGCTGAAGGCTCGGCCGGTGGCCGCTGGCCGGTGCCGCGTTTTCCGGCCCGGCCGGCGGTCGGGGCGGTGGAGACCGCCGGACGCGACACGGTCGTGCCGGCTGGACGCCAGGCTCGCGGGATGAACGAGAGCACGAGCACGGCGGTGCCGACCACCGCGGTACCGACCCCGAGCCATCGGGCAGTCCCGATCGGGAACGGCAGGCGCTGGCGCGCGCCGCCCGGCCGCGGCGCCCCGGCCAGGGGCAGCAGGACGGCACGCCAGGCCTCCCGGCGACCGCCGTGGGCATCGTCCAGCTGCTGCCGCAGACGCCGCACGCCCTCGTTGATTCGCCACCTCACGGTGCCGGCCGGGATGCCCTGTGTGCGCGCGATGTCGGCGGGCAGCTGGCCCTCGAAGAAGCGCAACAAGATGACGGTTCGAAAGGGCTCGTCGAGCTCCTTGACCATCGCTGCGATCATCCGCTGCAGCTCGAGTCTTTCGAGGGCGACGTCAGCGCTGGCCGCCACCGGTTCCTGACCGCGGCTCGCCTCCTCTTCGCGGGCGCTCCGGCGGGCGGTCCCCCGGAGGTCCATCCGCAGCAGGTTTCGCATCACCTGCGCGAGCCAGGGCCGTGGCGGCCGACCCGGCTCGGGCGGCGAGCGCATCGCCGCGACCCACGTCTCCTGCACCAGGTCCTCCGCGTCCGCTCCGCTGTGCGCCAGGCACCTGGCCAGGCCACGCAACCAGTCCGCCTGCGACAGCAACGCATCGACCTCTGCGCCCGTGGGTGATTGGCCCATTCCTTCCCTGTATGCCGCCGAACCGCCCGCGTTTGAGTGCTCCGGGTGCGCTCACCCGCGCGGCGTAGCGATCGCGATCACGATTCCGGCGCGCGGTGGCGCCTCCCTGTCATCGGCCGCGCGTGTCCCGGCGTGCGCTCCGGCGGAACAGCCAGTAGGCGGGCAGCGCTGTCGCCAGCAGGGCGGTGCCGATGGCGGCGTCGCGGGGGGCGGCCACGATGGTGGCGGCCAGGAGCCAGACGGCGAAGGCGATGAAGAGCGCCGGCGTCACCGGGTAGCCCCAGACCCGGTAGGGGCGCGGCAGGTCGCGGCGCCGGCGGAGCACGAAGACGGCCACGCCGCCCAGGGCGTAGAACAGCCAGGAGGCGAACAGGCAGCTGGCCAGCAACTGGTCGAAGCGGCCGGTGAAGACCAGCGCCACCGAGACCAGACCCTGGGCGACCAGGGCGGCGGCCGGGGTGCCGAAGCGCGGGTGCACGCGTTCCACCCGCCGCCAGAACAGGCCCGCCTGGGCCAGGGCGTACAGCACGCGCGCGCCGGCCAGGATGTTGCCGTTCAGCGCGCCGAAGGTGGCCACCACCACCATGGCGGCGGCCAGGTCGGCGCCGCGCGGACCCAGCAGGGCCTGGGCGGTCTCGGCGGCGACCAGAGGCGACTGCGCCACCCGCTGCGAACCGAGCACCAGCAGGTAAGAGGCATTGATGAAGAGGTAGATCACGGTCACCAGGCCCACCGAAAACAGCGCCGCCAGCGGCACCGTGCGAGCCGGGCGTTTCACCTCGCCGCCGATGTAGCTGCTGGTGATCCAGCCGTCGAAGGCGAACAGCGGGCCGATGGCGGCGGCGCCCAGGGTGGCCAGGGTCAGCGGCGGGGGCGCGCCGGGCGGCGGGGTGGTGAGGTTCGACCAGGAACCGGTGTGGCCCAGCAGCGCCAGCAGCACCAGCCCGACCATCACCGCCAGCTTGGCGACGGTGAAGACGTTCTGGGTGACCACGCCCTCGCGCACGCCCAGCGCATTCAGCAGGCTGAGCAGCGCCACCACCACCGCGGCCAGCAACTGGATGCCCAGCGGTGACAGCTGGACGAAGTGACCGCAGTAGGTGGCGAAGGCCACCCCCACCGCGGCGATGGCGGCGGTCTGGATGACCACGAACAGCGCCCAGCCGTAGAAGAAGCCCCAGGCCGGACCGAACGCCTCGCGCAGGTAGACGGTCAGCCCACCCGCCTCCGGGAAGGCGGCGCCCAGCTCGGCGATGGTGAGCGCACCGGCCAGCGAGAACACCGCCGCCACCACCCACACCGCCAGCTGCCACAGAGGGTGGGGCAACGCGCGGGCGACGTCGGCGGCGGTGAGGAACACCGCCGAGCCGACGATGACGCCGACGTTGACCATGGTCGCGTCGAAAAGACCGAAGGAACGGCGCAGCTCAGCCACGGCGACTCCCATGCGTCATGGGCGGCAGCTTCGCACGGATCGCCCGCGCCGGGTCCGGGCATTGACCGGGGCCGGATCGGGCGCTAGGTTGGCGTTTCAGGATGCGCACCGGATGTTTCACAATATGAAACACGAGGCTTACCCCGGAACGCAAGCGGTCCAGCGGGCGGTCCGCCTGCTGAAGGCCTGCGGCGAAGGTGGCCCCGGCCGGCGGCTGGCCGACCTGGCCCGCGCCGCCGCGCTGAACAAGACCACCACCTTCCGCCTGCTCTCGGCGCTGGAGAGCAGCGGCCTGGTCGAGCGCACGCCCGACGGCGAGGCCTACCAGATCGGGTCCGAGCTGATCCGCCTGGCCGGGCAGAGCCTGGGCACCCGGGCGCTGCTGGCGGCCGGACGCCCGGTGCTGCAGGAGCTGGCCACCGCCACCCGCGAGACGGTCACCCTGGAGGTGCTGGTGGGCGACGAGGTGCTGATCGTGGACGAGGTGGTGGGCAGCCACGTCATCGGCGCCATGCCCTCGCTGGGCACCCGCTGGCCGGCCCACGCCACCTCGACCGGCAAGGTGCTGCTGGCCGCGCTCAGCGACTTGGAGCTGCGGCGGCGCACGGCGCGACGGCTGGCCGCCCTCACCCCGCGCACCATCACCAGCCCGACCGCCCTGCGGCGCGAGCTGCAGCGGGTGCTCGCGCGCGGCCACGCCACCGCCATCGAGGAGCTGGAGCCCGGGTTCGTGGCGGTGGGCGCGCCGGTGCGGGCCGTCGACGGCAACGTGATCGCCGCGGTCAGCGTGGGCGGGCCGCGCGGCCGGTTCTCGGCCGCGGTGCTGGCCCACATCGTCCGCGCGCTGCCTGCCGCCGCCGACGGCATCTCGGCGCGGCTGGGCTGGACCGCACCGGCCCTTCGAC
>JBKPRZ010000413.1:0-2684 GCA_046734815.1 Myxococcota bacterium | reverse complement strand
GTCGACTTGATCTGCAGCTCCTTGAGCCGGCGGGCGGTGGCGCGCTTGATCCCGTCGCCGATGTCGATCTCGGCCATGCGAACGTGGCCGTGGTCGTCGAACTCGAGGTTGCCGAACTTCTTGAGGTCCTCCTCGGGCAGGCTCTCGACCAGGCCCTCGGCCAGCACCGCCACCCCGTCCTTGTGGCCCTCGGCCAGGCGCTTGATCATCGCGCCGGCCAGGGTGTCGGCCAGGGTCTGCAAGGTGGTCTTGAACTTGGGGAACTCCTCGGGAATGAGGGTCAAGGTGGCGCCGGCGGCCTTGCCGATGCCCATGGCCAGGTGGCCGGCCTTGCGCCCCATGGCCACCGCGAAGTACCAGCGCGAGGTGGTCTTGGCGTCGACCATCAGGTTCTTGATGATCTCGACGCCGACGTGGCGGGCGGTCTGGTAGCCGAAGGTATCGACGTTGGGGTCCAGGTCCAGGTCGTTGTCGATGGTCTTGGGGACGTGGGCCACGCGCACGCGCCCGGCCGCGCGTTCAGCCACCTTCAGCGCCGAGAAGGCGGTGTCGTCGCCGCCGATGGTGATCAGCTGGGTCACACCCAGCTTGACCAGCGATTCGACCACCGTATCCAGCAGCGCCACGTCCTTGGTGGGGTTGTCGCGCGCGGTGCCGAGGATCGAGCCGCCCGAGAAGTGGATGCGGCTGACGTCCTCCAGGCGCAGCGGGCGGACCGCATCGGCGTCGGTGCGGCTGCGCATGATGTTCGAAAAACCATCGCGGATGCCCAGCACCTCCACCCCCTGTAGCAGGGCGCGGATGGTGGCGGCGCTGATCACACTGTTGATACCGGGGGCGGGTCCGCCTCCCACGAGAATGGCGAGCTTCTCCTTCGACACGGGGGGCACACTATCACGGCGCCACAGGCCTTTCGCAACGCCGCCCTCGACGAAACCAGCCTGAAATGGGCTAACGCGCGGTGTTGGTAGCGCTCAGCGAATCCTCCACCACCCGCAGCTGCCGGCTGATGTGGCCGCGCACGCGCGCGTCCTCCTCGATATCGAGGCGAGCCCGCAACAGGTCGGCCGCGCTCGCCAGCCGGGTCAGGCCCAGCGCCACGGCGGCGTCGGTGCGCACATCGGGGTCGGCGTGCGACAGCAGCGGCCCCAGCACCGGGGGCGCCGAGGGCCCGCCCTGCCAGCCCAGCGCCACGGCCGCGCGTCGGACCAGCAACAGGTCGGTGGCGTCCTTGGCCGCCGCCGCCTGCCCGATCACCTTGGTGAGGTAGGCGCGCGTGGCGCTGCTGGGGGGGACGAAGGCCAGCGCGCTCATCGCCCGCGCGCGCATCTTCGGTTCCACCTTGACGTCGCTGGCCACCGCCACCAGCTGCCGGTCCACATCGGTGCCCAGCGCCCGCAGCTCCGGCTCGGTCGGCGGCCGCTCGGACGCGGCCAGCAGCTTCAGCACCGCCTCCCGGCTGGCCCGGACCGGCGCCGCCCCCCCGGCGCCGGCCGCCAGGAGCGCGCCCAGCAGGGAAAGGACGACCGCGGGCGCGAACTTGCGGCACATGACCGGAGGATAGCGCACGCGCGGCGGACGTATACTCACCCCGTGCCCCTCCCGGCCCAAGCGCCCATGGCCCGCGTGTGCGTGGGGGTGGTCGCGTGAAGACCGCCGCGGTGGCGGGCTTGCGGTTCCGCCTGGTGGCCGCGGTGCTGGAAGATGCGCCGGAGATCACGCAGCTGCGCAACGCCGTGGCCCGCAAGCTGACCGATGCCCACGGCTACGGTCACTGGTCCACCGAGGTGGCGGACCGGGCGGTGCTGGCGCGCATGCGCACCGGCCGGGTGCTGGTGGGCCGCCGGGGGCGCCGGATCGCCGGCACGCTCTGCCTGTCCACGCGGAAGCCGTGGGCCATCGACCCGCGCTACTTCACGCCCGTCCGGCGGGTGCTGTACCTGACCGACATGGCGGTGGCGCCCGATCTGCAGGGCCAGGGCATCGGCCGCCGCTGCCTGGCCGAGGCGGCGCGCGTGGCCCGCGACTGGCCCGCCGACGCCATCCGCCTGGACGCCTACGACAGCGCCGCCGGCGCGGGCGGCTTTTACCGCAGCTGCGGCTACCAGGAGGTCGGGCACGTGGTGTACCGCGAGGTCCCCCTCATCTATTACGAGATGATTCTGAGGGAGTGACCGGCGACCGGGCGCCTCAGTCCTTGTGGGGCGAGGGCTGGTCCTCGAAGTCGCGCGGGTTCTCTTCCAGGTACTGGCGGCGTTGCTCGTCGAGGGCGTCGCGGATGCGGCGGCGAAAGTCGTCTTCCAGGCGCGGCATCAGCAGCAGCAGCTTGGCCTGCTGCAGGGCCGTGAGGAAGGGGCGCAGCGCCTTGAAGCGCTCGTCCTCCAGGGTTTTGCGCCGGGTCTGGTTCGTCAACAGGCGGTCGATCAGCACCTGCAGGCGGCGGTTGTCGGTCTGGCCGGTCCGCACCTGCTCGCGCACCTCGCGCGCCACCTCGCCGCGCTCGCGGGCGAGCTCGCGGGCCTTGTCGTCGTACTGAGCCAGCAGCGGGAACACCTTGGCCGCCGTCGCCTGATCGAGCTTCAGCTCCTCGGTCAGCTTCCACATGCGCATGGCGCGCATCTGGTCGAGCACCTCGTTGAGCAGCCGTTCCTTCTCCTCGCGCCGGACCGCCCGCCGGGCTTCCC
>JBKPRZ010000412.1:0-5866 GCA_046734815.1 Myxococcota bacterium | reverse complement strand
TGTGCGGGCCCTGAGCATCGGGGCGAAAGCGGCGCGGTAGCTCCAGGCCAGGTATATCTCCGCCGCCAGCATCACGACAGGCAAGGCCAGTCCCGCGGGCGCCAGGAACAGGTGGAAGCCCAGGATGTTCAGGATGATCGGCGCCAGGACCGCCAGGGTCAGCGGCACGAATCGGTTCGTGAGCAGCAGCAGGCCGCCCAGCACCTCGGTCACCTTGAGCAGCGGAAAGAGGTAGCCGCTGGCCAGCAGGGCGCCGGCGAAGGACATGGCCCGCGGCGCCGCGGGCGGCATGGGCAGAAAATGCAGGAAGAAGTTCAGGCCGAAGACGGTGAAGACCAGTCCCAGAAAGAGGCGGGCCGCGACCGGGAGATATCTGCGAATGGCGTTCATGGAGTCGCTCCTTTCGTCTCTTCAGGGTGGATCGTTGCGGGCATGACAACTAGATGGCGCCGTGACAACATGTCGTTGCTGTGGCAGCAACGGACGGCCTCGATCTCAACCAGGTGCGCGCCTTCGTGCGGGTGGTGGAGGCGGGCGGCTTCACCGCCGCCGCGCCCGGGCTGCGCCTGCCCAAGTCCTCGGTCAGCCGCCGGGTGACCGCGCTGGAGAAGTCGCTGCGGGTGCGGCTGCTCCAGCGCGGCACCCGCAAGCTGGTGCTGACCGAGGCCGGACGCCTGTTCTTCGAGCGGGCGCGCGCGGCGCTGGGCGGCCTGGCCGAGGCCAGCGCGGCGGTCAGCGACATGAGCCGCGAGATCGCCGGCCCCATCCGCTTCACCGCCGGCGGCGACAACACCGGCTTGATCGCCACCCTGCTGGCCGAGTTCCTCGAGCGCCACCCGCGCGTCCAGATCGACGTGGTGCTGACCCCGCGGCGGGTGGACCTGGTGGCCGAGGGCTTCGACCTGGCCCTGCGCGCCGGGCCCCTGGTGGACTCGTCGCTGGTGGCGCGGCGGCTGGGACGCAACGACCACGCCCTGTTCGCCTCGGCCGCCTACCTGCGCCGGGCGGGCACGCCCCGCCGGGTGAGCGACCTCGCCCGCCACCGGTTCGTCCTGTTCGGCGCGCCCCAGGACCGCGGGCAGCTGCGCCTCCACGGCCCGCAGGGCGAGGAGTCGGTGAAGGTCCAGGGTCCGCTCATCGTCCACGACCTGTCGTTCGCCGCCGATGCGATCGCCGCCGGGGTGGGCATCGGCCTCATCACCGAGGCCTACTTCGGCTTCGCTCGCAAGGGCGGCCTGCGCTCGCCCCACCGCGACCTCCAGCGCGTGCTGCCGCAGCACTACGCCACCGGCGTGGAGGTCAGCCTCGTCTCGCCGCCGGTCGCCTACGAGCCCACCCGCGTCGCCCTGCTGCGCGACTTCCTCGCCCAGCGGCTGCGCCCGCTGCTGCAGGCGTGCACGGCCGCCGCGGAGTCGGAACGGAACCGGCGGCGGCTGCCCGGCGGATCGCGGGGCCCGTCCAGCGGCGACGCGCCCGCCGATCGCGGGTCGGACCGTTAGTCAGTCCTCACCAGGGCTTAGCGTATTCCGATTGACGGAATGGATTGTTCTCGTCGTCGGATCGAATCGCTGAGCGATACCTTAACAAGTCACCAGACATCCAGGGCAGTAGCGAGTTGCGCGTGCGGCGCGGTACGTGCCACCGTTCTCGCTCGCCATGGCGCACGTGCTCGTGGTGGACGACGACGCGGCGGTGCTGCTCTTCCTGAGCGCCGTGCTGAAGGACGGGGGGCACACCGTCGTCGAAGCCACCGATGGCCTGGACGCGCTGGTGCAGCTGCACCAGCGCCCGTTCGACGTGGTGGTGGCCGACCTGACCATGCCGCGGATGGATGGACTGTCGTTGTTGAAGACCATCCGGCGCGACCACCCGGACATCGAGGTGGTGGTGCTGACCGGCCACGGCTCGGTCGAGACGGCGGTGGCGGCGATGAAGGCGGGCGCGTTCGAGTTCCTGGAGAAGCCGCTGTCGGATCCGGCCGCGCTGGCGCTGCTGATCGACCAGGCCATGCAGCGCCGGCGCCTGCGCGTCGGGCCCGAAGGCGATAGGCCGCCGCTGGGCTACGGCTCGTCGGCCATGCTGGCGGTCGAGCGGGCGCTGCAGAAGGTCGCGGTCACCGACGCCACCGTCCTGCTGATGGGCGAGAGCGGCACCGGCAAGGAGCTGGCCGCCCGCGCGGTCCACGGCTGGAGCACGCGCGCCGCCGGGCCCTTCGTGGCCGTCAACTGCGCCGCGCTGTCGCCCACCCTGCTGGAGAGCGAGCTGTTCGGGCACGAGAAGGGCGCCTTCACCGGCGCGCACGCCCGCCAGCGCGGCCGCATCGAGCTGGCCCAGGGGGGCACCTTCTTCCTCGACGAGGTGGGCGAGCTGGAGCCGGCGCTGCAGGCGCGCCTGCTGCGCGTGATCCAGGAGAAGCGGTTCGAACGGGTGGGCGGGCAGCAGCCGGTCGAGGCCAACATCCGCTGGATCGCCGCCACCAACCGGAACCTGCCCGTCATGGTGGCCGACGGACGCTTCCGCGAGGACCTCTACCACCGCATCGCGGTCTTCCCGGTGACCCTGCCCCCGCTGCGCGAGCGCCGCGAGGACATCGGCCCGCTGGCCGACCGCCTGCTCGCGCGCATCGCCGCCTCGATGGGGCGGGCGCAGCTGCAGCTGAGCGACGAGGCCCGGCGCTCGCTGGTCGGCTGGTCCTGGCCGGGCAACGTGCGCGAGCTGGCCAACGTGCTCGAGCGCAGCGCCATCCTGGCCGAGGGATCCACCATCGGCGCCGAGGACCTGACCCTGTTCCCGGTGGCGGTGGCCGGCGCGCCCGAGCCGCCCGCGCGCGACGAGCGGGCGCGCATCCTGGCCGCGCTGGAGAGCTGCGCCGGCAACCAGACCCGCGCCGCCCAGCTGCTGGGCATCTCGCGCGGGACCCTGGTCAACCGCCTGACCGAATACGAGTTCCCGCGCCCGCGCAAGCGCGCGTCCTGATCGCGCGGCTCAGCCACCGAAGCGGTAGAGGATGGCCATCTGGAAGCGGTGGCTCCACCCGGTGAGCGGGGTGCTGGTCTCGCGGCGGAAATAGGCGTATTCCAGCCCCATCAGCAGCCCGGCGGTCGGCTCGTACAGCACGTTGGTGTGAAGCTGCAGAAAGCGGGTGGAGATGGGCGCCACCTGCGGGCCTGCCGGGGCGGCGCCGGGCAGCCGCACGCCGCTGAGCGAGCCGATAAGGTTGAAGCGCCAGCGCTCGGTGAGATAGGGCTCGATGCCCAGCAGCGCCGCGTAGCCGAGCTGGGTGAAGAAACGCTGGCCGCTGCCGTCGAAGCTGGCCGCCTGGCCGTCCAGGTCGTCGACGTAGCCGCCCAGCCCCTGCCCGCCGGTGGCCTGCGCGAACACGTTGCTGGGCCCGTCGTAGGCCCAGCGGCCCGACACCGCCAGGCCGTAGCCGTAGCGCACCTGCGCCGGAGCGAGGCCCCCGGGCGGCAACACCCGCAGCTGGCGGGTCATCCCGCGCACCGCCACGTGCCCTTGCTCCGACTGGAAGCGCAGCTGCCCGGTCAGGTCGGGCAGCTGCTGGATGACGGCGCTGCCCAGATCCAGCACCGAATCGGCGCCCACCACCCGCTTGCCGTCGGGGCCGGTGTAGTCGGCGGCGCCGTTCTCGAAGGCCAGCGCCATGGTCACGCCCGGCGCCAGCAGGCCGGTCAGCCGGACCTGCGCCCGCTTGCGGTTGCCGGCGGCGGTGGGGCCGTTGAACTCGATGGTGGTGCCGCGCGCGCCGGTGTCCAGGAAGTTCGAGTAGGTCTGCCCGGCCAGCAGCCAGTTCCAGCTGACATAGGCGTTGCGCATGCGCAGCCCGTAGGTGCTGGCGCCGGCCGAGCCGTAGAAGTCCACCTCGAGGAACGTCACCACCGGGCCGGCGGCGGTGTCGGTGAAGGTGCCCAGCGACAGGCGCGACTCGCGCGCGTGCAGCCGGGTCACTCCGCTGGGCGGCGCGCCGGCGGGATCGCCTCGCAGCGACAGGTTCGGCAGGTCGGAGGCGTCGCCGCTGTAGGGACCGGTGTCGTGGATGGCGTCCAGCTTGAGAAAGCCCGCCACCCGCAGGGCGGTGCGCGCCGAGGGGATGGCCAGGTAACCGCGCGGCACCGACTGCCCCTCGATGAACACGACCGGGTTGCCCGGCAGCGCCAGCGGGGCCGCCGGGCGCGGCGGCGGCTGCGCCAGCTGCTGGCGCACGGCCGACTCGGGCGGCTCGGGCATCGGCGGCACCTGCGTGCCCGAGGGACGCACGGTCGGCTGGGACACCTTCTCGATGCGCGCCGGGACCGCGCGCCGCTTGCGGGCGGCGTGACCCACGCCGGGCGCCACCAGCACCGGCACCAGCCCCGCCAGCACCACGCTCGCGATCCGGGAAACGACGAACGACCGCATCAGCTCTCCACCAGGGCCATCGGAACGAAGGCGCGTTCACGTTCGCGCCGCCACAGCTCGCGGCGGAAGCGCACCAGCCCGTAATAGCTGATGCCGGCGACGCCGACGCCGACCAGGAACAGGCGGCTGCCCGGCACCCCGACGGAGTTGAGGATGGACACGCCCACACAGGTGACCGACACCGCCATGGTCTGCAGATCGGCGACGAAGCGGATGTGATCGCGCCGGCCGCCCTGCTCGGTGCGGAAGGCGCGGCGGGCGGCGATGGCTGCCTCCCACGGGTATTGTGCCGATCCGAACGTGATGGTCACGGCGTAGGCCACCACCAGCGAGGTCAGATCGCCCGGGCCGCCGGCGATGGTGCCGGCCGCCTTGACCAGCCCGTAGAACAGCGCCTGGAACCAGGCCCACTTGATCACCCGGAACAGCTCGCTGTTCGCGCGGTTCAGGTAGGCGGAGAAGCGCTCGTTCATGACCGTGCGCTGGAAGAAGCCCGACAGGAACCCGGCCGTCATGCCCTCGGCCAGCGAGGCGGCCACCGGGTGCCCCACCTGGATCAGCCCGAAGGTGGCGACGCCGCCGTTGAGCGTCCCGCGCGCGAGGCTCAGCAAGGTCGAATAGTGACGGCGAAACCAGCTGCGCGATCCCAGGTCCGGCGGCGCGTTCGCTGCGGGGATCGGGATGGGGCGCAGGACATGGATGAGATTGGCGGCCAGGAAGACGGCGGCCAGGCAGGCGACGGCGGTATTGCTCACGATGCTCACGTCCCTTCGCTACGAACCGGACTGGCGGTGGTTTCAGGACCCCCGCAGGCGGAAACGAGGCGTGAGCGCCCGCTACAAGGGGCATACCAGGGCCCCTTATCCAGGAAGAGATACAGGACGTTGTGGATCGAGCGCGTGCGTTTCTGAGCCGTTTCGCTACACGCGCCCGTACGTCGGCGCGCGCCGAACGCGGCGGTCGTTCAACGAATTGTTCAACCCGTTGCTCGATCCGACCACGAAGCTGTAGCCAGCGCGATCAGCGGCCGCGCGGACGCGGCGCACCGGCAGAGCGACGTTCCTCTTCGCGGCGCTCGCTGGGCATGGGCGATGACTCGCCGGGGATGCGCAGCGGGTTGTCGGCCGCGGCGACGTCCCAGGCGTCGTCGGCGTCCTCGATGTTCGCCTCCTCCTCCATCCGGCGCGTGGCGCGATCGGCGTCTTCCTCCGGACTGGCGATACGCGGCTCCTCGGTAGCCAGCGGCTCGTCGTTGGGCGGCGGCTCGCGCCCGCCCGGCGGCTGTCCCGACTCCGGAGCGCTCGACACCGAATCCAGCTCCTCCCCCTTCACCCGCTTCGGATGGCTCATGCATGAAAGTTGGGATCGGGCGGCGGCCCCGGGGATACGGCGAATACGCCAAATCCAGCGTCCGTTCTACCGGTACCGTCCCCGTACCCGTACCCGTACC
>JBKPRZ010000411.1:0-5516 GCA_046734815.1 Myxococcota bacterium | reverse complement strand
CTGCTTGAAGGTGCCCAGCTCCAGGTTGTAGAGCTTGCCGTCTGTGCCGCCGCCGATGATCCGGTTGGGGCCGATGATGACCACCGGGCCACCCCCGCCCAGATCCCAATCGTTCTTCTCCAGCGTACGCTGCGGATCGTCGGTCGGGAACTGATCGACCAGCTGCAAGGTGTCGATCCGAGGCGCCAGCCAGAGGAAGCAGTCGCCGAAGGTCCCTCTTGCCAGGTCCGCGGCCTGGCCCGGACCATTGCCGGTCATGAAGTACACGTTGCCGGCATTGTCCGTGGCCAGCCCTCCTCCACCCGCCCAGATGCCAGCACCGGCCGCCACGCCATCGCGCGGATTGGGCCCTTCGTTGGGGCTGGTGTTGAACATCCCGAGCTGCTCCAGCGTGCCCGTGCTGTAGCGAAACACCCAGCCGTGGTACTCGGTCCCCTGGTGATCTTCGAAGAAGGCCTGCGAGCCGAAGGCCACGTAGACCGAGCCCCGGTTGACCAGCAACGCCGCCCGCTGGAACTGGTGAAAGGGATTGAACGACGCCGGAGGGAACGAGCCGTCGATCAGCTTCCAGCGCATGGTGGAGTAGGACCCGTCCAGGGTCTGTAGATCGAGAGCGGCGATGTAGTAGGCCACGTTGTCGCCGTTTACGTCATTGGTGCTGAACACGAAATACATCAGCTTGCTTTCATAATCGATGGCCGGTGTCGATAGCAGTCCTCGCCTCACGCTGCGCAGAGCGGGATCGCGAGGATCGTCGAAGGTGAGGGGGGCGTTGTTGGGGGTGAGGAGAACGGGGTCCTGGGTGGGATCGGCCGGATCGCTCCAGACGTAGATGCTGTTGAGACTGGCGGCCGCGATGATGAGGTTCTGGCTCACGCCCTTGACCTTGACGTTGGGGGCGTAGAGCACCTGGGCGGTGACCGCGGAGTTCACGGGGAGGTCCAGGCGCTTGGTGAGCCCATTGGTGCGCAGCAGATCGGGGGTGATGATCGTTTCGAGATTGCTCACGCCGGTACGCTGGTTGTTGTAGGCGTAAGTCAACACCGCCGGTCCGGTCGGCTGCAGGGGCGCGCAGGCGGTGAACAGCAGCCCGCTGCGTCCCGAGCGCTCGAACCGGCCGACGCCCCACAGGCAATCGGGGTCCCGGAACGGCAGGGAGGTGTAGTCATTCAGGGCCACCGCCTTGAAGACCGCGGCGTTCCGGCTGAGCACCCCCAGCTTCGCCGTGCTGGTGATGATGAAGTCATTCTGGCCGCTGGCGTCGAAGTCGGCGGCCAGGGGGAGCAGCCGGTCCGAGCGATCGAGGTTCCATCCTCCGACAATGGAATTGTCGTAGGCGAGCTTCGACACCTCCTTGAACGACCAGGGGATCTTGGCCGAGGAGGTCTTGGACAGGATGGACAATCCCGTCTGGGTCTGGAAAAGCAGATCGGCTCCCCCGCTCTTGTCGAAATCCCGTACTGCCGCCAGGGCATGCAGCGTTCCGATCACCGCCGTGCCAGGGATGGCCTGACCGTCGGGAATCAGGCTGTAGAGATCCAGGGGCTCGCCCTTGGTTCCGCTCTTGCCGTTGAAGTGAAAAATGGCCAGACCGGATTTGCTGGCCAGCACCATCTCGGCGCGCTTGTCGGAGGCCTTGTTGATGTCGTTGGCGCCCAAGAAGTGCAGGCGCGGATCGGTGGTGTCCAGCTTCCAGAAAGGTGACCCCTTGACCGGCCAGCGCGTCCCGTTGGGCAGTCTCGCCTGCAGTTTCGGCGCCCCCGTGTCCGCGAACAGCCACAGGCCGAGGCCGGCGTTCTGGTTCTTGACGATCACGCTGTCGCTGCTGCCGTTGAGGCGCCCCACGCCGATCACCTCGTCCCCGGGCGTGACCTGCCAGACGCTTCCTCCTCCGCTGATGACGCTGCCGTTGGGAACCACCGTCACCGCCTGCAGGATCCCCCCGGATACCTCGGCCAGGGCAAACCCCGGTGCTCCCTTGATCAGCAGGTGGGCGCGCGGGCTGCCCGCCACCCGCAACACCGCTATCACCTGGTCGCTTGCCTGCAGTGTCCAGTCTTCGCCTATGCTGGCGGGAAAGGTGGCCACCGCCTTCGACACCAGGGCGTTCTTGGAGTTCGTGCCGAGAACGCCCATCCGACTGGAGTTGCGGATGACGAAGTCGTCGAAGCCGTCGTTGTCGACGTCTCCGTTGAGGCCGGCAACGATGCGGTCGTCGAGCAGGCTGAATTTCCAGGCCCCCAGGGTGGCCCCGTCCGCCACGGCGATCTTTTGCTCGAGCCCCCCGCCGGAAGGGATTCCCACCACCCCCAGGGCACCCGGCCCGGGGTTGTTGGTGGTTTGCAGGGCGCTGGTGACGACCTCCTCACCTTCGTCGATCGGTCCGTGGTGACAGGCCACGACGCCCACGGCTGCCAGGAGGAAGAAATGGGGGAGCGACTTCGAGGACATGGGGCACCTCGGATCCCGCCCGGGGACCGTATGACCGACACGCTACACCGATCGAGAGCGCCGGATAGGGGCTCGTGAGGCAGCCGCCCGCGCCTGGGTGTGCGGGGGCATCGTCGACCGGGTTTCACCTGTCCGGCGCCGACCTGTGGCGCTATCGACACGCGCATGCGCGCGCAGACTGTGTCCGGCCTCGGTCGCGGTCGGCGGGGCTCTCCCGCTCGAAGATGTCGGGCAGGAGGGTGGCGCCATCGATGGTCTGCCGCGAAGCCCTGGTCTCACCAGCGCCGCCGGCGCGACCACCACCCCCGCCGCTGTCGCGGACGCAACGATCCCCGACGCAGACGAGCCCGGGATCGCATGCCCCCTTCGGAGGCGCAGGCGCAGCCATCAGCGCCGACGATGTCGCAGTCGCTGGCGTGGTCGGGGCAGCCCGCGAAGGTCAGGCCGGCGAGGGAAACAGGAGGAGAGTCGCCCTAACGGATTGCATTTGTGGAACATGACACAATACGTGAGAGATGAAAACCCGCACAAGCGCAGCGTGAGCTCGTCATGGGACAACACAAAGAGCGCTGATCCTCCTTCTGACCTCGCAGCGTCCGCACCGGGTGCGCACTCGAGCGTAGCGTCCAGCACATCATGCGGAAGCCCCCCCCTCTGGTCGGCCTGGCCCTGGTCGCGTGCTGCTTCGGTGCCGGCTGCAAGAAGAAACCGTCGCCCAAGCAGGTTCCGGGCGCTCCCTCGCAGCCTGCGCAGATCGCGCGATCGCCCGATGAGCCCCCGGCCCTCGCGGCCGCACAGTACATCTTCGAGCCGACCTTCACGACCAACGCGGGCGTGTTCACCGCTGGCAAGGCTGTGCCCGTGAAGGTTTCCGGCAAAGCGCCCGGCGTTCTGGTCGTGACCTGCGATCACATCTTCGGCCCTCTCGGGGGACTCCCGAAGGAGATCCCGGCGTCCGATCTGCCCACCGCCGTCTCGCACGCGGGACGGTAAGAAGCTGATCGGCGCCGGCAATCCCGTCTCGAACATTCGCAAGGCGCTCCTGCCGATGCGCTAGCCCGGTGTGAGGTCGAGGCGGGCCATCTGTTACCGGCTTTTCGGTCGCGAAAGCGCCGGGCAGCCGAGAGGAAGAGCTGCAGGAGGTCCCGTTCAAAAGCGCAGAAACATCGACTGCCGCGAGGCAGTCCATCGGGAGGAAAGATCATGAAAACCACCATTCCGCGCTTCTTTCAGGTCTTGATCGTGGCCCTGACGGGCGGTGCTTGCGACCCGGCCGGGCCGACACCCGACGTGGATGAAGCCACCGCCGTCGTCAACGGCCTGGAGGACTTGCCCGTCTCTTCCGACAGTGCAGAGGTCGGTAATACCTCGGTGTCACCGGCGTTTGCGCCGGCGGTGCAGTTTGGCTCACCAAAGACGATCGACGGAACGCCAAATCAGGACGCCGAGCCGCCACAGCTGGCCAGTTCGGGGAAACATGTATTCATTGTCTGGCACGAATTTCCCACTGCCACGGCCAGCGTCCCCGACGTCTACATATCGAGAAGCACGAACAAGGGCGCCGACTTCTCGTCCAGATTCAACCTCAGCGACAGCGACGCCATCGACTCCCGAGACGAAGACCTGACGGTATCGGGAAAAAACGTCTTTGTAGCCTGGAGCGAAGACGGCGGCGCCAGCATCAACTTCAGAAGGAGCACCAACCGAGCCGCGAGCTTCGATCCGGTCAAGAAGCTGAACGATGCAGCGGGTGCCGTACATCCACAGATCGCCAGCTCCGGGCACGACGTATTCGTCGTGTGGGAGGCAACTGGTCAGGGTGGCAACACCGACATCTTTCTCGCTCACAGCAAGGATGACGGCCACAGCTTCGCGAAGGAGATCAACATCAGCAACAACGCCGGTCCTTCGGAGTTTCCGCAGGTGGCAGTGTCCGAGAACCGGGTCGTCGTCACCTGGCGGGATTCGACCACGCCCGGGTTGGATTTCGAGATCTTCTTCGCACAGGGTAAATAATCGTCAGCCGTGACGGCCAGTAGCCCAGCTTTCACCGGCTGACACCGGCGCCTCCGGGGCGGGACGGAAACGGCCCGCCCCGATGTAGGTCACCCGGGTCGGGCCCGGGCGGCCGTCGCTGGCGCGCCATGGAACATTCGTGATTAGACTGTCGGGCAAGCCCATGCGGTCGCGCGCGCTGGCCTTGGCCCTGGTTGTCCTCGCCGCCCATGCGGCATGTCGCCGGCGGTATGGCCCGGAGACCTGCGATCCCGGTCAGTCGGGGCAGTGGACCCCCAGCGACCAGCGGCCCCAGGTCACCGGCAAGAGCGCCGGGTGTCCGGGCGTGCAATCACGGCGCGGGCTGCAAAAAGGCACCGTGTCGGTGGACGGGCACGAACGTACCCTACGCGCGGCTCCCCGAGCCGCCGAGCCCGTGCCAGGCGACTGCGGCGCGCGCCCGTTGGCCACCATGATCATCCACGCAACCAACGATCCCACCGTCCCGTTCGGGGACGGCGCGGCAGCAGAACACATGTGGTCGACCGCCGCCGGGTGCCGGGCCACCACGAACCCGGTCCCGGGCGCGTGGCCCTGCGTCGCCCACGACGGCTGCGCCTCGCGCGCTCCCGTGCTCTTGTGCGCCCACCGCGAATACCACAGCTGGCCGTCCTTTGCCGCGCCGGCGATCTGGGCGTTCTTCGACGGGCTCCGCTGACGGGCGATCAGGGCGACGGGTGCGTCGGCCCGCATCTGCTCCTGCCCCGCCATCGCTTCGGCGCGGGAGTCGCGGTCGATGACGGCCTCGCCGCCGCCAAGGCCGGTCAGAACATCTGGAGCTCGGTGATCTGAAAGCGGGTGGCGGAGCCGTTGTTGGCCGTCACCCGCAGCCGGTACTGCTGGTAGGCGGTGGTGTTCGAGACGGTGAAGCTGGTGGTCTGCAGCCGGGCCGCCCCGGCGAACTGGTTGGTCCGCGTGTCCAGGGTGACCCAGCCGCTGGGCGAGTCCACCGTGCAGGAGCTGTCCAGACAGCCCTGGAAGGTCCAGTCGCGCGGGTCGCGCGTGGGAAC
>JBKPRZ010000410.1:0-12122 GCA_046734815.1 Myxococcota bacterium | reverse complement strand
ACCCACGGCTGGCCGCCCTGTTCGAGCTCGAGCTCCTGAGGGCGCCATGAACGTGAGCCAGCTGCATCCAGAGGAGGCGCTCGACCTGTACGAGGCGGGTCGGCTGGGGGCGCGCGAGGTCGAGGCGCTCAGAGCGCACCTGGCCCGTTGCCCGAGCTGTGCGGCGCACGTGCAGTGGCGATCGGACGTCCAGGCCACGCTGACTGAATCCAGCAGCGGCGCCGGGGAGGCGCGCCGGATGGCGGCGACGGCGCTGGCCCGGCGAGGCATCCCCGCCCCGGTGCACGGCGAAGGTGGGACCAGGGGCCGCGCGCGCATCACGTGGGCCGCGATCGTCGCGATCTCCCTGGTCTCGGGCGCCGCCTCGGCGAAGTTCTGGCCCTCCGTCGAACGGATGCGGCAACGCCTGAGCGCGCCCGCTCGACCGGCGTCACCGGTGCAGCCGCAGCCGCCCCGGCGCACCGCCTGGCAGGCCCCGCCGTCCGGCTCGGAGAACCAGCCGCCCGCGCCCCCTGCCCCGCCGGCGGCCGCAGAGGCACCACGGCCGTCGTCCAGGCCTGCGCCAGCGGAGGCAGCGCGGCCGTCAAGCATCCATCGCCCGGCCTCCACTTCCGCCCGGCATGACCGACGGCAACCGCTCGATGATCTCGCCGGGTCGCGAGCGCCTGATCCGTCGGCCGTCGCGCCAGCCGAAGCGCGCTCAGCTTCGCCTCTGGATCCCCTGGCGATCGACCGGTCCGTGCCGGCGCCGCCTCCGCCGTCAGCCGCGCGGCTGTTCGCAGATATGACACAGGCCCGGCGCGCGGGCTGGCTGAGCGAGGCACACCAGGCATACGGCCAGCTGGTGGGACGTTTCGCTGGCTCGCGCGAGGAACGCGCCGCCAGCGTGCTGCTGGGGCAACTCACGCTCGAGCGCGGGCGGCTGGCGGACGCGCTGGCCCGCTTCGATGGCTATCTGGGCACCGATCCCGACGGCGCGCTGGCCGAGGAAGCCCGTCTCGGGCGCGCGCTGGCGCTCGAGCAACTGGGCCAGCGCGACGATGCCCGGCGGGCCTGGCAGGAGCTGCTCCAGAAACATCCGCGTTCCGTCCACGCCGGACGTGCGCGCGCGCGACTGGAATCGCTGCACGCCCAGCCGCCCCATCGGCAGGACCCACCCCGGTGAAGGGTGCCCGCATCGACCAGGTGGCCGCCGCGGAGATCGCCGAGATCATCCTGGCCGCCCTGACGACTCCTGAAGGCGCGCTCGTGGCGGAGCCATCCGGCGAGTCGCCACCTGGGCTCACCGCCGCTGCGCCGCCGGGAGCGGAGCCAGGGACCTGGGTCTCTCGGCGCTGTTCGAATGGCAGCCCGCCGACACGACCTGGAGGCGCGCGGTCTGGTCCTCGTCCGGTCGGCGGCCCCCTGGGCCTGTTCGCAGCGCTCACCCTGGATGTCTTCCCCTTGCAGGCCCGCATCGCGGCGCCGAAGTACCTGCTGGTCAGACAATCGGGCGCTGCCCGCGCGGTGTTCACGCCCTGGCCCCTGCGCCCGGGCGCCCGGGCGGGCGCCTCGCTGTTTTTCTGAGCGAGCCGTCGAGGGCCGGGAGTTCTGGCGGTCGATCCCCCCTCAGTCGATCACCCGTGGCGGACGGGGAGGCAGCGTGTCCGTCTGGATACAGGCGCCAAATCGAACAGGGGCCCTTCCCGGAATCTGATCATTCCGGAGGGCAACCCACCGTCACCTGGTGGGGTTGGCCGTCGTCCACCAGTGAGATGGCCGCGTTCGGGAGGGCGCGACCGTCCACCTCCACCGGCAGGGCGGTGCCCTCGGACGACGCGCTCCGCGGGCGCGGGTAAACGGTGATGCGGTAGACGCTCTTGCCGAATCGATACTCGATGCTGTAGCTGGGCCAGGTGGAGGGGACGCAGGGGCGGACTTCCAGGGTGCTGCCGCGGCGGGTGAAGCCGAGGATCTCCTCCAGGCCCACCCGATACATCCAGCTGGCGGATCCGGTGTACCAGGTCCAGCCGCCCCGGCCGATGTGGCCGGCGGCGGTGTAGACGTCGGCGGCCACCACGTATGGTTCGACCTTGTAGGTGGCCACTTCCTCGGGCGTGCGCGCGTGGGTGAGGGGGTTGAGCATCTGGAAGAGCTCGAAGGCGCGATCGCGATGGCCGGAGCGGGCGGTGGCCAGGACCGACCAGAGGGCGGCGTGGGTGTACTGGGCGCCGTTTTCGCGGACGCCGGGGAGGTAGCCCTTGATGTAGCCGGGGTCGTGGGCGGTCTTGTCGAACGGGGGGGTCAACAGCATCAGCAGGCGCGCGTCCGCGCGCACCAGATGCTGCTCGAATGAGCGCATGGCTTCGGCCTGCCGGGCCGGGTCTCCGGCGTCCGAGATCACACTCCAGCTCTGGGCGATGGCGTCGATGCGACACTCGTCCGCGGTGGCGGTGCCCAGCGGCGAACCGTCGTCGAAGTAGGCGCGGCGGTACCACTTGCCGTCCCATCCGTGTGTCTCGATGGCGGCGAGGTAGGCGTCGGCGCGCGCGCGGAGGTCGGCGGCGCCGGCGCTGTCGCCTCGGGTGTCCATCTGGACGGCAAAAGC
Source organism: Myxococcota bacterium (assembly GCA_046734815.1). Classification (GTDB taxonomy): domain Bacteria; phylum Myxococcota_A; class Polyangia; order Fen-1088; family Fen-1088; genus CAVYGB01. Next base: position 9,535 of record JBKPRZ010000410.1, on the reverse strand, counting down.
GCGGAGGGTCGTCACCAGGAACCAGGCCAGCCAGACGCTTTCACCCCGGCCGGCGGCGCCCACCCGGTTCATGCCGTCGTTCCAGTCGCCGATCCCGATGAGCGGCAGGCCGTGCTCGCCCGAGGTACAGGCCTTGCGCAGAGCCCGCAGGCAATGTTCGTAGACGGACGCCTGCTCGCTGGCGACCTGAGGAAGGTCGTACACCTCGTGCTCCTGCGGCTCGAGCGCACGCATGGTCAGGAATGGCGCTGGCTCGTCCAGCACGGTGCGGTCGCCCGTGAGCCGGACATATTGATCCACCACGTAAGGCAGCCAGACCAGGTCGTCCGAGAAGCGCGTGCGCACGCCCCGCCCGCTCTGCGGGTGCCACCAGTGCTGCACGTCGCCCTCCACGAACTGCCGGGCGGCCGCCCGCAGGATCTGTTCGCGAGCCAGGGCGGGCTCGGCGTGAACCAGGGCCAGCAGGTCCTGGAGCTGGTCGCGGAAGCCGTACGCGCCGCTGCTCTGGTACAGGGCCGAGCGCGCCCAGATCCGGCAGGACAGCGCCTGGTACAGCGTCCAGTGGTTGATCATCGCATCGAACGCGGGTTCGGGGGTCGACACGGTCAGGACCGACAGCCGCTGCTTCCATCGATCGACGGTGGCGCTGATCGCCGCCCGGGCTGCGCCCACGTCCCGGTAGGCGGCCACCAGGCGCGCCGCCTCGTCGTCACCCTGCGCGGCGCCCAGCAGCAGCGCCACCTCCCGCGTCTCGCCCGGTTGCAACGTCACCTGGCAGCGAAGGGCCGCGCAAGGATCGACGCCCGCGCCGGTGGTGCTGCCCAGGGCCGGCTGCTGCAGCCCCGCTGGATCGGCCACCGAGCCGTTGCGGCCCAGAAACTCGCGGCGGTCGCCGGTGTGGCCCGTGACGGCCTCGCTCAGCGTGTGGAAGGCGACCCAGCCGGCGAACTGCGGCTCGAAGAAGTTCTGAGCGAAGATGGTCCCCTGCGGCTCGGCGAAGCGGGTCTGCACCTGGTGCTGGGTGTGCTCGCGCATGACCCCGAGGGACCACTCGACGAAGCTGGTGATGGTCAGCTGCCGCGGGCGCCCACTGCGGTTGCTGAGCCTGAGAAGCGCGATCTTGACCGGATCTTCCAGCGCCAGCCCCAGGGTGAGGCGGGTGGCGATCCCGGCCCGTTCGTGCTCGAAAGACGTGACGCCCGCTCCGTGGCGAACGGTGAAGGCGGCCTCCTGACGAAGGGGGGCGGGCGTGGCGGTCCACTGCTCGCCCGAGTCGTGATCTTTGAGATAGATGATTTCGGTGGGGGTGTCGCTGACCGGGTCGTTGTGCCAGGGGGTGAGCCGGAAGAAGTAGCTGTTCTCCACCCAGCTGAACCCGCCACCCCGTTCGCTGACCACAAAGCCACCGCGGGCGTTGGCGATGACGTTCACCCAGGGCGCGGGCGGCACCCGGTCGCCCCGCACGGCGATCTGGTAGGTGCCATCGGGCGCCAGCCCTCCGAACCCGTTGTCGAAGGCCAGCGGCGCACCCTCGATCGGATCGGCGGTGCGCCGAGGCTCCTCGGACAGAGCGGCGGTGGTCCCCTCGGGCGGTGTGGGCCTGACGATCGGAACCCCGCGCCGCGGGGTCGAGGCACCGCGCCGTTGCGACCCTCGATCCGGCAGGCGCAGAGGTGGCTCGCCGGGAGGAGCGTCCTCGGGTACTTCGTCCCCCAGCGCCTCCATGATGGCGCTCTTGGAGGTGCTGTCCAGGATCGACCCGAGCGGGCGGCCGTCGCAGGGGATCAGCACGCGCGCCGTCGCCCGCAGCATAAGCAGATCCTCGGGCTGCAGCTGGTCCCGGCGCCGCACGAACACGCCGCCCGGTCGATCGGTCAGGCCGGCGTCGCCGGTGGCGAAGCGGCTCTCCATGATCCGGTCGTTCAGCTCCTGCAGATAGGTAGAGGGATGTTCGTTGAGCACCACCAGGTCGACGGTCATTCCGCGCCGCCGCCAGTAATGGTGGGCGGCGAACAGTTGCCGCAGGGTCGGTAGCCCCTCGACCGACTGGATGGTGGCGAGCACGATGGGCCAGTCGCCGGAGATGCCCGCCCCCCAGAGCAGCGCCTGCGAGCCCCGGTTGCGCAGCAGCTCCGCCTGGGGCACGCGCAACGCTGCCCGCGAGTAGAACAGGTGCCCGGCCAGATCCTGGAACACGCCGGCCTCCCGGGAGTTGATATTCAGCTCGCGCAGCTCGATCTGCGAGGCGGTCCAGGCCAGGTCCAAAGCTCGCTGAGCGGCGTGGGGATCGTCGTAGCGGTCAGCCAGCTCGAAGGCACGTTCGCGGGTCGTCGCCACCAACGTCGTGAACGCCACCGAAGTGGACTGGCCGGGCCGCAGGCGTACCCGGGTGCGCAGGGCGAAGATGGGATCGAGCACGGCGCCGGTGGTCCCCGACAGGGCCCCCTCCCGCTCCAGCGCGACCGGGTTCTGGGTGGTGCGCCCGCGGCCGATGAAACGGGCCCGGTCCGTCTCGCAGGTCACCGGCCCAACCCGTTCGCTGCCGCTGGCGACGACGTGCACACACCACAGGGGCTTGTCGGCTACCGACCGCGGGCGGCGGGTGGCGGTGACCGCGGTACACCACTCGTGCCACTCCGTCTCGATGAACAGGTTGGCAAAGGCCGGATGCGCCCGGTCGGTGTCGGGCGGGGCCAGGACGATCTCGCCGTAGCTTGTCAGCTCGATCTCCCGGACCGCATGTCCATTGTTGGTCACCGTCACGCGACGGACCTCCGCCGCATCCGCCGGGACGGCCACCACTTCGGTGCGCGTCTCGATCGGGCCGTCGATGCGCTGGAAGGTCACCCGATCGGTGGCCAGCACCGCTCCATACGATTCGGCGGGCGCGCACACGGGCTGGTGCGCCGCCGACCAGACCCGGCCACTGTCCAGGTCCTTGAGGTAACAGAACTGCCCGGTGTGGTCCCGGGTCCCATCGGCGCGCCAGCGGGTGACGGCCAGGTCCTCGTAGCGGCTGTACCCGGCGCCGCACTGGCTGACCATGATGGTGTAGGGCACGTGGCCCAGCAGGGCGATGTGAGGCTGGACGGTGAAGGGCGTGTCGGCCTCCCGTTCGGTGGGGCGTTCCAGATCCGGATCGGGCAAGGCCTCGGACGGCCGGGCCCTCTGCGGGTCGTTAAGCACCACCGCGCGGGGCACCCGCTCGTGCAGCAGGAGCTCGGTCGCGCGCACCAGGGGATCGCTGTGAAAACATCGCTGCCAGAGGCCCTCTTCCAGCAGGTTGGTGAGCGCCAGCAGGCTCATCCCGATGTGGTGGGCCATGTAGTTCTGGACGATCGCGTATCGCTTGCCCGGCGACGGGCGGGTGTAGTCGATCGCGTCCCGGAAACCGTAGGCGCCCAGCGCGCCCATCTTCTCGAGCGCCTGCAGGTTGGCCAGGGCCCGGTGCGGGTGCACCAGCGTCGCCAGCATGGAGGCGTAGGGAGCCACCACCAGGTCCTTGCCCAGGCCGCGTTTGAGAGCCAGCCCCGGAACGCCGAAGGCCCGGTACTGGTAGGTGAAGTGGCGGTCGCGCAGATTGTAGGCGCTTTCACTGGTGCCCCAGGGGACCCGCCGCTCGGCCGCGAAGGCGATCTGGCGCTTGACGGCGTTGCGGTGGGTCTGGTCCAGCAGGGTGAACGGGTAGGACCGCATCACCAGCACGGGCATCAGGTACTCGAACATGCTGCCGCTCCAGGAGACCAGGGCGGTGCCCTCGGCGGCGCCGGTAAGCGAGCGGCCCAGACGGAACCAGTGATCGACGGGCACGTCGCTCTTGGCGATCGCCATGAAGCTGGCCAGCCGCGCCTCGGAGGCCAGCAGATCATAGAACGACCCATCCAGGCAGTGTCCCGCTTCCTGATAACCGATGGCGAACAGCTTGCGTTCGGGGTCGAACAGGAAGGCGAAGTCCATCGTCATGGCCATCCGGTGGGCGCGATCGGCCAGCCTCTGCAGGCGTTCGGCCAGAGCGGCGGCGGCGGGCGAACCGGCGGCCAGATCGCGCAACGTGGGTCCTGGCGCCTGCTTTCCCGGCAAGGTGCCGAACAGGCCCTGGAGCTGAGCCTGCTGATCGGCGATCAGCCGCAGCGACCAATCGATCCATTCGCTGGCTTCCGCGGGAACGGCTTTCCCCAGGACCTCCCGGGCGGCGCTCATGTGCTCGGCCACCGGTCGCAAGAAAGTGGCCGGGGCGCTCGGTTCGCTGGCAACGGCCAGGGCGGTCTGCCCCTGTTGCACCCGTTCGGCGGCCGTGCGCAGCGCCTCTCGCGTGGATGGATCGCTGGTCTCGGTCGAGACCAGCCGCCCGTACGACAGGCCAAGCGCCACCACCAGGCCGCGCCAGATCCGTTCGTCGACCACGGGCTGGTCGATCCGTTGCAGACAGAACTGCCGCAGGGCGATCAGGTGACCGGCCAGGTTCCCGCTGTCCACCGTCGAGATGTAAGCGGGCTCGAGCACGCGCAGATCGTGGAGATCGTACCAGTTGTAGAGGTGTCCGCGGTACTTGCGCATGCGATCCATCGAATCGAAGGCCGACTCGATCCGCTCGACCATGGCCTCTTGGCTGATGAACCCGAGTTGATGGGCGCTGGCCGTCGCCAGCAGTTGCAGACCCACGTTGGTGGGCGAGGTCCGCATCGCCACCACCGGCGCGGGATCGTCCTGGTAGTTGTCCGGGGCCAGCCAGTTCGTCTCGGCGTTGACGAAACGGTCGAAGAAGCGCCAGTGCAGCAGGGCAAAGCGCAGGGCCTGCCCCCGACCGGCCTGGCCCAGCCGCCGGCGGGGCGGCAGCGCCGGCGATCCCAGCTCGTGCGCCAGGATCGGAGAGACGAACCAGAGCAGCGCCAGAGGCACGGCCGCCAGCAGCGGCAGCAAACCGACCGCGTGCATTCCTCGCATCCAGGCCGAACCCGCCACCAGCGCAACGATGCCTGCCACCAACACCAGGGCCGGACGCATCATCCGCCACGCCTCCCGGAGCGCGCCAGGTACAACGCCCTCGACCTGCCGGGCGGTCTTCCAGTCGAGCAGCCGGCGCCCGCTGACGAACAGCCTCCACAGGGTACGCACGATGGCGTCGGCTGACATCCAGGCCTGGTGCGGAAGAAAGGCGATCGCCAGAGCGACCTGCTGCGCGCTCAGGACCGCGTCCCGCCCGACGGCGGCGTAATACGCCCGCCAGGACTTGTCGACCGGCGGCCGGACGAGCGCGAGCAACAGGTTGATCAGCCAGGGCGCCGCGATCAGCGCGAGACCGAGCAGGGTCCACCGCAGCGGCGAGCCCGGCAAGATTGTCCAGCCCGCCACCAGAAACAGCAGCTGCGCGATCTCCGTGGTGCTGCGCCGGAGGTTGTCCAGGATCTTCCAGCGCGACAGGAGCGACAGGCGATTGCGCTCCGGTCCGTCCGGCCCTGGCACCCACCGCTTCAGCCAGCCGATGACCTGCCAGTCGCCCCGGATCCAGCGGTGCTTGCGCCAGGTGTACGTCTGGTAGCGCGTGGGGTAGTCGTCGTAGACGGTGATGTCGGTCGCCAGCGCCGCGCGTGCGTAGTTGCCCTCGATGAGGTCGTGGGAAAGGAGCATGTTCTCGGGGAACCGCCCGTGGGTGGCCTGCTCGAACGCATCCAGGTCGTAGATTCCCTTGCCGGTGTAGCTCCCCTCGCCGTAAAGGTCCTGGTACACGTCCGAGACGGCGGTGGTGTACGGATCCACGCCGGGATGTCCCGAGTGGATGGCCGAGAAGCGCGATCGGTGCGCGGAGGGAAGCGACACCACCACCCGGGGCTGGATGATTCCGTATCCGGCGACGATCCGACCCCGCGCCGGATCGTAGATTGGCCGGTTCAGCGGATGGGCCAGGGTGCCCACCAGCAGCTTGGCTGCATCGGGGGGCAGCACCGTGTCCGCGTCCAGGGTGATGACGAAGCGACTCTTCCGGATGGCGGCGGCGTCGCCGACCACCGTGGAGAAGGCGCCTTCCTGGGAGGAGTCGCGGAGGAAATGGTTGAAGTCAGCCAGCTTGCCCCGTTTTCTCTCCCACCCCATCCAGACCCCCTGGCGCTCGTTGAAACGGCGGGGGCGGTGGAACAGATAGAAGACATCCTGGGTTTTTTCGGCGTACCGCGCGTTCAGGGCGCGCACGCCCGCGATCGCCGCCGTCAGGATCTCGCCATCGTCAGGCCGGGTCTCGGTCGGAGAGTCGGTGAAGTCGCTCAAAAGGGCGAAGTGCAGATGCGGGCAGCGGTTGGCCAGGTAGAGCGCTTCGAGGTTCTCCAGCGCTTCGGGGACCGCGTGGACACTTGCCAGCAGCGTGGGGACGACCACGGCGGTGCGCAGCTCCGCGGGAATGCCGCCGTTTTCGCCGAGATCGAGCTTGGGCAGCGTGTGCGGCGGCAAGAACGCAGTGACGAGCTGGTTGACGAAGCTGACCGCCACGTCGATCGCGGGAAGCAGCGCCAGGGCCACCACCGGCCCGATCATCGAGCCAGGGCCAACGCCCGCCAGGCAGAGCAAGCCCACCAGCGCCGCCACTGTGCCGAGCGCCATGCCGCCCACGAACACCAGGTTCGGATGACCGAGGATCGCCCGGTGAATCGCCTCACCGAGGCCGGGGCGGTACCCGACGGCGCGTTCCAGCTGCCTCGCTCCGGCGTCGACCAGATAGAAGCCGACATGGCAGACCCGCCGGTCGTCGCCGCTTGTCACACTGGAGCGGGCCAGCCGTACCGCCTCGCGGGCCACCTCCTCTTCGCCCCGACCGGTCCCTCTGGCCAGCCGCTCGACCACGTGCCGGTACTTGTCCCGGCTGGCAAAATCCATCCGCGGATATGCGCCCGCCGGGTCATCACGCAGGGCCGCCTCCAGGCGACTCTGCCGCTCGACGAAGCGCTGCCAGTCCCGGCGGGAGATGGCCCGCAAGCTGGTGATGCTGTTGGCCATCATCAGCTGGGTGTGGGCCAGCCGCTGGGTCGATCGCGCAGATGCCTCTTCGGCGCCCAGTCCCTCGTCGCCGATCCATTGCTCCAGGCGGGCCAGCGGCGGAAACGTGCCGTGGGCGAGGCGAAGCTGGTGAAGAAAGCGGCTGATGAATTCAGCGGTGAGCGGCTGACTGCGGTTGACGAAGTCGGCGAGCGCGTCGTTGAGCGCGTCCCGACTGCGCTCGCCGGCGGCCAGGATGCGCCGGGCCGCCTCATCGGCGTTCTCGATCTCGTCCAGCCGCTTGACCGTGCGCAGGGCCATGCGCCGGACGTTCTCGATCAGGCCGAGGCGCAACATGGCCGGCATGGCCCACAGCTCGCCGATCGAAAGCGGGGCCACGCTCTGGAACGCCTCCACGAAGAGCTCGACGTTGCCAAAATCGATCCTGCCCTCGGTGTGAGCGATGAGGGTAATCGCCATCTCGTACACCCGCGGATATCCGGCCAGCGGGCCGCTGGTCAGCTCGGGCAGCTGCCGGTAGTAGCCGCGGGGCAGGCTGTCGCGCACCTCGCTGATGTGCTCCTGCACGACGTAGTGGTTGTCGAGCAGCCATTCGCCGGCCGGTCCCACGTCGACGTCGGGATCGGCGCCCAGCCGAACATGGGCCCGTTTGAGGATGCCCTGGGTGCCCTCCAGCCGAGCGAGCAGCGGTGTGCGCCGGCGCCCCCTGGCCCGCGCCGCTATCCTCCGCTGACGCGCGAGCGAGCGCGCCCGCTCGGCCAGGTGCTCGGCTCCGAGCAACTCGCCACGGAGCGGCTCCGCAATCAGCCCTTCTCCTTCCCGGGGGGGGCGCCTGAAAAGTTGGTTCAACAAGGAAAGCCGTCTCGCCCCGGACAGCGGGTTCGCGGCGACGATCTTTCCATAGGCAGCTGCTGAAAGGCAGAGCGTTGATCCATTCGTCGCCAAGTTATAGCGGATACCAGCGACGACGCCGAAGGGCGATCAGTGTGGGCGATCGGAAGGCCCTTACGCTTTTCCCGAAGAGGCAGGGGTCGAACATGCCCCGGGCTCACTGCGCCTGCCCATCTTCCGTAGCCAGCGCCAGTGAGAGGAAACGCCGGAAAGAAGCCGTCATACACCGTGTAGCTGATCCCGAAGTCGGCGCAGGCAGCCTCGACGATGGGGGCGAGGCGGGGATAGTGCAAGTGACTGATCTTAAGAAAGAGGTGATGCTCGATCTGGTAGTTGAGGCCGCCTGGGGCGGTCCGTCGGTCCGCCGTTCCGGAACGTCGTTCACCCGTATGTGACGCCATCGGGACGACCGAAGCAGAGAACACCAACGGAAAGGACGACAACCATGACCCTCGATACCAAGATCTGCGTCAAGAAGCTCACCTTCGCTGCGCTCGCCCTCGGGGCCATCGTGTTCCTGGGCGTGCGGCTGGCCCGGGCCGACAAGATGAATCCCAAAGTCGAGCCTCCCGCGGAGGCCACCCGGTTGTGGGAGTCGATGGCCGGGACCTGGTCGTCCAAGGAGCTGGCGTTTCAGATGGGATCTCAGGCCGGCAAGGGCAGCGGCAAGGTCACCTGCGAGAAGGCGGCCGGCGGCTGGGCCCTGCGCTGCCGCGGCCGTTTCCTGATCGCCGGCACGCCCATGGAAGAGGAAGACATCCTCGGGTGGGACCGCGACAGCGGCAAGTTCCACCTCTACTGCGCCAACAGCAGCGGTGAGGTGCATGACCACGCCGGCACGCTGGACGGGGACACGCTCAACCTCGAGCACGCCAGCACCAAGGACGGCAAGCCCTTCATCGAGCGGCTGGCCTTCACGGTCAGAAGTGGCAAGGAGCTCACCTGGAAGAACACCGCCACACTCGGCGGCCAGACCGTCTTCCTCGGCGAAGCGACGTTCCGCAAGTAAGCCCCTCCACCGTTGAAGACCCTTGCCACGACGATTCAGTCCAGCTGACGCCCGGAGTGCACGATGAACGCCGACAGCATTGGTCCGGTCGAGTCAGCTTCCGTTCGAGAACGAATCGTTGACGGCGCCGGATCCTCGCTCTTCGTCCGTCAGGTCGGGGGCGAGGATCCCGGCGCCGAAACGCTGCTGGTGCTGCCGAGCAGCCCGGGCATTTCCCACGAACCTCTGCAGCTGCTGGAGGTGCTCGCCTCGCCCCAGCTGGCAATCGTGAACTTCGACCCGCGCGCCGTCGGGCGCTCGACCGGTCGGTTGGATACACCGCATCTGCTCGAGCAGGCGCTCGCCGACCTCGATCGCATCGACAGCGCCTTGGACTTCGGGCGCCTTCACCTGCTCGGGCGCGGCTGGGGCGGACTGGTCGCGACACTCCATGCCGCTGCTCATCCGGAGCGCGTGGCGTCGCTCGCCCTCCTGGACTGCCTCCCGCCGACCTCCGAGCAGTTGCGGTCAGCCACCGACGCGTACCACGCGCGGCTGACGAGCTTCCAGGCGCGGGGGCTCGTGCCCGCCGAGCTCCCGAGCTGGACGGAGAACGCCGCCGAACGATTGCTCGCGACCCTGCCGATCTACTTCGCCGATCCGAAGCACCCA
>JBKPRZ010000409.1:0-12581 GCA_046734815.1 Myxococcota bacterium | reverse complement strand
CCGCCGCCCTCGCCCGACGGGTATTCGCCGGATCTGGCGCCGCCGCCGCCCACCTGCGGGGCGCCCGGCGCCGCCTGCTGCGACGACTTCACCTGTCAGTCCGGCGGCTGCTGCGGGATGACCGTCAACGGGCAGCGCCGCTGCGTGGCCGCGGGCGGCGCCTGCCGCCTGCCCGGCGGTGACCCTGGCGGCACCTGCACCGCCGGTGTCTGCTCCGGTTGCGGCGGCGTGCTCAACCAGCTCTGCTGCCAGGGGAACACCTGCACCGGGGCGGGCCTGATCTGCGACAACGACACCTGCGTGGCCTGCGGGACGGCCAACGGTCCCTGCTGCCCGGGCAACGTCTGCAACGGCGCGAACCTGCAGTGCGACGACGACGAGTGTGTCGCGTGCGGCGGTCCCAACCAGCCCTGCTGCCCGAACCGCGTCTGCAACAACGGCGGCTGCTGCCTGGGCCCCGACGTGGGCGAATGCGTGGGCGCCGGGAACCTGTGCCTGCAGCCCGGACCCAACGGCGGCGTGTGCATGGGCGGCAAGTGCAGCCAGTGCGGCAACGCCGGCCAGGACTGCTGCTCGGGCAACGTCTGCTACGACGCCGACCGCGCCTGCACCAACGGCAACTGCCTGCTCTGCGGCCGCCCCAACCAGCCCGCCTGCCGCGGTCGCGTGTGCGAGCCCGACCTGTGCGTGGACGACGACGGCACCTGCCTGGCCCAGGGGGCCCTGTGCGGGCAGCAGTCCGGCCGCTGCATGCCGGGCGGCTCGTGCGTGCAGGGCAACGTGGCCTGCGGCGGGATCAACCTGCCCTGCTGCGGCGCCAACAGCCCGCCGGCCGGGGTGTATTGCTCGCACCCGGGCACCGTCTGCGCCGGGCTGGGCACCGCCCGCCGCTGCATCCAGTGCGGCGAGGCCGGCCAGCCCTGCTGCGACGACGACGTCTGCCGGACCGGCGCCTGCGTGGGCCCGCAGGGCAACCGCACCTGCCGCTGAGCGCCCCGCGGTTCTCCGCACCTGCCGCCCAGCGCCCCGCGGTTTTCCGCTCTGACCGGCGTAGCCGGGGCAACGGCCTTTCCAGGGGTTGAATCGGGGGGCCGATGCCCCGAAGATGAATCCCGCCGGGCGGAACCGGCCCGGTCGCGATGGACCTCTGGGCGGTGGTGAAGGCTTCGCAGGTGATCTCGGCCGAGCTGCTGCTCGCGCCGCTGTTGCGGCGGTTCGCCCAGCAGCTGGCCGAGCTGTCCGGCGCCCGCAAGGTGTACGTGCTGCGGGACCAGGAGGGCAAGCTGGTGCTGGAGGTGGAGGCGCTGACCGACGACCGGGGCAGCCTCTCGATCCGCACCCTCGAGTCGCAGCCCCTGGAAACCTCGTCGCTGGTGCCTCCCGGGGTGGTGCACGCCGCCGCCGAGCGGCGGCAGGCGGTGCGGGTCGACGACGCCCGCCGCTCGGGGCACGGGTTTTCCGACGACTACCTGGCGCGCGCCGAGTGCCGGTCGATGCTCTGCCTGCCGGCACGCCCGCGCGCCGCCGATGGCGGCGTGCCGGTGGTGGCGTACCTGGAGAGCCCCCGTCCGTCCACGTTCCCGGCCGCCAGCGCCGAGGCCCTGGCGGTGCTGGTGGATCAGGCGGCCATCTCGCTGGACAACGCCGGCCTGCACCGCCAGACCCTGGAGGCGTTGCGCGTGCGCGAGGACTTCCTGTCCGTGGCCGCCCACGAGCTGTACACCCCGCTGGCCTCGCTGAAGCTGGTGCTGGACACGTTGTCCCCCACCGTCCCGGGCGCGCCGCTGCCGGAACGGGCGCTGCTGGAACGGAGCGTGGAGATCGCCCGCCGCCAGGGCCGCCGCCTCGAACGGCTGGTCGGTGAGCTGCTGGAGGTCTCGCGCCTGGACACCGGGCGGCTGCGGCTGGACCTGCACGAGGTCGACCTGGCCGCGCTGGCCCACGAGGTGGCGGACCGCTTCGCCCCCGACCTGGCCCGCGCCGGCTGCCCCCTGACCGTCGAGGTGGCCGGACCGGTGGTGGGCAGCTGGGATCGGTCGCGCCTGGATCAGGTGATCGCCAACCTGCTGTCGAACGCGATCAAGTTCGGCGCCGGGGCGCCGGTGCACATCCGCGTGGACTGGGCGCCGGGCGGCGAGCGGGGGCGGCTGGAGGTGCGCGACCAGGGCCTCGGCATCGAGCCGCACGAGCAGGATCAGATCTTCGATCGCTTCCAGCGCGCCAGCGCCTCCCGCCACTTCGGCGGCCTGGGGCTGGGCCTGTACATCTGTCGCGCCATCGTCCAGGCGCACGGAGGCACCATCTCGGTGGCCAGCCGACCGGGCGCGGGAGCGACCTTCACCGTCGAGCTCCCGCGCACCGGCGCCAGCGCCGCCCGCGTCTGGCGGCCCGACTAGCCGGCCGCGGGCGCCGCCGAGCGAACCCGGCCATTTCTGCTCGGGACTAGGGGCAGGTGTTCGCCGCCCCCTTCGACGGGTTCATCGGCATGAAGCCTCCGGTGCCGCTGGGGCAGCGCCCGTGCGTGGCGACGTGGGCGGTCCAGCTGTACTGGTCGGCGATGTGCCGGTCGGGGTCGTACAGCACCACCGAGTCGGCCGAGCCCAGCCCGAAGCCGAAGCCCTCCACCACCAGCAACCCGCCCGCCGGGACCACCGTGCCGGCCAGGAACGGGTAGACGTGGCTGGGGCCGCTCTCGTTGTCGGTGAAGCTCCAGCCCGTGAGATCGACCGGGTCGGGACCGGGGTTGAAGAACTCGACCCAGTCGACCGGGTTCGAGGAGATCTCGTTGATCACCAGCTTGCCCGACGGGGGCGGTGGAGGAGGCGGCGGTGGGGGAGGGGGCGGGGGTGGCGGAGGGGGCGGCGGTGGCGGAGGTGGGGGACCGACCGGCGGCGGCGGCAGCGCCAGCTTGCCCAGACGGTAGAACAGCACCGCTTCATCGCCGCCGTCGTTGTCGTTGGCCACGAAGGTCCCGCGCGGCGTGATGATGATGCTCTCGACCTTCTCGTAGTCGAACCGGAAAGGGGTCTGCAGCAGGTCGACCGCCAGGGTCTTGTCCACCGGGTCCGAGCTGTTGTTGGCGGTGCCGCTGCCCAGGCGGAAGGTGTAGATGCGCTTGACCAGCGAGCTGCCGGTGCGGCGCTGATCCCGCTCGATCACCGCGAAGGCGTCGCCCTCCAGGTGGGCGATCTCGGACATCACCACCGCGTTGCGGGCCCCCGGCAGGTCCGCCTCCATCGGATAGAAGTAGAAGCTCCATTGCTGGGTGTCGGTGTCGTATTCACCGATGCGGGTCAGCCGGGGCGGGTCCACGTTGTCCAGCAGCGGCCGCTGGATGATGGCGTAGACCTTGACCCCGCCGGGCGCCTCGCCGTTGCTGTCCACCGCCGCCACCCCCTCGAAGCCCATCCCGCTCAGCTTGGTCCAGTCGATGCCGTTGGTTTCCCCGGCGGCGGCGCAGGGCAGGTCGACGATGCCATCGCCGCCGCCGTAGGCCGCGTCCAGCTTGCCGTCCTCGCTGACGAACAGCAGCCGGTTGCGCTTCTTCTCGTCACCGCTGGTGCAGGGCGGGGTGGTGGTGCCGCCGTTGGCCATGGTGCCCTCGGTGGCGATCACGTAACCGCCCGCCGGGTTGATGGCCACCGCCTCGGGGTCGTAGCCGGTCAGCGGGTTGCCCTCGGCGTCGCTGAGCAGCAGCTCGTCCACCAGCTTCATCCCCCGGACCCCGTTGTCGTCGGTGGCCTCCTCGAAGGTCCAGATCCGCTGCCGGGCGAAGGCCACGTCGGGAACGGCGATCAGCTGGCCGGGCACGCCGTTCCAGGCGCCGCCGCTGATCGCCCCGAAGGGCAGCTCGTCGCTGCGCGCCTGCAGGACGTTGTCGGGCAGGGCGCCCACCTCGCTGCTGCGGGTCACGCCCTGGTACACCCAGACACCCCCGCCCAGGAACGGGGCGGTGGGCATGTTGTCGTTGGGCCCCTCGCCGGCGACGACGACCAGATTGCGCCCGGGGATGGCCACCGCCCCCTCGGGCCGGAACGGCGCCGGCAACATCTGGACGATCTCGGGGCTGTCCGGGCTGGGCACCCGCACCACCGTCAGCGAGCTGTTGCGTTCGCCCAGCAGGAAGGCGTACTGCGTGCCGCCGAACAGGCCGGCCGCGCAGCCCTCCACCTCGATCCCGCGATCGCTCGAGCGCGAGTCGGGGTACTGGCCCAGGTGCACCGCCAGCCGCTCGAGCGCCGGACCGGAATCGAACACCAGCTTGCCGTCGGTGTCGAAGATGGAAAAGCCGCGGCCGCCCGACTGCTGGCCCCCCGAGGCCTTGGTGTCGCCCTCGTTGGCGGCCACGAAGTGGCGGCCGTCGGCCAGGAAACAGACCGAATCGGACTCGCGCCGGCCCACGAAGGGCTGGGTCAGCGCGATCTGGCCGTCGGCGGTGATGTCCCCGACGCTCGAAACGGTACCGAGATCGATGTAGCGCTCGATGGTCTCGGTCAGCAGATCGACCACCGCCACCAGGTTGTTCTCCTGCAGCGACACGATGGCCCGGGTGCCGTCGGCCGAGATGTCCACGAACTCGGGCTGCGGGTCGGCGGGGAAGTTGCCCACCGGGGGCGTGACCGGCAAGGTGGTCACCCGCGAGTGGGCCGGGTCGGCGTAATCGATGGTGACGATCTGGATCGAGCCGGCGCGGGCGACCTTGTCGTCTTCGTCCTCGATCGCCACCACCGCCCGCAGCCCGTCGGGCGTCACCGCCAGGCTGTCGGGGCCGACGCCCAGCGGGAGGCTGGCCACCACCCCCTCGGCGGGGCGGGCCAGATCGATGAAGGCCAGCGCGCCCGGGTTGGCGGCCTTGGTGTCGGTCGAATCCAGCACCGCCGCCAGCACGTACCGGCCGTTGGGGGTGACCGCCACCGAGGTGACCGCGCCCTTGCCCGGGTTGCCGACGGCGTTGCTCACGTCGGCCGAGCCCAGCGCCCGCGGCGCCCGCGGATCCGAGATGTCCAGCAGCTCGACCGAGTTGTTCACGCCGTTCGAGTAGACGACGGTCTTGCCGTCGGGCGCGGCGGCCACGATCTCCGCCGCCGGCCCGGTCGGCGCCGCGTACCGCCCCACCAGCCGGAAGCCCACCACCTCGGCCGGCCCCGTCCGGCAGACGTAGGCGGTGTGGCTGACCTCGTCGGGATCCAGCTTGCCGTCGTGGTCCGCGTCCACGCCGCTTTCCACCTTGACCCCGCCGCTGGCGCAGTTGGCCCCCGGCGGCTCGTCGGACAGATCGATCAGCGCGCTGTCGCCGGGCGGCCCCTGGGGCCCCGGCGGTCCCGGTGGACCGCGCCGGCCGCGGGGTCCGCGCGGTCCGCGCAGCGCCGACAGCGCCTCCGACTCGCCCGTCAGCGCGCGCGCCGAGGGCAGCTCGCCCTGGCCGTCGGTGCAGACGTACTCGCGCGAATCGACCTCCCCGTCGCCCAGCGCCCCATCACCGTCGCGGTCGATGCCAGCGCGGATCTCCCGTCCGCCCCACGGGCAGTTCTGCCCCGGCGGCTCGGCCCCCATCTCCAGCAGCGAATTCCTGGTGCGCGAACCCCCACATCCCCCCAGCGCGACGACGGCTACACAGATCAGGTGGACGGCAGCAAAGCGCATCGGTTCCTCCAGTCAACCGATCGAACGCTGCCGCCGGACGATCTTCCCTCGGACAGGCCGGTCATCGCGGCCGACGATGTTCCCTCGGAGCGCCGGCGGTTGCCGCCGGACGATGCTCCGGGAGGGCGCGGCCGTCTCAGGGAGACTTGTCGGGGAAGCCCTCGCCCAGGGGCTCTTCCCGGGTCGAGACGTCTATGCTGACCAGCCGATGCTCGTCGGGATCCAGGACCCAGTGCACGAACACGGGTTTTTCGGTGTTCAGCACGCGGTAGATTCCGTCGAAATCGTCGGCAGGGAGGTTGGCGGTGAGAAAGCCCGTCTGCCGGTTGAAGAACCCCAGGCCGGAGGGCAGCTTCTCGTGGAAGAACAGCGAGACCGAAGACACGCCCTCGGTGGGGGTCTCCATGGTCACCGTGATCCACCGACAGGGCCCCGCCTTCGCCGACCGCACGATACCGACCTTGTAGTTCAAAATGGCTGGCATGAATCCCTCTCCGTCCTCGATTTCCTCTCACGCGCCGCGGCCGCGTGTCAACGTCGCAAGCGCAGGTGATCGATGAAAACAGCGGTCTTGTGGAGTGTGCTGGCGATCGTGTCGCTGCCGCAGCTGCCGGCACGCGCCGAGGTTCCCGCGGCGGCGGTGCGGCGCGAGCGCCTGAAGCAGGCGATCGTCCAGCAGTCCGCCGCGCTGGACGCGCACCGCGCCCGGGCGCGACAGCAGCTGGAGGCCGACACCGCCCGGCGCGAGGCCCGTCGCGGGCAGGCCCGGACGCGTCTGGACGAGGCCGGCGCGAGGATGGAACAGCGCCGCGAGCGGGCGCGCGTGCGTCTGGACGGGGCCGCCGCGAAGATGGAGCAGCGCCGCGAGCAGGCGCGCGCGCGGCTGTCCGGACTGTGACGGCTGGCGAGCGATGAGGATCGTGCCCGGCGCCTTCGATGGCGTCTACCTGCTGGACATCGAGCCGCGCGAAGAGAACGGCGGCGTGCACGCCCGGACGTTCTCGGCCGACGAGCTGAGCGCCTTCGGCCTGCAGACCCGGATCGCCCAGGCCCAGATCGTCTTCACCCCGCGCGCTGGCACCGTCCGCGGTCTGTACCACCGCCGCCCCCCCGGCCGGGCCCAGCGCCAAAGCGCGCCGCCCGACACCCGCATCGTCCGCTGCACGCGGGGCCGCGTCTTCGACGTCATCGTCGACCTGCGCCCCGACTCGCGCACCTTCAAGCGCTGGGACGCCATCGAGCTCGACCAGCACAGCCGCCGGTCCCTCTACATCCCGGACGGCTTCGCCCACGGCTACCAGACCCTGACCGAAGACGCCGAGCTGCTGTACCTGCTGAGCGGCCCCCATCCACCCGAGCCCGCCGCCGGCATCCGCGCCGACGACCCCGAGCTGGCCATCGCCTGGCCCGAGCCGATCGCCCACATCTCTGCGCGCGATCTGGCCTTCCCTCGCCTCGACAGCTGGTGAGGCCGCGCCGCCCGGTCGGTGGCAGCGGCGGCGCTCAGCGCGCCTGCGCCGGCGGCTCGGGCGGCGCGCTGGTGGGAGCCGGGCGGGGTGCGTTCTCCAGGTCCAGCAGCGCGCGCTCGAGATCGGTGGCCAGCGCGTCGGGGACCTCGCGCTCGCCGTAGCGGGCGGCGGCGTAGTGCTCGCTGAGGTCGGTCAGCGCGGCGTTGCCGGGCAGCGAGGCCGCTCGCATCCGGGCGGCGAACTCCCGCGGCGTCTCGCCGGGGCCACGGGTCCAGCCGCGCTTGGCCAGCCGGGACAGGGTGTGCTGGTACAGCCGGTAGATGCGCGGGCCGTTGCGCACCTGGCGACCGCCCTTGCGCGCAAAGGGGTTGGCCATCCGCGCGCGGGCGCGCAGGAGGCGGATCAACATCGCCGCCAGCGCGGCGGCGCCCAGGATACCCAGGCCCCAGCGCAGCACCCGTTTGGTCTGCCGCAGGTCGAAGCTGGCGCCGCCCACCCCGACGGTGCGCCCGATCCGGCGGGCGATGTCGATCTGCCGGCTGACGTCGTAGTCGATCACCCAGCGCGACCAGAAGAACTCGACCGAATCGAACAGCTGCCGGATGCGCCCCATGTGCGAGCCGCGTCCCGCCGACGGCGTGGCGTCGATCCGCACCCAGCCGCCCGGCCCCAGGTAAGCCTCCACCCAGGAGTGCGCCCGGTTGTCACGCACGGTGAGGTACTTGCTGAGGTCGTTCCACTCGCCGCCCAGAAAGCCGTTGACGTAGCGGGTGGGCACCCCCGACAGGCGCAGCAGGATCGCCGCCGCCGAGGCGAAATATTCGCAGTGCCCCGCCTTCTGGGTGAACAGGAAGTCCTCCAGCGGGTCGGCGATGCTGGGGTCGCGCTTGAGGTCGGTGGTGTATTCGTGCGTCTTCTGCAGCCACTCGATCACCGCCAGCGCCTTGGCCATGGGCAGGGCCTTGCCCTCGGTGATCCGGCGGGCCAGCTCGCTCACCCGCGGCGACAGCGAGCGGGGGACCACCAGGTAGTTGGTCAGCCGGTGCTCGGCCTGCAGCTCGGCGAAGGCCCGCCCGCGCCCGAAGGGCATGCGGCCGGTCGGCTGGCGCGAATAGGCGAAGTAGCGGGCGCCGGCGAAGTCGGTGAGGGTGGCGCTCCCGCCCCGCGCCGACACGTACTCCAGCTTCATGCCCACCTCGCCGCCGAACCGGTGGTCCATGGTCAAGGTGGTCAGCGCCCCGGGGGGCGGCGGTCGCACGCGGTAGGCCATCGGTTCGTCCAGCGCGAACGCCACCGGGTGCGACAGGCCCACCACGTGGATCTCCTGCTCCTCCCAGCCCTCCAGCTGCCGCGCATCCAGCGACCGCCGCGCATCCAGCGGCGCCTCGGCGCTGCGCACGAACCAGATCTTGCCCGCGTTGGTCTCCGCGTCCTGCAGCACCGTCTCGGTGCCGGCCTCGCGCGAGCGCAGCCACTGCCCGTTGGTGTAGGTGTCGTAGACCGTGCCCCGCCAGTAAAACAGGCCGATCCGGTTGTCGCGTGCGTCCTCGTCGTTGATCGACTCCAGGCTGGGCACCCGCACCCGCAGCACCACCGTGTCGTTGTCGCTGGAGATGATCCCGTGGTGCCCCAGGGTCACCTCGTCCGAGAACCCGACGATGTTGACCCGCCGCCGGAAGCTGCCCGACAGGAACCCGATGCCCACCCGGGGGATGATGGCGAACACCATCGCCGCCCCCATGAACACCGCCACCGCCATCAGCCCGGTGGCCAGGAAGAACGGCCGCCCCACCACCCGGCGCGAGTTGAGCACCCGGGCGGCGGTCACCTTCTCGGACCCCGACTCGGGCAGGTGCTTGATGAGGTAGTTGTCCTCGATCTCGCGGCGCAGGTGAAAGAGGATCAGAGTCCAGGTGGCCAGCACCACGTAGGCCACGAAGCCGAACACGAAGACGATGCTCTGGGCGAGCCAGGCCGCCGCCAGCACCACCAGAAAGGACAGGATGTAGATCTGCAGGTAATCGCGGTTGTTGCGCCGGTGAAACAGCTTGTAGCCCAGCAGGAACAGGACCACGTTCAGGATGGGCGTCAGCTCGGGCTCGGGGAAGCTCTCGATCACCTCGAACAGCGACAGCCCGAAGAAGGCCAGCGCCACCACGTTGAACACCAGCCCGGCCCGGTCGAGCAACTGCCCCATGGGCGTCCCCGCCTCGACGAACCAGGACAGCGTCCCCAGCACCAGCAGCAGCAGCCAGGTGGTGACCGGCACCGTCCCGGTCGCCAGCAACGTGCCCAGGGCCGCCGCCGCCAGCAGGTACGACATCAGCTTGTGGACCGCGCGGAATCTCATGCCGTCTTTCGCGATCCCCCCAGCCCCACCGTCTCGACCGAGGGTGCCCCCGCCGACGGGCGCACGTGCACCCGCGCCAGGTTGCGGGTGGCCGCCCCGGGCACCGGCCGTGCCGTCCCCACCTGCACCAGGGCCAGCACCTCCAGGATCTGGGCCGCCTGCACCGCCCCGCCGCCCGCCGGCAGGAAGGCTCCACCGGCCGCCAGCGCCACCTGGAAGCCGCGCTTTATCAGCTGCACCGCGATCGACGCCGCCAGCGACACCGCCGCCTCGAAGGCCGCCTCGTCGGCGCTGGCGTCGTCGTCCAGCACCACCACCAGGCTGCGGCTGCTCTCGTCCTCCGACTCGCGGATGAAGGGCCGCCCGCGCCGCGCCGACACCCGCCAGTGGATGTCGCGTGGATCGTCGCCGGTGCGGAACTCGCGCAGGCCGTAGAAGTCGCCGCGTCGGTTCAGGCTCTTGGTGTGCTTGCGCCCGTGCTCCACGTGCCGCCCGAACAGCAGGTGCTCGGGCACCGCCACCAGCGCCGGGTAGACCAGCAGCCGCGCCGGCGCATCGACGTCGCGGGACTTGCGGATCAGCCCGAAGGGAAAACGGGTCGACAGGCGAAAGCCGGTCAGCTCGTGGTACCCGCGGCGGGGCAAGATGTTGCGGTAGGCGGTCTCCTGCACGCGGCCGGCCGGCAGCTTCAGGTAATAGCAGCGCCGGTCCACCGGCTTGCCCGCCACCAGGTCCTCCACCTCCAGCGAGAAGGTGGGCAGTTTGCGCTTGTGGTTGCGCACGGCGATCCCCATCAGGTAGGGCGTGCCGGCGTGGATGGCCGTGGGCGGCCGGCGGGTCACCTCCAGCTCGCGCAGGCACAGCTCGGACAGCACCCCGCTGGCCAGGATGAGGAAGATCATCATCCCGAACACGAGGAAGAGCAGGTTGATCCCGCCGTTGACCGCAGCCGCCCCCACCAGCAAGGTGGCCAGCAGGAACCACCACCCCTCACGGGTGGGAGGGAACCGCCTACGCCACGGTTTAGACGCCATGACGGAGCGGGGAAGAGGGCGCTGCGCGCCCCCTCCCCCGAGCCCTCTCCCCGCACGGGGCAAACATCGCGCGGAACATGGCGTGTCTCTGCGGCGGGCGAAGCCCGCCTACGAACGCAGCAAGTGCCGTATCTCCCATCATCCGACCTGCTTCTTGCTGGCGGCGGTCAACTGGTCTCTCGTCGACATCGTCCGGCGCCCCCTCAACCCGGCCTCGGCCAGGCGCGCTCAGCCCGGCAGGGGCAGGCGGGTCAAGATTTCGGTGAGCACGCGCTCCGCCTCCTCGCGCGTGCGGCCGGTGGAGTCGATCTGGTTGGCCAGCACCATGCGGTGGGCGAGCGCCGCCGCCGCCACCGACTTGAGGTCGTCGGGCAGCACGAAGTCGCGTCCGTCGGCCAGCGCCGCCGCGCGGGCCAGGTTGCGCCAGGCCAGCTGCCCGCGCGGTGAGATCCCCAGGCTGAGGAAGGGCGAGCGGCGGGTCTCGCGCGCCACCGCCACGATGTATTCCGCCAGCTCGGGCGACAGCTTCACCCGGTCGGCCGACTCCTGCAGCGCCACGATGTCGCGCAGGGGCAACACCGGCGCCAGGCGGGCCAGCGCCTCCCCGGGCGCCCCGGTCGAATCGAGCAGCAGTCGTTTTTCGTCCTCGGGCAGCGGGTAGTCCAGCCGCAGCCGCAGGATGAAGCGGTCCATCTGCGACTCGGGCAGCGGGTAGGTGCCGTAGTGCTCCTCGGGATTCTGGGTGGCGATGACCAGGAACGGCTGCTCCAGCTTGTGGCTGCGCCCGTCCATCGAGACCTGGTTGTCGTTCATCGCCTCCAGCAGCGCGCTCTGCGTACGCGGCGTGGTGCGGTTGATCTCGTCGGCCAGCACGACATTGGCGAAGATCGCGCCCGGCCGGAACTCGAAGTGGCCGCTCTTGGGATCCAGCACCGAGACCCCCACGATGTCCGAGGGCAGAAGGTCGCTGGTGAACTGGATCCGGTGGAAGGTGCCGCCGATGGACGCCGCCAGCGAGCGGGCCAGCGTGGTCTTGCCCACCCCCGGCACGTCTTCTATGAGGAGGTGGCCGCGGGCTATCAGCGCCAAAGTCGCGAGGTGTATCGCGTCTGACTTGCCGCGAATCACCTTCGAGACGTTCGCCTCGATGCGTTCGATGAGCTCCGCCGAGGTTGCCGCATACTCCGCCGCGAAGACCGGGCTCATTTGCACCAAATTATAACAGCAGGAGACGTAGCCCGGCACACCAACCAAACCGTCCTGGTCCGTGGCGGCCAACCCATCGCCCCAACGATACCAGCGTTCCGGTACGCGCGTGTGGTTCTCCCCGGGATGCCGCGGCCGGGAGGACCTGGCCGCCGCCGGGAGGACCTGATCGGCGGCCGCTCGACGAGGGCCTGGCCCGCCGGCCGCGGTCGTGTGGTAATGGGAACGCCCCCCATGTCGATCCTGGCCGTGGTGGCCGACTGGAACAGCGACCCCGCCCGCACCGCCGTCGCCCGACGGATGGTCGACCACCTCGCCCACCGGGCCCCCGACGGCACCGCCGTGGTCGAGGCCCCCGGCGCCGCCCTGGCCATCGGCAAGCTGGTCGTCTCCCACAAGCAAGGCCACGCCGCCCAACCGCTGGTCGACGAGGCCGCCGGCCTGTACCTGGTCGCCGACGTCCGCATCGACAACCGCGACGACCTGAAGCCCCTGCTGGGCCTCCCCGCCACCGCCACCGACACCGAGGTGGTCCTGGCCGGGTACAAGAAGTGGGGGCCCATGGTGCCCGACCACCTCATCGGCGATTTCGCCTTCGTGGTGTGGGACGCCCGCGAGCGGAAGCTGTTCGCCGCGCGAGACGCCTTCGGTGTGCGGCCGCTCGTGTACAGACGTCTCCCCGACCGCCTGCTGGTCGCCTCCGACGTGGAGGAGATCCTGATGGTCGACCCCACCGCGTGGAAGGTGGACGACGTCGCGGTGGTGGATTACCTGACGCGGAGGTGGCGGTTCGCGGAGCGCACGTTCTGGGACGGGATCAAGGCGGTGCCCGCCGGCCACTGCCTGCTGGCGGACGAGCGCCACCTGCAGGTGCTGCGC
>JBKPRZ010000408.1:0-18580 GCA_046734815.1 Myxococcota bacterium | reverse complement strand
GGTTCAGCGGCGGGACGCCTCTGGTGTCGTATTGCGACGCTCTCATTAGCTACGAATGATGTGCGCGGGAATGGCATGAATTTCACCCTCGTTGCAGGGGTTCGGTTCGCACGCTGTGCCGTTGGGCGTTCGACTTCCAATTATCCAACGGAGGCCGGGCTAGTACTCGAGCTGACGGGGGGAGCGCAAGCCGGAGCGATGGCCCCGGACAGGCGACAGCTTCCGTTGCGCCTGCTTACTGTTAGAATGGAACAGGACATAGCCCAGCTCGGTGAGATGCGCTGAGGCGGCTTGATTACTCGCGCTCTCCGCTCGTGCAGTTTGCCCTCTGCAGCCTTGCATCCGGAGGTATTCCGTTGTGCTAACGTCGATTTTTCTGACTAATGTGCACGCCATAATTTGCGCGAGGAGAGGGGGATCAGCGGCAGATGTTGGAGCTTAGAGACTGGGCCGCAATTCGCTGAATGTGGACGAATGGGCGAGCCGGCGCTGCGCTCGCCTAGTGAACTGCCGGGCAGCGCAGCGGCTCTCGATTCCAACCTGAAGGCGTTGAGTTGGAGGAACCGGGAACCGCGCGGAAGCTGCGACGATTATTGTTCCGCCGGTCCTAACGTGGCCCAGGGGTAATGGGTAGAAGCGAGGGTAACGGATCAATATCGCCGCCGGCTACGGAAAAACGATCGGTCGAAGGACGGAAAACTGTCAGACGGGAGGATAAAAAAATGTTGGGAATATGTTGCTCCAGTTTCGTCATTCTCCGACCAAACCGCAGCCCCAGGATCAGGGCCTGGATCTCGTTCTGCGTAGACGACGTCGAGCGCGAGCGCAGCCTCGACGGCAGCGGGGTCAAGGCGCTTGAGCCAGCCCTAATCGAAGGCGCTCCCAGCCTTGAAGCGCCCGACGTGGCCGCGGTTGCAGCTGGGCCGGGGCTCCACCGCTTCTTGGTGGCTTGGTCGGTGATGTCGTGGAGTTGGGCCCCCGGCGTGTGGCGCAAGGCGAGGGTGCGCAGACGTCAGCGATACTCATCCTCATCGTCCGTGTGTGCAGCAGCAGGCCGGTCGTATCCGGGAAGGCCGTGTGGACTGACGCGCAGGTTCTGCGGATGCGGGGGGCATCGGGCGACGCCAGCGGCGAGGGGAGCCGCCGGGGGGCGGGCGCGTTGGCCGAGCACCTGCGCGACGAACTCCACGGATATAGCGCCGCACGCGATCACAACAGCGAAGCCTGCGTCCAACTCGGCGACTCCGGAATGACTACACAGACGGCTGAGGCGCGCGATCGGTGAAGCAGCGAGATGCTCGGACGAGCGATAGCGGGACGAAGGGCGGGGGCGTGCTGGCAGGCGAACTGGAAGGCGGTCGCGGCCGCGCAGAGATCTCGGCCACGGTGCTTCGCTGCGGCTAGCGGGCGCCGCGCCGGCTGCCCCTCAGTGGGCGAGGTACCAGAGACAGTGCAGCTCGGCGAGCTGGACCTGGGCCACGCAGGGGTAGCCGGTCTGGCAGAGCGAGTAGCGGACCCAGCTGTCGTCGTTGCAGATCTGATCGACGATCCGGTAGCGGCTGATCAGTGAGGTGCGCAGCCGCTGGAAGGACGAGACCAGGTGCTCGAGCTGCGGCTCGGGCCATCTGTCGAAGGCGGCGCTCTCGAAGGGGGCCAGGGTGTGGGTGAACTCGGGGGCCTCCACGTCGGCCCCGTCGTCCAGCCGCGAGGCCAGCACCTCGACGTCGTGGGTGAGGACGGCGGGGTCGGGCGGCGGCGCGGGTTCCTGGTCGACCTGGGCGCAGGCGGCGGCGAGCACCAGGACCAGCAATCCCGTTTTCCTGATCACATAACGTACTTTATCTTACATCCTCATGTAAGACAATCACACACTGCGCCTCACCGCTGTCTATAGATTCACGCGCAGGCCCAGGCCCAGGTCGAACAGGGCCGGGGGGGCGGAGAAGGTGAGGCCGGCGATCTGCAGGTTGTTGATGCCGAAGCGGAATTCGCCCTCGGCGTTGCCGTAGCGGACCGCCGCGTAGGCCTCGAACTGCAGGTGGGTCAACATCACCAGGGCGTAGTCCAGGCGGGTGATGAAGGACTGGTCCGAGAAGTTGCCCAGGGTCGACAGGGTGAAGCTGGTGTAGTCCCAGGAGTAGGGCGCGGGGAAGTTCACGAACACGGCCCCGTACTGGCGGCCCAGGTAAAAGAAAGTGGCCGGGTCCATCAGCGGCACCGGGCGCGGCAGCAGCAGGCCCGGGTAGACGGCGTGGTCGTCGTAGCCCAGCGGGTTGTAGAAATATTCGACGCCCACGTTGAAGACGTCGTTGTCGTTGTACTTGCGCGAGTAGGTGGCGCCGCCGACCACCTGCGATTTGACGCCGGGGCGGTACACGCGCGGGTACATGGCCTCGACGATGGTGGGCAGGCCGCCGAGGATCGCCTCGGGCGGCACCGGATCGGGCGAGACGGTCACCCGGTCGATCTCGTCACCCCAGCGCAGGGCCAGCTCGCCGTAAAAATCGATGTCCCAGACACCCACCGAGGCGTCGATCCCGATGCGGGGCTTGCGCCCGCGGCGGACCAGCGCGCCGGCACCCAGCTCGGCGGTGCCCAGCACCACCTCGGCGCGGGCAGCACCGGCCACGTTGCCCAGCTGCGGGGTGGGGTCGGCGTCCTCCAGCAGCCCGTAGGCGTAGAAGTTCCAGCCCTGCTCCTCCCAGGGGGCGTGCAGCTTGACCATGGTCGTGCCCACGCGCGCGTCGAACACGTCCAGCGGGTTGCGCTTGCGGATGTGCAGGTAGTCGGTGGGGGTCCAGAAGCGACCGGTCCCCCAGCGCACGTGCTGCTTGCCGGCGGTGACGAACACGCGGTGCTGGATGTCGAAGCGCAGCCACATCTGATCCAGCGCCACCGCGGGCCCGCGGGTGCGTCCGGCGTACAGGCTCGTCAGCTCGGTGGTGCCCATGGTGGCGCCCGAAGATTCCGGGCGGATGTCGTTGGCGGTCGGGACCGCCGCGGTCACCGGCAAGGTGGGGTCGAAGGCCAGCCGCCCGACGATCAGCCCTCGCACCCGCTGGTTGGGGCGGGCGTCCATGTAGGCGTCGACCAGCGAGGGCGCGCCGAGGGCCCATTCGTTGGCGGCCTCGTCCTTGCGCGCGGTGGTCTGGGCCCGCAGGTAGAACATGCCGCCGATCTTCAGCGGATCTTCGGGGGCGGCCTCCTCGGCCAGGCGGCCGGCCTCCCCGGGGTCCCCACGCGCGTCTGCGCGCGTGGGGTGGTCGGCCACGCCCATGATGGCCTCGTCGCGGGCGGCGTCGGGCGGGGCGGGGCCGCTGGGCGGCTTTTCACCGGTCTCGGAGCGCTTCTGCTCGGGCGTCCGCTCGTCGGGCGCCTTCTGTTCCAGCGGCCTGTCCTCGGCTGGCTTGTCCTCGGCTGGCTTGTCCTCGGGCTTCGGCTCGGCGGCGTTCGGCTCGGCGGGATTCTGCTCGGCCGGCTTCCCCTCCGGTTTCGGTTCCGGTTTCTCGGGCGGCTTCTTCTCTTCGGGCTTCTTCTCCTCCGGGGCGCCGAAGATTCGCGATTCGGACGGCCGCTGCTGTGCCCGGGCGGTCCCGCCCAGTGCCAGCCCGAGCGCGACCGCCAGCCACGCCCGCCCGTGCCTCATCGGGATTTGCTTTCCAGCCAGGCCTTGGTGAACAGGTTCGGTTCCAGCGACTTCAGGTCGACCGACTTGATCAAGATGAGGGTCTGGTTCTCCTTCTCCACCTCGTCGAAGAAGCGCAGCTCCTGCGGGTACCAGATCTCGCCCTTCTTGGACTCGCTGTAGAGCTTCTTCCACTTCGGGTAATACGAGGTGCGCAGCAGCCGCCCCGACAGCGCGAACTCCTGGCGCTTGAGCACGTTGCGCGTCTCCTTGTCGACCCACAGCTTGATCACCGGGAAGGCCAGGTCCAGGTTCGGCTTGCCCTTGAGGTTCAGCACCTGGGCGGTGTAGGCGCCCAGCTTCTCCTCGCCCTTGTATTCGGGCACGTACTCCTCGGCCAGGCGGGACTCGTCGAAGTCCGAGCGGCGCGAGTTGGTGCCGCCGATGCGCTCGCGTTCGGTCTTGCGCTCCCACTTGCCCACCGCCGGGTCGTAGAACCACAGGTTCTTGTCGATGCGCAGGTAGCCCTGGCCCTCGGAGGCCTTGGGCTTGGTGAACAGGATGACGAACTTCTGGTCGGCGCTGCGCCGGAACACCAGCGCCTCGTAGATGACGTCGACCTTGTCCCGTTCCTTCTGCTCGATGTACACCAGCGAGCGCCAATCGCCCTGGTTGCGCTGCCGTTCGTCGACCGTCTTCAGGATATCGACCAGGTCCTGCTGGCTCGGATCAGCTGCGCGGGCGGGGGTGGCGGCGGCGAGCAGCAGCAGCAGCGCCAGCCATCGGACGACGGGCAGTTTCAGCGACATCAAGCTCTCCTTGTGCATCTTCTATATGCGGATCAACCAAAGTGGGCCATGGCCTCGATCGGGCGCAGGCGAGCCGCCCGGATCGAGGGATACAGCGCCGCCAGCCCGGTGACCAGCGACAGCAAGATCACCGCCTGAATCGCCGACTGGGGCCGGACCACCAGCCGCACGAAATCGGACATCAGGAACAGCTGCACCGACAGCGGCACCGAGATGTGCAGGGCATTGATGCCGGCGGCGATCCCCGCCGCCGCCAGCGCCCCGGCGGCGGTGCCGATCACCCCCAGCACCAGCGACTCCATCAGGAACATGCGCGCCACCGCCCGCCGGTGCATGCCGATGGCCCGCAGGGTGCCGATCTCGCGGGTGCGCTCGCGGATGGCGATCCACATCGTGTTCATGATCCCCGCCACCACGATGGCCACCAGGATGATCATCAGGACGAAGGTCAGCCCCTGCAGCGCCTGCAAGGTCCACATCATGAATGACAGCTCGTCCTCCCAGGTGGTGACGTCCAGCTTCTGGCCGGTCCAGTCCTCGCGGTTGACGCTCTGGAACTTCATCCAGAAGGCCTGCGGGTTCGGCTCCATCATGCGGTAACCGGCGTCGGCCAGCGACTTGCGCAGGCGCGCGGCGATGGTGCCGATCTGACCGAGGTGCTTCTGGTGCAGCATGATGTGGATGGCGCCGGTGGCGTCGCTGCGCAGCTGGTACAGGGCGCGCAAGGTCTCGTTGGGCACGTAGACGTTCCACTTGCTCAGCAGGCCCACGTCCTTGGCGATCGCCGCCACCTTGCAATCGATGGTGTTGGCGGTGCCGCGGGTGGTCTGGGCCGAGATGGTGATGGCGTCGCCCACCTTGACGTCCAGCTTCTCCAGCTGCCCCTCGAACACCAGGATGGTGTTGGGCTGGGCCAGGTCGTCGACGTTGCCGCTGACGATGGTCAGCACCTTCTTGAACTCGGGCTCGCGCTGGATGTCCACCCCGCCGATCCCGGCCTGCATGGACCCGCGGTCGGAGACGATCTTGGCCCAGCCCCGCCCGCGCTGGACCGCGAAGGCCATCTCGGGCACCGACTTGTGGACCGTCTTCATGACCTCTTCCCAGCGGGTCACCACCGGCGCCGATGCCCCGGCGGTCACCTTGTAGAAGCCGCCCACGTTGAGGTGGCCGCTGGTCAAGGTGGTGGCGGTGTGCAGCAGGGTCTCGCGGATGCCGGTGGCGAGCCCATTCAGCAGGATCAGCAAGGTGGTCACGCCCGCCAGGGCCAGTCCCAGAAACAGGGTCCGGCGGCGGTGCTGCAGCAGGTTGCGGACGGCGATGCGCAGGGTGATGAAGAAGCCGGTCATGTCACTCCTCCGTGGCCATGGCCTGGCGCGGGGTCACCCGCATGGCCAGCCAGGCCGGATAGAAGCTGGAGAGGGCGCTGACCACCAGCACGATCAGCAGCGCCGTTGCCAGGCTGGTGGCGCCGATCTCCGGGTGCAGGCGCGGACCCGAGAAGAAGAAGGTGAACACGTCGTTGGCCGCCGGGATGCCCACCCGGCCCAGCGCCGCCACGATCAGCGCGCCCACCGCCGCCCCCAGGAAACCGAAGATCGCGCCTATCACCACCGACTCGATCACCAGCATGCCGACGATGAAGCGCCGCTGGGCGCCCACCGCCCGCAGGGTGCCGATCTCCTGCACGCGTTCCAGGGTGGCCATCACCAGGGCGTTGTTGATGATCACCAGCGCCACCACGAAGATGATCAACACCGCCGTGTTCAGCACGATGCGCGCCAGGGTGACGAACTGGCCGATGATGCCAGAGGCCTTCTGCCACGAGATCGCCTTGAGCGGGATGCCGCCGGCCTTCCCGGCCGCCTCGATGTCGGCCATGGTGCGGTCCATCTTCTTGGGATCGTTCAGCAGGACGGCGGCGTTGAGCACCACGCCGTGGCTCAGCTGCGTGGGATCGTACACCCGGTGGGCCAGCTCCTCCCGGCGCATGCGCCCGGCCAGCCCGGCCAGGGCGCTGTCCGGATCGACCCCGGGCGTGGCGGTGGCAGTGATGGTGCGGCCGGTGGCGGGCGGCTCCTCTTCCTTGGCGGCGAACAGCTGCGCCTCGGCGTTCTCGCGGGTGACGTCCTTGGCCGAGGACCCGGCCTTCAGCGCGGCGATCTCCTTCTTGCGGTCCTCGGTCAGAAAGCCGTAGAGCTCGCGGAACGAGACCATGTCCATCAGGTTCAGCTCGCCGGCCTGGGGCGACTGCTCCAGCCCCTCGAAGGTGAAGGTGCCGTACACCTTCAGGTTGATGGACTGCACGTAGCCGCTCTTGGTGAAGGCCTTGATGGTCAAGGTGTCGCCCACCCGCACGCGGTAGAGGTCCAGCGAGGGGGCCAGCTCGTCGTAGAAGAACTTGTAGCGGCGGCCGAAGTTGCTGTCGTCCATGGTGAAGAAGCTGGCCAGCAGCTTGCCCACGTCGGTCTCGGTCGAGCCCAGCTCCTTCTGCAGCCGCCGGCGGAACAGATCGGTCTTGCGGCCATCCAGCTGCAGCAGCAGCTCGCGCACCTGCTGGCTGTTCGAGCGCACGGAGTTCTGCAGCTCGGCGTCCTTGGCGATGGTGACCTTGCGGTTCTCCATGGCCACCTTCATCTTGTCCAGCCGCCGGGCGGTCTTCAGCTTGACCTGCTCCTCGTAGGTGTATTTGGCGAACATGAAGCCCCGTTCACCCGGCGGGATGGCGGTGCCGTCGACCACCTTCATGCGGTCGAAGGACCGGGCGAAGGCGGCCGGGTCGGTGCCCACGTAGCGCAGGAACAACATGTCGGCGTCGGTGGCCTGCGGGGCGATGCGGTTCTCCAGGAACTCCAGCTGCTGCAGCGGATCGGCGTCGAAGGCGGCCCAGAACTCGGGCGTGGCGGCGCGCTTGACCGCCTCGACGTCCTCGGCGGGCACGGTGCGCTCGTCGTGCAGGCTGGTGATGTTGGCCATGTCCCCTTGCAACACCGTCACCATCTGACGGACGTGGTCCTTCTTGTCGGCGATCTCGCGGTCCATCGCCGCCGCCGCCTCGCCCTGCAAGCGGGCGCGCTTGCGGTACAGGTCGCGCAGCTCGGCCAGGGCGAGGTCGATGGTATTGCCCGAGGTGACGATGGCCCCGGCGATGCCCATCGGCACCACGGACTTGACGTTGGGTACCTTGGCCAGCAGATCCCGCAGCTGGGCGAAGTCGTCGATCGGGTGCAGGTCGTCGCCGTCCATGTTGAAGCTGCCCATCACCGCCAGCTCGTCCTTGGATTTGGCCGAATAGACCTGGATGTTGCCGGCCACGCTGCCGATGATGCTGCGGCTCATGGCGTTGTCGACGCTGTCGAGCAGGGAGGTGCCCAGCACCACCAGCAGCGCCCCGAAGAAGATGATGCCGCCGACGATCAGGGTCTTCAGCCGGCTGGCCAGCAGGTTGCGCGTGGCGATCAGCGCGATCACCCGGAACGTATCCAGCCTCTCGCGGATCACGTTACACCACCCCGGCCGGCGCGCGGGTGGCGACCCCGGCGTCGACCGCCTCGCTGGCGCTGATGCGATCGACCAGCTTGCCGTCGGCCAGCCGCACCACCGCGCTGGCGTGGGCCATCACGTGCGCATCGTGGGTGGAGAAGATGAAGGTGGTCCGCTCGGTGCGGTTCAGCTCCTTCATCAGATCGATGATGTTCCGGCCGGTGGTCGAGTCCAGGTTGGCGGTGGGCTCGTCGGCCAGCACCAGCTGCGGCCGGGTCACCAGCGCACGGGCGATGGCCACCCGCTGGCGCTGGCCGCCCGACAGCTCGCTGGGGCGGTGGCGGGCGTATTCGCGGATGCCCACCCGTTCCAGCAGGGCCAGCACCCGCTGCTCGCGCTCGCGCGCGTTCGCCCGCTGCAGCAGCAGAGGCAACTCGACGTTTTGAAGAACGTTCAATACCGACACCAGGTTGAAGCTCTGGAAGATGAAGCCGATGGTGTGCAGCCGCAGCCGGGTCAGCTCGCGCTCGGACAGCGCGCGGGTGTCCTTGCCCGCCACCTCGACGGTGCCGCTGGTGGGGATGTCGACACAGCCGATGAGGTTGAGCAGGGTGGTCTTCCCGCTGCCCGACGGCCCGGCGATGGACAGGAACTCGCCCTCGTGGACGTCCAGGGTCACGCCGCGCAAGGCCTGGACCACGGTCTTGCCGAGGGCGTAGTCCTTGGTGGCGCTCTTCACCGAAACTATGGCTTTCATAGGTGACCTGCGCTTAGCACGCCGCGCCCGTCGCTGCCAGACGGTTTCCGGCGCGCTTTGGAACATCGCTGACACTGCACTGTCAGGATTCTCCGCTGCCGCGCCAGGCCCCTGATTCCGGGCCGCGGGGATATAGTGGCGCGCATGGCGCTCGAGATCTTCTGGGGGAGCGGCAGCCCGTTTTCGTGGCGTGTGTTGCTGGCGCTCGAATGCAAGGGCGTGACCTACACCTCGCGGCTGGTGGACTTCGGCAAGCGCGAGCACCGCAGCCCCGAGTTCCTGGCCATGAACCCACGCGGGCAGGTGCCCGTGCTGCGCGACGGGGACTTCGCTTTGAGCGAGTCGCTGGCCATCCTCGCCTACCTCGAGCGTCGGTACCCGTCGCCGCCGCTGTTCGGCGAGACACCGGAGCAGGCCGGGCGGGTGTGGCAGGCGGTGCAGGAATGCATCCTGTACCTCGACGACCCCGGCGAGGCGTTCGTCCTGCCGCTGTACTTCGGCGAGAGCGAGCAGAAGGAAGCCTCGGTGCGCGCGGCCCTGCCTCTCATCCACCGCGAGCTCGCTCGCTGGGAGCTGGCGCTGGAAGGCGGGACCTGGCTGGTGCCGCCGGGGCTGACCGCGGCGGACATCGTCGTCTATCCGATGGTCAAGTCACTGCTGCGGGCGGCGGGCAAGCCGGCGGCGACGCGGTTCGAGGCCGGACTGCTGCCGCTCGACGACCGCTACCCGCGCCTGGCCGCCTGGATGGGCCGGGTCGAGCAGCTGCCCGGCTACGATCGCACCTACCCGCCGCACTGGCGGCAGGGGTAGCGCTCAGGCTGCGCCGCCCGGGCCGGCGCCGGGCATGTTCAGGGTCAACGTGGCCCCCCGCCCGGGGATCGACGCGATCCGGGCGGTGCCGTGCAACACCGCCGCCTTGGCGCGGATGACGTCCATGCCCACCCCGCGGCCCGAGGTGGCGCTGACGGCATTGCGGGTGGAAAAGCCGGGGCGGAACAGCAGGTCCAGCACGTCCTCGTCGGCCAGGGTGTCGGCCTGCTGGCGCGAGACCAGCCGCCGCTCGACCGCGCGGGTCTTGACCTCCTGCCGGTCGATGCCCCGCCCGTCGTCCTCCACCGCGATCACCAGCCGGTCCTCGCGCTGCTCGCAGCGGAGCACGATCCGTCCCTCGGCCGGCTTGTTCGCCGCCCGCCGCTGCTCGGGCGTCTCCAGCCCGTGGTCGATGGCGTTGCGGAGCGCGTGCAGCAGGATCTCCTTGATGTCGGCCAGCAGCCGCGCGTCGACCATCACCTCGGCGCCGACGATCTCCACGTCGCCGATCGACTTGCCCAGCTCGCGGGCCAGGTCGCGGGCCATCATCTGCAACGGCAGCACCACGTCGGCGATGCGCACCATGGTCAGCTCGCGCACCTGCCGGCCGTGCTCCTCGATGCGATCGTGCAGCGCCCGCGGCAGCTGGGCCCTGGTCTCGGTGGCGGTCAGCCCGATGGCCTTGAAGCTCTGGCGCAGCTGCAGCAGCCTGGCCTCGGGGATCTTCAGCAGCGGGCCGCTGGCGGTGGCGGGCCCGTCCAGCTGCCGGCGCAGCACCTGGGTGGCCAGCAGCTTCAGCTCCTCCAGGGTCTGCCTCAGCCGGGTGAAGCGGGCGCGGATGGCGGCCATCTCCTCTCCGGTCACCGGCTGGGCGCGATCGCGCGCCTGGGCCAGCACCTCCTCGGCGGCGTGTGACACCTCCTGCAGGGCAGCCAGCTTGAAGATGCGGGCGTTGCCCTTGAACGTGTGGACCACCCGGAACAGCTCGTTGATCACGTCGGGCGGCAGCGACCCGGTCTCCCCGCTGGCCAGCAGCGCCTCGGCCATGGCCAGCAGGAACTCGCTCTCGCCGGCGAAGGTGTCGAACAGCTCGGGATCCATGGCCGCCAGCTGCGAGGCCCGCTCGAGGTTGCGCCGGTTCTCCTGCGCCTGGCGGGTCACCTCCGCCTGCAGCCGGGAAAACTCGGTGACGTCCTTGGCGATGACCATCACCCGGTCCACCGAGCCCAGCTTGTAGATGGGGGCGTATTCCAGCTTCAGCAGCCGGTCCTCGCTGGTGCCGTCCGACAGCCGCCGCCGGTAGGTGAGGTCGGACAGGCGGTCGGCCTCGGTCAACATCCACTGCAGCTCGTCCGAGCCGAAGATGTTGGCCAGCCAGAAGGTCATGCGCGAGCGCTTCTCCGAGTCGGTCACCCGGTCGAGCTGCAGCAGATCGGCCAGCGTCCGCCCGGCGATGGCGATGTTGCCGAAGATCTCGCGGGCGTGGGCCGACACCTCCTTGCGGATCACCCCGTCGGCGCCGACGGTGAGCACCGCCTGCTGCATGTTGTCCAGGATGTCGGTGACCTCCTTCTTGGCCTGCGCCAGCTCGCGCGTGCGCTCCTCGACCTTCTGCTCCAGCCGCGTCACCACCAGCAACAGCAGCCCGCTGGTCAGCCCCGCTCCCACCAGGAAGGTCACCAGCAGGCGCTGCGGCGACAGCACCCCCTCGCCGATCAGCGTGTTGATCAGCAGACAGGCCGCGGCGAACACCAGGTTGACCGCCGGCACGGCGAACAGCAGCAGGCGTGCGCGGATGGCGGGCCGGAGAGCATTTCTCAGCGCGCGCACCCCGACCCCCAGCATCAGCTCTGGAGTCTGTCGGCCGCTGCGCGGCAGACCTTTAACGCCGCTGCGCGCTTCGCTTCAGCGGCTGCCGGCTCCTGACGAATGGGAGATGGCCAGGGACGCCGCCGCGCGCCCACACCCGGCGCAAAGACGCAAGGAGACGAAGGTGAGCGAGCCAGCTCGGGTACAGCCCGACGTGAGCAAGAAAGCGAAGGGCCCCCGGACCATCCTCATCGTGGACGACTCGTCGACCATCCGGCAGCAGACGCGCACCCTGCTCGAGGGGCACGGCTTCCGCATCATCGAAGCCACCAACGGCGCCGAGGGCCTGGAAGAGGCCCGCAAGGCGCTGGTCGACCTGATCCTGGTCGACGTGAACATGCCGGTCATGAACGGCCTGGAGATGATCGCCCAGGTCCGCAAGCTGCCCGATTACGGCAAGACACCGATCTTCGTACTGACCACCGAATCCTCGGGGGACACCGTCCGCAAGGGCAAGGCCGCCGGCGCCACCGCCTGGGTGGTCAAGCCCTTCAAGGCCGATGTCCTGGTCCCCGCGATCCGCAAGGTGCTGCAGCCATGAACGAATCATTCGCTCTGACCGCCGACAACACCCCCCGGATCATGGCGCGCAAATACGCGCTGGTGCTCCGACCCGAACAGCAGCAGCCGCACTGGCTGGTGATGAAGCTGCGGGCCAGCGACTTCCGGGTGGCGGTGACCAACCGTGCCGGCGAGGTGGTGCGCGCCGTGGACCGGATGCCCTGGCTGTCGTTGCTGGTGGCCGACGGCCCGGTCGACGACGCGCACTACACCGAGGCGCTGCGCGAGGTGCGCTCGAAGCACCCCGAGCTGCCCATCCTGTGGATCCGCCCCGACGAGGCGCCCCCCAGCGACACGACGCCCCCGGGATCTCCCACCGCCTACGCCGGGCGCAAGGAGGTGATCGAGAAGGCCGAGACCCTGCTCAGCCGGCGCTTTTACCCCGCCTTCATGGTGGACGCCGTCGCCGAGAGCACGCTGCAGACGTTGCGCGATGGCTACCGCATCGAGGCCGAGTTCATCTCGGTCTCGCTCAAGCTGACCCGCAACACCCTGGGCGAGATCATCCCGGTGATGCCGTTCTCGGGGCCCAACGTGTCCGGGCACCTGGTCCTCGACGCCGCCGAGGGGCAGCTGCGCCGGATCCACGAGCGGGTGCTGTCGCGCAAGGAGGTCTCCACACCCCATTCACTGGGCGACCTGGGCGGCGAGATCCTCAACCAGAGCCTCGGGCGGATGAAGGCGAGGTTCAGCCGGTTCGGCGTGCCCATCGAGCTGGGCCTGCCGATGGTGGTGATGGGCAAGGAGGTGATCCTCCGCTCGCGCCTGGCCGCCCCGGCGTTGATCTTCGACTTCGCCGTGTTCGGCGGCCGGCACCTGTTCGTCGAGTTCTCGCTCACCTCGATGGACCTGAGCGGGGCCCACCCGCCGACCGATAGCGACCATCTGGACGCGGGCGAGCTGAGCTTCCTCTGATCGAGGGGGCGGCGGGAGGCAGGGCCATGGCGGCCGGCAAGCAGGTCATTCTGATCGATCCGTCGGCGGAGCGGGACGTCCTGGCCGAGCGCCTGCGCGTGCAGGGCTACCTGGTGACGGTGACGCCCGATCCGGCGGTGGGCGCCAGCCTGGCGCTGGCCGATCCGCCCGCCGCGGTGGTGGCCGACCTGTGGACGCCGGGAATCTCGGGCGTGCAGCTGTGCCGCTTGCTGCGGGCCGAGCCGGCCACCCAGCACGTGCCCACCATCCTGCGCGGGCCCGACCAGGACCAGCACAGCCGCTTCTGGGCCGAGCGCGCCGGCGCCGCCGCCTACGTCGGGCAGGGGCGCATGGGCGAGCTGGTGCGCGCGCTGGCCGACGCCATCGCCAAGCGCCCGCCCGAGGAGGACGTCTTCTTCCAGCTGAGCGGCGGCGAGCCCGACATCCGCGACCGCATCGCCGCCTACCTGGACAACGCCCTGTTCGAATCGGTGATCGCCAGCGAGGTGCGGGCGCTGAGCGTGTGCGAGACCTTCGCCCGCCTGTTCGACCTGCTGTCGCAGTTCATGTGCCGGGTCACCAGCTACCGCTGGCTGGCCGTGCACACCGACCGGCGCCCGCGCCTGGCCGTGCACTGTCACCCGACCGTGCGCGAGGTGGCGGTGGCCGAGGCCCGCGCCGCCCTGATCGTCACCGACGACGTGCCGGTGACCACCGTCGAGGACCGCGACGCGCGCGAGGATCCCCAGGGCGCCCCGCCCATCGTCGCCCCCATCACCCTGGGGCAGGACAAGCTGGGGCGGCTGGCCCTGGCCGTGCGCCAGCAGCCCCACCCCAAGGACGCCGAGCTGGTGGCGGTGATCGCGCGCGAGCTGGGCGGCCCCATCCGCATCGCCTCGCTGGTCGAGGAGTCGCAGCGCCAGGCCGCCACCGATCCGCTGACCGGGCTGATGAACCGCCGCGCCTTCAAGTCCGCCTCGGTCATGGAGATCGCCCGCTCGGAGCGCCACGCCTATTCGGTCTCGGCCCTGCTGCTGGACGTGGACCACTTCAAGGAGATCAACGACCGCCGCGGTCACGCCGCCGGCGACATCGTTTTGGCCCATCTGGGCAGGCTGCTGACCGGCGAGATCCGCAAGGTCGACTTCGCCGGCCGCTGGGGCGGCGAGGAGTTCGTGGTGCTGCTGTCGGGCTCGGATCGCGAGGGCGCCCTGCTGGTGGCCGAGCGCATCCGCGCCGCCGTCGAGGGCACCCGGGTGGAGGACGAGGCCGGCGAGCCCATCCCCATCACCGTCTCGATCGGCATCGCCTTCCATTATTCGGGCGAGGGGATCGAATCGCTGCTGGGACGTGCCGACGCCGGCATGTACCTGGCCAAATCGGCCGGCCGCAACCGGGTGATGCCGGGCCCCGAAGGGGCAGACGCCGCGCCGGTGATCGAGGGCAAGTCGGTCGAGCCGCCGCCGCCCACGCCGATCCTCAGCGCCGCCGGCAGCCGCTGAGATCGTTCTCCGGCACGCGTTTCGTTGAGACGCGGGGGAATTCTGTGTAAGTGTCGCCACGACATGCGTCACCCAGAATCCTCCGCGCGGCGTGCCGGCGCCGTCGTTTTGTCCGCGTCGCTGGTCTGTCTGGCCTCGCTGGCCCACGCGCAGGCACCCGCCCCCTCGGGCGCACGCTCGCCCGGCGCCAGCGCCAACGTGTCCGCCGGTGAACGCGGCATCGCCGTCAACAGCGGCGACGATGCCTTCGTCTTGCGGCTGCGCGGACTGTTGCAGGTCGACAGCCGCTGGTTCCTGCAGGACACCGCGCTCGACGATCGCGACTCGATCCTGATCCGGCGGGCGCGCCCGATCATCGACGCCACGGTGTTGCGGATCGTCGACCTGCGCCTGGTGCCCGACTTTGCCGAGGGCCGGGCCCAGGTGTTCGACGCCTACGTCGACGTGCGCCCGCGCCCCTGGCTGAAGCTTCGGGCGGGGAAGTTCAAGCCGCCGGTGGGCCTGGAACGGCTGCAGGGCGATCCCGACCTGCCTCTCAACGAGCGGGCGCTGACCTCGAACCTGTCGCCCGCGCGCGACACCGGCGCCCAGCTGTTCGGCGACCTCATCAACGGGTTCATCAGCTACAGCATCGGCATCTTCAACGGCGCCCCCGACAACGCCAACGGCGACACCGACAGCAACCACGCCAAGGACTTCGCCGGCCGGGTGTTCCTGCAGCCGTTGAACCTGCGCGGTCCCTCGCGCTTTGGCCTGCTGGGCTTCGGCATGGCCGCCACCGTGGGCGATCAGCTGGGCAGCCCCGCGGCCCCGAACCTGCCCGTCTTTCGCACCGCCGGCCAGAACCAGTTCTTCGGCTACCTGGTCAACGCGATGGACCCGACCGGCACCGCGTTCTCCTCGGGCCAGCGCAGCCGCGGCAACCCGCAGCTGTATTATTACGTGGGTCCGCTGGGGCTGCTGGCCGACTACGTGGCCTCGCGCGAGACCGTCCACCGCGGCGACGAGAGCGAGGTGCTGAACCACCGGGCCTGGCACGCCACCGCCTCGGTGGTCCTGCGCGGGAAAAACGCCTACGACGGCGTCGTCCCCAACAGCCGTCTGGACCGCGAGCTGCACACCTGGGGCGCGCTGGAGCTGGCGGCGCGGGTCGGGCAGCTGACGGTGGACCCCAACGCGTTCCCGCGTTTCGCCGATCCGGATCGCTCGGCGCGGAAGGCCACCGCCGCCGCCGTGGCCCTCAACTGGTACCTGGGCCGCAACGCCCGCTTCAACGTGAACTACGAGCGCACCTGGTTCGTGGGGGGCGCCCCGGGCGGGGCCAACCGCCTGCCCGAAAACGCGCTGCTGAGCCGCCTGCAGGTCACGTTCTGATCGCAGTCAGGCGAGCCGGGTCCGGCAGACGACCTGCTTGAAAACGGCGCCGCCGTCGCCAGATGCGCGCGCTCTTGACGATGGTTAACGTTTGGGTAAACTATTGCGGTTCACGTTAACCGAAACGAGACCGGGGAGGACAAAACCATGAAGACGACACCACCGGGCTGGCCGCGCATCACAGCGTCCGTGTTTTACGACGATCCGCAGGCCGCCATCGACTGGCTGTGCCGGGTCTTCGGATTCGAGGTCCGGCTGAAGGTGGAGGGCGAGGGCGGACGCATCGAACATTCCGAGCTGGAGTTCGGCGACGGCCTCATCACCGTCGGCCACGCCGGCCCTGTCGACAAGGCCAAGGAACGGTGGCAGCAGCACTACGCCAGCCCCCGTTCGCTGGAGGGCAAGATCACCCAGACCCTGGCCATCTTCGTCGACGACGTCGATGCCCACCACGCCCGCGCGGTCGCGGCGGGCGCGCGGATCGTCCGCGAGCTGGCCACCAGCGACTACGGCGACGATTACTGGGCCGACCGCACCTACGGCGCCACCGATCCCGAGGGGCACCTCTGGTGGTTCATGCAGCGGATGCGGCACAAGGGGCAGGCCGTTTCGTGACCGGCCTGGACGGGACCTTGACCGCGCTGGCCGACCCCACCCGCCGGGAGGTGATCGACCTCCTGCGGGCGGGTCCGCGCCGGGCCAGCGAGATCGCCGAGGAGCTGGAGATGTCCCGCCCGGCGATGAGCCGCCACCTGCGGGTGCTGCGCAGGTCCGGACTGGTGGCAGAGACCGACCTCGAGCACGATGCCCGCGTGCGCCTGTACCGCCTGGAACGCCCGCCCTTCGCCCAGCTGCGCGGCTGGCTGGACGAGGTGGAGGCCTTCTGGACCGACCAGCTGGCGTCGTTCAAGAATCACATCGAGGGAAGGCGGCGGCGCCGACCACGGAGGCAGCGATGACCACCACCGCCCCCATCCCGGGCGATCAGGCGCGCGCCTCGGTGCTGGTGCGCGCGGCGCCCGCCGAAGCATTCCGCGTCTTCACCGACGAGATCAACCTCTGGTGGCGCACCGGCATGCGCTACCGGGTGGCCGGCAAGAACCGCAGCGTGCTGCACCTCGAGCCCCGGGTGGGCGGCCGCCTGTTCGAGAGCATCGAGGCTGCCGCCGGCGCGCGCGTGGTGCAGACCGGGACCGTGACCACCTGGGATCCACCGCGCCGTCTGGTGTTCGACTGGCGGAACGTCACCTTCGCGCCCACCGAGAAGACCGAGGTGGAGGTGACCTTCGAGCCGCGCCCCGGCGGCACCCTGGTCACCGTCACCCACCGCGGCTGGGCCGCCATCCGCCCCGACCACCCCGCCCGCCACGGCCAGGAGGTCCCCGCCTTCATCCGCACCCTGGGCCTCTTCTGGGGCGACCTGCTCACCACTTACCGCGAGCACAGCGCGGTCATCCCCGCGTCCGGTTGAGCGGGCTCTGGTGTGGCTTCAGGGCGCGCTGGCGAGCGCTGCCTGCACGGCCGCCCGGATCTCGTCGATCCCACCGAGCGCGGCGCCCGAGGTGAAGGTCTGGACCTTCATGGTCCGGGCGTGCGCCAGCACCAGTGCGGGCGTGTCCGCGACGACGTTGTCGAGTCCTCGCATCCGCAATCCGAACACGGAAAAGCCCGTGTAGCCGGTCTCGCTATCCCAGTCGTTCAAGGTCTGGGCGTTGGCCGGCCGACCCGCCCGGTTGTGGGTCACCAGCTGGATCATGAACAGGCCCCTGGGCGCGAACGCGTCGTTGATCTCGTTCAGCTGACGGACGATCGCGCAGCAGCCTTCGGTCGTCTGCAGCAGCAGGATCACCTTCACGCCCGCCATCTTGCGGGCATCGTCCGGCGCGAACCGGTAGTTTTCCCGGGTCGTGTACAGGAAGTTGAGCAGGGTCTGACCAGCCTGGTAGCCATAGGGACCCGGCGGGTAGCCGGTCGGGAAGGTATACGATGGCGGGGGCGGCGGCGGGAGCGCAGGCACGGCCGGCGGCGGCGTGGGCATCACCGGAGAGGACGGGGGCATCGGGGGCGTGGCCGGCGGGACTGTCGCCGCCGGGCCCGGGTCCCTGGGCGGGTTGTCGAGGCTTCCCAGCACCCTCGGGCCGGTGTCGCAGCTGGCGAGCAGCAGCGCGGTGACGATGACGGGAGCCGCCCGCGGGTGTCTCATGGTGCTTCTCGCAGTGCCGAGAGCCGCCGGCGTGCGTTCGCCGCGTGGACCGCGTCCGGCTGCGCGATCGCCGCCCGATAGGCGGCGATGGCGTCATCGGTGCGGCCCAGCTGCTCGAGACAGCGCGCGCGCCAGTAGAGCGCTTCTCCCCGGGCGCGGCCGGGAGCCGCCGCCGCGCGCGCGTATTCGGACTGGGCGCTGGCACAGTCCTGGAAGCCCTCCCGGTAGGCGGTGCCGCGGAGCAGGTGCAACTCGCCGGTGCGCTCGCCTTGCGGCTGCGCGGCCAGCAGCGCGGCGCTGATCTCCAGGACTTCCTTGTGTAGCCCGCGCTGGGCCGCCAGCTCGACCAGCGACAGATCGACCTCGGTCCGCAGGCCACTGTGCGGAAAGCGCGCCCGGTGCTCGCGCAACAGCGCCAGCGCCTGGTCGGGGTCGGCCAGCGTGTCCCGCAGCAGCCTGGCCGCGTCCAGCAGCGCCACCTCGGCAGCGAGATCCGTCCCGGCAGCCCGCGCCCGGTAGCAGGCGAGCGCCGCGCGCGCATCGCCCACCTGGCGGCAGTCGACCGGCTCGGGCGCACCGGGGGGCGGCGTCTCGGCCGCAACCGCGGGCACGGCCCGCAGCGAGCCCTGCCAGGTCCCGCCCGCGCGCACGCGCCCGTGAAGGCGCGCGCGC
>JBKPRZ010000407.1:0-6088 GCA_046734815.1 Myxococcota bacterium | reverse complement strand
GCAACCGGAGCAAGAGCTGCTCCATCCGCGCTTCGGCAGCGATCCCTACGCTCGGCGGCCGGCCGCGCGGGCGAGCATGCCGCGGAAGGCACGCAGCACCGGATCGTGGTGCGTGCGCTCGTGCCACAGGAGGTTGATGGTGGTCGCGACGGGGGCGAGCGGCGTCGCCACCCGTCGCAGCGCGAGCCGCGGGCCCAGCACGTCCACCAGGCTCCCGGGCAACGAGGCGACGAGATCTGTGCCGGCGACGACGGCGGCCGCCGCGGTGAACGTCGGCA
Source organism: Myxococcota bacterium (assembly GCA_046734815.1). Taxonomy (GTDB): domain Bacteria; phylum Myxococcota_A; class Polyangia; order Fen-1088; family Fen-1088; genus CAVYGB01. The sequence goes on along the minus strand of JBKPRZ010000407.1, from coordinate 5,810 downwards.
CGACGACCGCGATGTCGCGGACGACCCCCAGGGCCGCGTAGCTGGCGGCCAGTGGCCGGCTGCCCCGCCCCGGCGCCACCTGGACCTCGACGTGCCGGAGCGCCGCCAGCTGGGCCTTCGTGACCCGGCGCCGGATCGTGGGATGCCTGGCACGCGCGACCAGCACGATGTGCTCCTGGTAGAGCGGCTCCGCGTGGACGCCGGGCCCCTTCTCGCCGGCGCCGATGGCCACGTCGATCTCCGTCCCCGTCAGTCCTCCCGAAGCGAACAACGTGTCGATGCTCAGCACGCGCAGGCGCGCGCGCGGCATCTTCGCCCCGATCTCCGCCACCACCCGCGGCAGCTTCACCACCTGTCCGGCGTCGGCGATGGCGAGAGTGAACTCGCGATCCGTCGTCGCCAGGTCGAAGGCGTCACCATGAATCGCTCGGTCGAGATCGCGGAGCGCACGCGCCAGGGCCGGCGCGAGGGTGGTCGCTCGCGGCGTGGGCACGACACCCCGGCCGCTCCGGATGAAGAGCGGATCGCCCAGGGTGGCGCGCAGGCGGGCGAGCGCGTTGCTGACCGCCGACGGCGTCACGTGCAACCGGCGCGCAGCGCGGACCACGCTGCGCTCGGCGAGGACGGTGTCGAGCACCACGAGCAAGTTCAGATCCAGGGCGGTCAAACTCACGGCTGGTGAGGATACACATCACGAATCATCACTGGTCTGAAAACATCGACCACCGTAACTTTTCTGGCGATGACTCCAGCAACGCTTGGAAACAAGACCTGGCTCGCGCTCGCCACCGTGGTGGCCTGCGCGTGCGCCCAACCAACAACCAGGAGCACCGCCATGCCCAGCGATACGCGTGAGGAGAACAAACGAAACGTCGACAAGCTCTTTGACACTTGCTTCAACCAGCACGACCTCGGCCTGCTCGACGCTGTCGTCGCGCCCGATTATGTCGGCCCGCAGGGCGAGAAGGGGCCGGCTGCGTTCCGGACGATCGTGGTCGGGCTGCACACCGCCTTCCCCGACATCCACTACACGATCGACGAGGTGGTCGCCGAGAACGACAGGGTGGCCGTCCGCTGGCACTGGACCGGGACCCACAAGGCCCCGTTCCGAACCTTCCCGGCCACCGGGAAGGCGATGTCGAACACCGGTACCGGGATCTTCCGTTTCAGGGACGGCAAGATCGTATCCGCCGCCCTCGAGACAGATCGTCTCGGATTCCTGGTGCAAGTCGGCGCGGTGCCCGAGAACGTCGTGCCCGGCCCCCGCCCGTCGCCTGCAGCGTCACCCGCCGCGGCGGCGGCAGCGGGCCGCTGACTTCCCCCGAGCTCGACCTGGATCGAAAGGCTCACAAACCGTGTCGGCGCAAGAGGCGGTAGAGGTGGGTGCGGTGGATAGCGGCGGTCCGGGCGGCGGCGCTCACGTGGCCGTCGTGTCTGCGTAACAACGTCGACAGATACTCGCGTTCGAGGGCCTCGAGGGCGGAGGCGCGGAAGGTGTGGTAGGGCAGATCGAGCCAGGGCGCCGCGAAATCGACAACCAGGGTGGTCAGCTTGGCGCGGCCAGGCGGTAGAACAGGTCGGCACGAAATCCTTCTTGGGCCACCAACTGTTCGAGGTCGCGATGGGTCGCGAATAGAAAGCGGACGTCCAGCGGTCGCGGCTGGTTCTCTCCAATCCGGCGGATCGTGCGTGCTTCCAGCACGCGCAACAGGCGGAGCTGCATCTCCAGGGGCAGCTCGCCGATCTCATCGACGAATACGGTTCCGCCCTGGGCCGATTCCAGAACACCGGCGCGCCCCGTCTGAGCGCCGGTGAATGCGCCCCGGCTATGCCCGAACAACTCAGATTCGAGCAGGCCGGGACTGAGGGCCCCGCAGTCCACCGTGACGAAGGGGCCGTCGCCACGCGGACTGAGATCGTGCACGGCCCGAGCGACCAGCTCCTTGCCGGTGCCGCTTTCACCCTCGATGAGAACAGTCGCTTCGCTGGCCGCGATCCGCTCGATCCGGGCGAACAGGGCGCCCATCGCCGGTCCACCGCCCACCAAGCCTCGGAAGCTGGTGCCTCGCACCGGCGGGATCTCTGGGCCGTGATCCAGCCGGATGAGTTCCAGTTTCATCTTCCGATCGACAAACACGCCAGGCCTTCGTAGCGGGAACCGCCAATCGCATTTTTTAGCGCCAGGCCAAGATCAGCCCGCCGGTCACCGCGGGCAGAGTGATGACCTGCAATCGCTGGTCTCGCCGCAGCAACACCGCGGGCAGCCAGGACTGCAGCGTGAGAGCCATCCGGGAGTTCAGGAATGCGCCGCCGCCGATGTCCAGCCCGGCGGTTCCCGCCGGGGTCCAGATGGTGCCGCCTGCACCCGGGAGGGATTGCCAGACGGCACCGCCGCCCGCCCGCACTGAAGCGCGGCCGAACATGCGGCGGCCCGCCAGGCCCAGCCCCCAGCCGACTGTGGCGAAGGCGGCCTGCTCACGGAAGCTGGTTCCACGCCCCCTCGCGTAGGTGAGGTTCGCATCCCACCCGCCAGCCGGATGCTGGCGGAACCCCAGCTGGCCCGTGAACGCAATGAACCGTCCTTGCGCCACTCCGCTCGCCATCCCGGCCAGCGCCGAGAATAGCGCCCGACCGTTCTCCGTCGGCCGGTACACCGTCGCGAGGTCCCCTTTGGGCAAGAGCGCGATGGCCTCCCTTCTCTCGAGGGCCAGATCCTGCTCCCGCAGGATGCGCTGCTCGTGCGGGCCGATCTGGATGGTGGCGGTGAATCGCCGGTCCTCTCGCACGGCGGTCACCTTGTACCGTCCGGGGGGCAGGGCGAGCCGGCTCGGTGCTCGATCGCGCACCTCGGCCAGCATGGCAGCGGACGACAGGTCCTCGATCAGCAATCGGTCGTACCCGGGCGGCAACTGCACGAGAGCCGAGCGGTGGGTGACTTCGGTGAGGACCAGATCGCCCTGGCCCGACAGGTTGTAGCGGTAGTTGGGCCGCTGCGGGCCGGGGATCGTGTCGTAGGTAGCGGCGACGGTGTGCAAGAAGGCGTACTGGTAGGCTTCGCTCAGGGTGACCCGACCGTCGCCGGATACGTCTGCGGCCCCGCGCAGGCCCGACACCAGATGGTGCGAGAAATAGGAACCTCCAATCTCGAATGATTCGAGTGCCGACTCGTCTTCCGCGCTCGAGGTCAGGACAGCCTCGCCGGTGCTCGAGACGTCGTCGGTCATGCGCACCTCGAACCCCGGGGCCAGATCGCCGCCCTTGTCGCGCAGCAGAGCCCCGCTCTTGCAGCTGTCGACGATCTCCAGTCGGACCGCGGCCCCACTGCCCTGCAGGCGCCTGCGCAGCTCGCCGAAGAGCAGCCGTTCGGCACCCAGCTCGAGCGCCTGCCCGTCGGAGTGCCCGGAGTAATAGAAGAGCAGCATCACCTTCGTCTGCTGATCGGAGGCGAGCCGCTGAATGTCCGTGGAGACGCGGTCAAGAGCGGCGCGCACCTGTTGCAGCGCTGGCCCGCGCAGCAGCTGGACGTCGTGTGGGTCGAAACCTCCCAGCTCGACCAGCACCCGGGCCAGCTTGGCGGCGTCCTGCTCGGCGTAACGCAGATCTGGTCGAGCGCCCGATCCCACGTTGTGGCCGACCAGGACGGCCATGCGCCGGGTCTCCGCCTGCCCGGTTCGCGGCAACAACAGCGCAAGCAGTGCGGCAGCGGCGATGGGGGCCAAGCAAAGTCGGCGGGCACGGCGGAGGGGCCGGGCGGTCATGGGCCTCGCTTCTCGAGCAGCAGTGACTGCTGCTCCTCCGCGGCGGCATCGAGAGATGCGGCGGTGCGGACCGCGTCCGCGCCGCCACGGGCGAGCCGGTCCAAGGCGGCCCGCACTGTTGTCGCATCCAGCGGGTGAGCGGAGAAGAGAGCAAATACCCTCTCGGGGCCGGGGCTGTCGTCCATCCGGATGCTTGCGTCCGCCGGCAACTGGAAGCGCCCATCCGGGGCCAGGCGAACGCTCTGTCTCGACCGGGTGGCCAAGCGGTGCTCGGCGTGCTCGAAAGCCTGCTGGCTGTCAAGGCGCTTGCCCTGCGCGAGCGATGGGCCGCTACCTACGGCCTGCAGACATCGGTGGTGACTCCCTTCGGTGCAGCGGCGCACGCGACCATCACCGGCTACATCCAGGAGGCGCAGGTAGGCAAGTCGTTGCGACGGCTGCTGGCGATGCTGGATGAGCTGGCGCGAGAGGATCTGCCGGTTCGGGATTTCTTGACCGCTCGCTGGGACAGTGGCCACCGATTCATGCTCCGTTTCGCCAGCCCGGAGAACCGCAGCGCCGCGCTCGCGGAGGCAGCGATGCGCGGGTGGCCCCTCCAGGTCTGGGACGAATACCCAGCGGCGCTGGCCGCCACCCGGCCCGCGGACATCCAGCAACTGCTGGCACCCTGTGCGGGCAAGGAGGTTGTCACCATCGTCGGCGCGACCAACCGCCTGAGCCCGCAGCTCGATGCCTTCCAATGACCGATGAAGGAAACCTTGGGAGAAGTGAGTTCAAGCCCTGTTATGGCATCCCGTCAGGGCCGCGGTGCACGACGTGACCGGCGACCCGCGCGACGAGGTGATCCGTCCCCGTCCCCGTGCCCGTACGCGTCCCCGTCCCCGGGGCGTGCGCGGAGCAGATTCGGTGGAAAACTTGCCCAGTCGGTGAAGTGCGTCGATTCAAAGGTGTGCATCGCCATCAACTGACGGACGGAAAATGGCAGACCGTTCTGCCGCTGATAGAGCGCTACGGTCGAACTCAGGGCACAGCGAGGAAGGCCCCGGCGGCCGCGAGATAAGGTTCGGGCAGACCGGCCAGGTCATCGTACATCGCGCCGGATCCGCAGGCGTAGGCCAGTTGCTCGACTGAACCCATCCGTTTCGAGAACCGGTGCCTCACCGTTTCCGAACAGCTATCAACCGCGACCATCGAGACGACGGGCAAGGTATCCACCCGCTCGCGCAACGCTTGCAACTTCAGCCGATCGGCGGTCCCGACGCGCGCGAGCCTGGGCCGCCCGTTTTCGCATCCCTGCTCGGTCCAAACCCCACCCGCACCGTCGACGGCGATGATCTTGGAACAGAGCCGGTTGGGCGCATCCTGCTCCCAGACCACGCTCGGTTCGGCGAGGTCCTCGAGGGTGGTAGTAGGCTGGGGCGGCACCGACGCCTCGGACCCCATCCTCCCCGTGTCCGGGTCCGGCGATTCGCAGGCCAGCGACCCCAGCGCCAGGGCAAGGACCAGCGGCCGGAGCCTGTGACCGATCGGAATCTCTTCGACGTGTTCTCTATTCATTTTCACAGCCTCTCCTGCTGGTGATCCCTCGATGCATTCGCTGCGCCAACCGGCGACGCTCGCGGGGTGGGCTCGAGCCGGACCCTGCGGGAGGACGCGATCCGGATCGAAATGTCAGCGCGGTAACAGGTCCCCGTCCCCCTCCCCGTCCCCGGGGCGGTTCGCTCAGCACATCTTGCTGAGCATCTCGACCACGCGGACCAGGAGGGACTGGGCGTAAGCCCAGCGAAGCCGCTGCGGCGGCGTCTCTTGGTCGCTGGGCGCCCCGGCGGTGACCCAGGCGCGCAGCGTATCCACCTGCGCCGCTTCCAGGTTCGCCTTGCGCCGGGGCATCTGGTTGCCGAGCAGGGTGGTGGTCAGCTTCTTGACCAGCGAGCTGTTGGCGGGATCGCCCGGGGCCCCCACCTTCATCGCGTAACGGCCCATGCGGTTGACCATGCCGACGGTCGCGTCGAAGGGCTCGACCACGCTCATGCCGCTGGGGACTGACGCCAG
>JBKPRZ010000406.1:0-6174 GCA_046734815.1 Myxococcota bacterium | reverse complement strand
GGTCTCCACCGAGCGCACCGTCGAATGATCCATCGGCGGCGGGCGGTGGCGTTCTGATCGTGGTTCTCCGGAACTACCACCGTCGACGCTTGCTCTCGGAGCGGGCCGACCGGGGAAATGTGATGAGAGGTGCAGCCATGAGTCTTCATTCGTCGGAACGCTTGCCCAAAAAATGGATTCTATTGACCACGATGACGAGTGGGTTGTGGATGCTCGCTTGCTCCGCCGACGATCCGCGTCCCGTCGTCGGTGATGGAGGCTCGAAGAGCCCAACCACCGGGACGACGTCGACCGATGGAAGTGGAATGGGAACAGGTGGCGCAGCGGGAACGCCGACCGATTCATCCACCGGTGGCGCTGCGGGATCGGGACCTGGCGGAGCGTCTACCGGTGGCGCGGGCGGAGCGGACGCGGCGACGGGTGGGAGCGCCGGACTCGGTGGCACCGGCGGCGCGGGAATGGGCGGCGCGGGTGGCGGGTCCGATCTCGTCGACCCCAGATGTTGGGACGGGAAGGTCTACGCGGACGAGCCCATTGCTGCGAAGCGCGCGGACATCACCGATCTCATCAGCTCCTTCTCCGTGGCCAATCGCGTGCCGTGGGCAATTCAAGTCTTGAACCGGCGCTTTCCCGTCGGAGGCAAGATCGTAGAGCTCGCGACAATGAGCGATCCCAACCCGCAATGCGCCCAGGTCTCCTTCCAGGCGTCGGACAACACCGCCACGCTCGCCATGTCCAAGTTTCCGATTCTGACGCATGAATGTGGGCACATGATCGACCTCCAGAGCCGGTACCTCATCCGTGCCGATCTCGAGTACAAGTGCTCGAACTCCCTCTGGGGGCCAACATCACCGTCGAGGAACGTCATTCTGGCCGACGAGTTCGACCCACTACGGCCGATGGGTGGCACGACAGACGCTCAGAGGACGCTCTACTTTGACCCCGAAGGACCGCGGGGCAACCTCGGCGCGCAGAAGTGGCCTGTGCACTTCACCGAGTTCAACCAATACGCCAACAGCATCGCCACGAACTGCTCCATGAGCGACTACGGTCGAGGCGATGACACCGGCAATTCGTCCCGCGCATGGGCGTGGTTCACGCAGCGCTACCTGCGCATCATGCGAGCCCAATACAAGGCCGACTACGACAAGATTGGGAACGATCCCTGCTGGCGGCGATTGGTGCTGTCCACGTGGGGCAAGATCAATCGCTATTGGGCAGAACTCGGAAAGGAGAACATCACGAAGTTCCAAACCGGCGAGGCAACGAAGCTGGATGTGTTGATCCGTGACCCGCGCCTCACCGCCGAGCTCGAGAATCTTCGCGTGCTCGACGGGTGTCGCCCGTAGCGGCTGCGAGCCGATTCGTGCTCTCGACCGTAGGCCGATGTGGTTCCGCTGGATCTCATGCTGCTCCTCGACACCTCGTCAACGGCACGAAGATCGACTTCGGCAAAGTGAACGTGCACTTACACAGACGAGGGTGCCTCCGAGGATATCCCCTCTGTCGAGCGCGCGGATCGCTGCGACCCCGTTCGGGGGGGCTGGTACTACGACGTCCCGCCCGCTTCCGGTGCTCCCGCGCGCGTCCTCACCTGCGAGGCCACCTGCTGTCGGTTCCGGGCGAGATGGAGGTGCCCCTCGAGGACCTCGACGGCCGGAGCCTGTACGAGAAACACCTGCAGACCGCACCCGAAGGCAGCTGACGACGGGCCGCTCGCGGTACCGATCGATACGTGCTAAACGCGTCCCGAATGCCCGCCGCCACCAGCCACCGGAAGAAGTCCCTGATGCCTTCGACGCCGCTGCGTCGTCGACTGCGGAGCGCCGGGCACGGCCTCCACGCCCTGGTCCAGATTGGCAAGGAGGGAACCACCGAGCCGGTCCGCCGACAGATCCACCAGGCGCTCGACCACCACGAGCTGGTGAAGGTGAAGGTCGGCACCGAGAGCCCCGAGGACCGCTTCGCTGTGGCCGAGGGCCTCGCGGCCGAGCCCGGGGTGCAGGTGGCCCAGATCCTGGGGCGCACCTTGCTCCTCTACAAACGCAACCCGGAGATCGCCCGCTTCGGTTGAGGCTTCGCCAGCCAGCGCTCGATCCAGGCCATCGCCTGATCGTGGAAGGGTCGGTAACCGCCGTCGTGACCGACGTCGGCGGGGACATAGGCCAGGTGGTCGGGGGCGCCGGCGGCGGCGTACGCAGCACGGGCGGAGGCGATAGCCAGCTCGACATTCGGGAGGGCGTTGCGCGCGTCCCGCTTGCCGCTCAGCACGATCAGCGGGCGCGGGGCGATGAGCGGTAACATGTCCGGACAGTCGTAGCGATCGACCAACCGCCAGCTCCGCGCCCGCGGCCGCCTCGGGGTAAGGCGCGGGCCGCCGCCGCAGCCACCTACAGCTTCACCGCCAGCACGGCAGCCACGATCTGGATGCCCTTGAAGAAGTGTCCGAGGCGCAGGTTCTCGTTTTCGCCGTGCTGGTTGTTGTCGAAGTTCACGATCGGAACGGATACCGCCGGACAGCCCAGCGCCTCGATGAAAGGTGCGATCGGGACGGTGCCGCCGCTGGTGCGAATCCGCACCGGCTCGCGGCCGAAAACGTCGTGCAGAGACCGGGTGAGCTTCGCGGCCATCGGATCGTCGAGCGCCGTACGATACGCGCTGGTTCGACCGTGGAAGTCGAGGCGTACGACCTTGCGGTGGCCGCGGCGTTCCTCGTCGGTCGCTTCCCGGTCGCGGACGACGAAGTAGCCCTGCGCCTCCACGTGTTTCTGGAACTTCTGCTGCACCGACACGATCGGTGTCTCCTTCACCAGACGCATGTCGATGGCGGCGATCGCCCGATCAGGGATGATGGTGCGCGCGTCGGCTCCGACAAACGCACTCGACAGACCGCGCACGTTGAGCGACGGATACTGCAGCGCCTGCTGCAGAGAAGCACCCACCTGGTCCACCGAGCCGATCGCAAACAGCTTCATCAAGGTTGGCTCGTCGTCCGGAACAGAAGCCAGCGCTTTCCGATCGGCAGCGGACAGCGTGATTCCGTCGTAAAACCCGGCGATGCGGACCCGCCCCCGTTCATCCTTCATCGTCGAGAGCAGCTGGGCCAGACGCTGGCCCGGGTTCGGCACCCAGTTTCCGTAGTGCCCCGAGTGCAGTCCGGTTTTGGGGCCGTAGACCGTCAAGTCCGCCATCAGGGTTCCCCGCGCGCCGAAAACCAGCGTCGGGTGATTGGTGGGGTGAATCGGTCCGTCGAAGATGACCATGAGATCGGCAGCCAGTCGCTGGCGATACTTTTCGATGGCCGGTACCAGCGAAGGTGAGCTGACCTCCTCCTCCCCGTCCAGGATCACCTTCAGGTTGGTCGGCGGCTCGAGGCCAGCTGTCTTCATGGCGTCGGTGGCGGCCAGGATGGAGATGATCGGCGAGGTGTCGTCCGACGACGAGCGGGCATAGATCCGCCAATCCTCCTGGTAGCGTTGAAGGACACCGAGGCCCTCGATGGTCTCCGCGCCGTCCTCGAGCTTTCCTTTGCGCAAGATGGGCAGAAACGGGCTCTTCTGTCGCCAGCCCTTCGGGTCCACGGGCTGTCCGTCATAGTGTGCGTACAGAAGCAGCGTCCGCTGCGCGCCCGGTGTCCTGCGTTCGGCGAGCACCAGCGGATTTCCGGCGGTCTCCAGCAAATCGGCGGTGAATCCCCGCCCGGCAAAGCGCTGACGCAGGAACTCGGCCTTCTTGCGGATGTTGTCCCGGTCCGATGCCACATCGGGAAACGTGAGCGCCTCGACCAGCTCATTGATGATCGTCTTCTGGTTGGCCTCGACAAACCCTCCCACCACCTCGGTGAGCTTTCGCGGCGCTTGGGCCCAGGTCGGATCCGCGAGGCTCAACACCCAGAGGAGACCGAGCGGTTTCAGAATTTCGGCGGGCAGGCGCATTCCCGCTCGAGGGTACTACGAGCAAGACCTGCGTGAGTGAGCGCGCTGCCACCGTCGTTCGCGCCGTCCCCCCCGGGACCGCGGACTCTTGCTGCAGCTGCAGACCGAGCTGGGATACGTGCATGGAGCCCGCTCTGAGGTCTCCGCAAGAGCACAGCTCCGGTTCTCACGGGGCTAACCGCACCGACACGCGGAGGAAACATGCGCGGCCCTAGACTCCCGCGCATGAATCGCCTTGCCCTGACCGAGAAGATCGTCGCTACCAAGATCGCCCGGGGCCTCACCTGGAAGGCGCTGGCCGAGGCGGTGGGGCGCAGCGAAGTCTGGACCACCTCCGCGCTGCTGGGCCAGCAGTCCATGAGCGCGGATGAAGCGGCTGCCGCCGGGCGGATGCTCGACCTCGGCCCGGACGAAGTGCGGCTGCTGCAGGTGCCGCCCTCGAAGGGGTCGCTGGCCACGACGTTGTCGACCGACCCGCTGATCTATCGCTTTCACGAGATCGTGCAGAGCTACGGCACGACCTTGAAAGAGCTGATTCACGAGAAGTTCGGCGACGGCATCATGAGCGCCATCGACTTCGAGATGTACATCGAGAAGCTGACCGACCCCAAAGGCGACCGGGTGAAGATCACGATGCACGGCAAGTTCCTGCCCTACCGCAAGTGGTGACTCCGTCGACCCCCGAAAACTCCGCCGGGTGACGGTCAGCTGCTCACACCCAGCGACCCGAGCACGGCCGCCAGCATGGCCTCCATGTCTTCGGCGAAGTCGGAGCGCAAGACCGCGAACTGCGGATCGCGCATGACCCTGATTCGTCTGCTGGGCGCCGAGGGAAAATTACCTGGTCCACATCGAAGAGAAGCCGGCTCCCCCGGTTCGCGCGAAGCGACCGCTCTGTCGACAATAGGGAAAATTACCAGGTGTCGCGTAAGCCCTGATTGGCAGGGCGAAACGATTTCGGCGCGGATCCACCAACGGTCGTCACACTGGGGTCACGGACAGCGGTGCTACCTTGCGCGGCCGTGAAAGGTGCTGTGCTGCTGGCGTCGGTTGCGGCGGTCGTGCTCGCCCCTGCGAACGCGTGGGCCGATCCGATCGACGTCGAGGATCTGATCCGGCAGGGGGTGGAGCTGCGGCGCGACGGCCTGGACGAGCGCGCGCTGCCGCTGTTCCAGCGCGCCTACTCCCTGGCGCCCACCCCGCGGACCGCCGCTCAGCTGGGGCTGGTGGAGATGGCGCTGGGCTACCGGCTGGAGGCCGAGCAGCATCTGCGCCAGGCGCTGGCCGCCCCGCGCGACCTGTGGGTGCTCAAGCGGCGGCGCGAGCTGGAGGACGCGCTCGTCAGCGTGCGTGCGGCGATCGGGTACCTGACCGTGACCGGCGAGCCGGCGGGGGCGGAGGTGCGGGTCAACGGCAACCTGATCGGCCGCCTGCCCCTGCCCGATCCGGTGCGCCTGGGTGAGGGCCCCGCCTCCGTCGAGCTGCGCGCGCCCGGGTATCAGGCCGCCTCGCGCGCGATTTCGGTGACCGGTGGCGGCCGGCTGAGCGTGCAGATCGCACTGCAGCCCGGGGCGGTGGAGACGCCCCCGCGCGAAGGCTCGGCGGTGACGCGCCCGGTGGGCGTCACGCCCGAGGATGCCGGGGCGGACGACGATGCGCGGGATCGACGCCGCGGGGTGCGGCTGGCGGCGTGGGTGGTGGGGGCCGGAGCGGTGCTGGCGGCCGGGCTGACCCTGTTCGAGGCGCTGTCCTGGCGCGCGCGCACGGCCGCCTTCGACCAGCACCGCGGCCCGTTGCCCGGTCGCACCAGCGGCGATCAGCTCAACTGCGCCGCCGCCGAGCCGGCGCGCGGGGGGCCCGGCTGCCAGGCGCTGTACGACGATCTCAGCGCCGCGCGGACGCGCGGCCTGGCCGCGCTGGGGGTGACAGGCGCACTGGCGGCGGTGTCGACGGTGCTGTTCCTGGGCTCTGGCCCGGCCCCGGTTTCCCGCTCGGGCCTGACCTTGGCGGTGGGCCCGTCCTGGTTTCCCGCGCTCGCGTACCGAGGCGCTTTCTGATCAACGAGGTGAGCCCATGTCGAAACGTCCTGCCCTGATTCTCCTCGCCGCGGTGGTCGCCGGTTGCGGCGGTCCGCGGGAGCGCCTGCCGGAAACGCCCGGTGCCGTCGAGCCGGACGCTGGCGTCCCCGCCGCACCGGACGCCAGCCGGCCGAGCCCGACCGCCGCGCTCGATGCCGCCG
>JBKPRZ010000405.1:0-8816 GCA_046734815.1 Myxococcota bacterium | reverse complement strand
GGCGGTCGTCTCGGGAGGCGCCATCGGCGTCGACGCCGCCGCGCACCAGGGCGCGCTGGATGCCGGCGGGCGGACGTTCGCGGTGCTCGGGTGCGGAGCCGACATCATCTATCCCGAGCGGCACGCGCACCTGTTCGATCGGATCCTGACCTCCGGTGGCGGCCTGCTGTCCGAGCACCCGCCGGGCACCCCGCCGCGCTACCGACAGTTCCCCGCCCGCAACCGGATCATCGCGGCGCTGGCCGACGTGGTGGTGGTGGTCGAGGCGGGCGCCCGTTCGGGTGCGCTGATAACGGCGCGGGCCGCGCAGAAGATGAGGCTGCCCCTGCTGGCCGTCGCGGGTACCGCCGGGACCGACCGGTCGATCCGTGCCGGGGTGGCGCGGGCGCTGCGCCCGGAACGGGACGTGATTCGACAGATCGAGGATGCGGTGGCGGGCGGGCCGGTGGGGGAGACGGGCGATCTGTTCGCCTCCGCTCCCGCCGGGCCGTTCGCATCGCTGGCCGGCGTGCTGGGCAAGGGTGCTCGCAGCGCGCAGGAGGTGGCCAGCCAGCTGGCGCTTCCGCTGGCGCAGGTGATGGGCCTGCTCAGCGAAGCCGAGCTGGCGGGCGAGGTGCGCCGCCTGCCGGGCGGGCGGTACGAGGTGTCGCGTGTCCACTGACAAGAAGGCCGCTGCCGAGAAGAAGAAGGCGCCTGGCGCAGCCGCGGAGGGCAAGGCGGTGCAGGCCGCGCCCAAGGCGAAGGCGGCGGCCAAGGCCAAGCCGGCGGCCAGCGCCCCGGCCACGGCGGCCAAGGCGAAGGCGCCGGCCAAGGCCAGGGCGGCCAAGGAACCGGCGAAGACCGCCGCCAAGGAGGCGGCCCCGGCGAAGACGGCCGCCAAGGAGGCTCCCGCCGCCAAGACGGCAAAGGTTGCCCCGGCGGCCAAGGTGGCGGCCAAGCCTGCGCGCAAGGCCGGCAAGGGCAAGAAGGCCGACGCCGAGCCGCAGGTCGACGACGAGGTCGACGGTGCTGAGGAGGCGGAGGCGCCCGCCCGCAAGATCAAGCCCGGAAGCGCGCTGGTGGTGGTCGAGTCGCCGGCCAAGGCGAACACGATCAAGAAGTACCTGGGCTCGGGCTACGTGGTGAAGGCGTCGGTCGGTCACGTCAAGGACCTGCCCCGCAAGACCATGGGCATCGACATCGCCCACGACTTCACCCCGGAATACGAGGTTATCGAGGGCAAGAAGAAGGTGCTGGCGGAGATCAAGAGCGCGGCCAAGAAGGTGGCGCGCGTGCTGCTGGCGCCCGACCCCGACCGCGAAGGGGAGGCCATCGCCTGGCACATCGCCGAGGAGCTGCGCCCCTCCAACCCGAACATCCAGCGGGTGCTGTTCAACGAGATCACCAAGAAGGCGGTCAACGAGGCCATCTTGCGGCCGCTGGAGCTGGACGCGCACAAGTTCGAGTCGCAGCAGGCCCGCCGCATCCTGGACCGCCTGGTGGGCTACGAGATCAGCCCGGTGCTGTGGGCCAAGGTCAAGCGCGGGCTGTCGGCGGGGCGGGTGCAGTCGGTGGCGGTGCGGCTGGTGGTCGACCGCGAGGCCGAGATCCGCGCTTTCGTCCCCGAGGAGTACTGGACCATCGACGCCACCGTCGAGGGCGGGGTGCCGCCGCCGTTCACGGCGCGGGTGACCAGGCTCGACGGCGCCAAGGCGCAGATGACAAACGAGGGCGAGGCCCGCGCCATCGTCGACGCCATGACCGGCGTGCCGCTCACGGTCGCGTCGGTCGAGCGCAAGGAGCGCCGCAAGTACGCGCCGCCGCCCTTCATCACCAGCAAGCTGCAGCAGGAGGCGTCGAGCAAGCTGCGCTTCTCGCCCAAGCGCACCATGGGCCTGGCCCAGCGGCTGTACGAAGGTGTCGAGCTGGGCGAGGAGGGGCCGGTCGGCCTCATCACCTACATGCGTACCGACTCGACCCGTCTGTCGGACGACGCGGTGGCGGAGGTGCGCGCGTACATCTCTGGCCGCTACGGCGCCGACCGCCTGCCGGCCGAGCCCAACACGTTCAAGAGCAAGAAGGGGGCCCAGGACGCCCACGAGGCCATCCGCCCCACCTCCACCCGCTTCGATCCCGAGACCGTGCGCCGCCTGATGACCGAGAGCGGGGGGCGCGACGCGCGCGAGATCGAGGACCTGGTCAAGCTGTACACCCTGATCTGGAACCGCTTCGTGGCCTGCCAGATGATCCCGGCGGTCTTCGACCAGACGGCGATCGACATCGAGGCGGGCCGGGTGGGGCTGCGCGCCACCGGCCAGGTGATCAAGGTGCCCGGCTTCCTGGAGGTGTACGCCGAGACGGTGGAGGACGCCGCCTCGGAGGACGAGGCCACCGGCAGCCTGCCGGAGGTGCACGAGGGCGAGACCCTCAAGCTGCTGGAGACCCGGCCCGAGCAGCACTTCACCCAGCCGCCGCCGCGGTTCTCCGAGGCCACCCTGGTCAAGGAGCTGGAGGAAAAGGGGATCGGCCGCCCGTCCACCTACGCGGCCATCCTCTCGACCGTCCAGGAACGTGGCTACGTCGAGAAGCGGGAGAACCGCCTGCATCCGACCGAGCTGGGGGTGATGGTCAACGGGCTGCTGGTCAAGAGCTTCCCCGAGATCGTCAGCACCGACTTCACCGCCCAGATGGAAGAACGTCTGGACGAGGTGGAGGAGGGCCGCCAGGAGTGGGTGCGGCTGCTGCGCGAGTTCTACGGCCCGTTCCAGGAGGACGTGAAGAAGGCCAAGGTGGAGATGCGCGACGTGAAGCGCGAGGAGATCCCCACCGAACACGTCTGCGAGAAGTGCGGCAAGGTGATGGTCATCAAGTGGGGCCGCAACGGGCACTTCCTGGCCTGTTCCGGTTACCCCGAGTGCCGCAACACCAAGGAGTACACCCGCGCCGCCGACGGCAGCATCCAGGTGGTGGCCACCACCCGCGAGACCAACGAGAAGTGCCCCACCTGCGGGTCGACCATGTTGATCCGGCGCGGGCGCTTCGGCGAGTTCCTGGCCTGCTCGCGTTACCCCGACTGCAAGACCACCAGCCCGATCTCGATCGGGGTGGCCTGTCCGCGGCCCGGCTGCGGCGGCTATCTCACCGAGAAGCGCTCGCGGCGGGGCAAGGTGTTCTTCGGCTGCGCGAACTACTCGAAGACCAAGTGCGACTTCGTGTCCTGGGACCGGCCCGTCCCCAAGGCCTGTCCGTCCTGCAACGCCCCGTTCCTGGTCGAGAAGGTGTCCAAGGCCGGGGTGCGGCTGCGCTGCATCGCCGAGGGCTGCGGCTATTCGGTCGACAAGGAGGACGGCGAGGCGCCGGCCGCCGAGGCGGCCCCCGCCGGCGGCGCCCCCGCTCCGGCCAGCCCGGAGTCCAAGGCGTCCTGACGGACGACCCGACGGTCACAGCTCGAAGGTGAAGATCGACCCCTGCGGGGTGTTGGGGTCGACGCGGATCTGGCCCTGGTGCGCCTCGGCGACCAGCCGGCAGAAGGCCAGGCCCAGCCCCACGCCGGCGAAGCCGCGGCGCTTGGCGTCCACCACCTCGAACTTCTGGAAGATGCGGTCGCGCAGCTCGGCGGGGACGCCCGGGCCCTGGTCGCCCACCCGCAGGCGCAGGCGCGGCACCGTGCCCTCGCCGCACTGGAGCCAGACGCGCACCTGGCCGCCGGCGGGGGAGAACTTGATGGCGTTCGACACCAGGTTATCGAGCACCCGCCGGTAGAGGCTGGCGTCCAGCAGCACGGTCTGCCCGCGCGGCGGCAGGTCGAGCTGCACATCGATCCGGCGCGGGCGGGCCAGGGTCTGATAGCCGGCCGCGGCCGCCTCGGTGAGCGCCACCGGGTCCTCGGCCGCCAGCTGGGGGGTGAAGCGGCCGTCCTCGATCTTGGCCATCACCAGCAGGTCGTCCATCAGCGCGCTGAGGGCGGCCGCCTGCTGCTGGATGGCGCCGGCCGCCTCGAGCACCCCCGGCTGCTGGGCGGTGGCCAGGATGGCGTGTGCGTCCAGGCCGATCACGTTCAGCGGGGTGCGCATGTCGTGCACGATCATCCGCGACAGGTCCTCGCGCAGGCGTGAGGTCTCGCGCAGCTGCTCGTACTGGCGCCGGATGCGCAACATGGCGCGCACGCGCGCGCGCAGCTCGACGCCGTTGACCGGCTTGGACAGGAAATCGTCCGCCCCGGCCTCCAGCGCCAGGGCGGTGTAGTTGGGCCCCTCCAGCGACGTGATCAGCAGGACCGGGATGTGCCGCCAGCGGTCGTCCCGCCGCAGCTCGCGGCACAGGTCCACCCCGCTCATCCCCGGCATCATCAGGTCGGTGAGGATGGTCGAGGGGGTCTCCTTCTGCAGCAGCTCCAGCGCGCGGGCGCCGCTCTCGGCCAGCAGCAGCTCGTAGGGCTCGCGCTGCAGCAGCGCGCGCAGCGAGGCCCGTGACCCCGCGTCGTCGTCGACGATGAGGATCCGGGCCTGGGCGGGGGGGCCGGGCGGGCCGGGCGCGTTCATTTCGGGCCCCCGGCAAGCTGGGCGAAGATGCCGGTGAGCAGCCGTTCCAGGTTCACCGGCTTGGGCTGGTAGTCACTGGCCCCCGCCTCCAGGCAGCGCTGGCGATCGCCCGGCATGGCCAGCGCTGTCAGCGCGATGATCGGTGTGTGCTGCAAGGTGGTTTCCTGGCGGATGCGACGGGTGGCCTCCAGGCCGTCCATCCCCGGCATCTGCACGTCCATCAGGATCACGTCGGGTCGGTGGACCCGCGCCTGGTCCAGCGCTTCGTGCCCGGAGCTGGCCCGCACCACCTGGCAGCCCTTGGCGCCCAGGTAGTCGGTCATCAGGCGGGCGTTCTGCTCGTTGTCCTCGGCCACCAGCACCACCGGGCGGGCGGTCAGCACGGGCCCGGAGACCTCCGCCTCGGCCTCCTGCCAGGGCAGGTGGATGGAGAAGCGCGACCCCACCCCCGGCTCGCTCTCGAGAGCGACGCTACCCCCGTGCAACTCGGCCATGCGGTAGGTGAGCGCCAGGCCCAGGCCGGTGCCGTCGTGCTTGCGGTCGAGGCCGCGGTCCAGCTGCACGAAGGGGCGGAACAGCCCCTGGGCCTTGTCGGCGGCGATGCCGGGGCCGGTGTCCCACACCGTGAAGCGCACCCGGCCGCGCTGGCGGTCGCGCGCCACCTCCAGCCCGATCTGTCCCTTGACGGGCGTGAACTTGACCGCGTTGCTCAGCAGGTTGATGAGCATCTGTTTCAGCCGTCGCTCGTCGGCGCGCACGGTCGGAAGGCCGGGGTCGACGTCGCGGTGCACGCGGATGGCGCGCGCCCGCGCCAGGCTGGCCACCACCTGCAGGCTCGCCTCGCACACCGACGGCACATCGACCGCTTGCCAGCGCAGCTCCATCCTCCCGGCATCCACCTTCGACAGATCCAGGATGTCGCTGATGAGCGACAGCAGGTGCCGGCCGCTGGATTCGACCACCGTCAGCGACTCGCGCTGCCGCGAGGTCAGGTCGTCGTACACACCTTCGCGCAGGGCCTCGCACGTGGCCAGGATGGCGTTGAGGGGCGTGCGCAGCTCGTGGCTCATGGTGGCCACGAACTCGTCCTTGAGGCGCATGGCCCGCTCCAGCTCGCCGTTGGCCCGCACGAGCTCGGTGGTGCGCAGCTGCACCTCGTGCGCCAGGCGCTCCTTCTCGGTGGCCAGGTCGCGCTCGCGCATCTCCCGCTCGCGCCGCACCGCCTCGGTGCGCTCCTGGATCCGGCGCAGCAGCTGGCCCATGCGCGCCACCACCAGCAGCGAGAGAGTCATCGACGCGATGGCGATGGCGGCGCCGTCGGTGATCCGGCGGCGCGACACCTCGAAGAGCAGCACGCCCGGGGCGACCAGCGAGACCAGGGTCAGCGACACCAGCAGCCCGGGGGTCAGGCGGGCGGTGGGCTCGTCGGGCTCCTGCTGGGCATTGCGCACCGCCGCCACCGACGGATGCAGCGCGGCCGCGCCAACCAGGGCGAAGCCGACGAGCGACGACATCTTCAGCAGCCGGGCGGCGACGCCGGCGGGGGCGTCGGGCAGGACGCTGGAGAAGACCACCCAGCCCACGTCCGCACCCAGAAAGCCGAGCATCGCTCCCAGCATCAGGCGCACGGCCGGGTTGCGGCTGCCGCCGCCCAGCACCAGCCGCACCATCAAGGCCAGGACCACCAGATCGCCGACCGGGTAACAGGCCAGGGTGATCCGGGTCAGCACGGGCAAGGTGGCGTCGTTGGCCTGCGCGCGGATGATGAACACCCAGGCCAGCAGGGCCAGGCCGGTGGTGATGCTGGCGGTGTCGACCAGGCTGGCCCGGCGGTCGCCGCGGCCGCCGCGGCGGATCAGCAGCGACAGGCCGCCGATCAGGCAGGGAAACATGGCCAGGAAGAACAGATCGGCGACGGTGGGGCCATAGCTGACGAAGCCGCCCACGAAGGCGCGCAGCACCAGCAGGCCGCTGGCGTTCAGGAACACGGCGGCGGCGAACAGGCACCAGGCCTTCACCGCGGGCGGGCGGTGACGGCGGATGCCCGCCACCGCACAGGCCGCCGCCGCCCACCCGACCGCCACCTCGCACAGGCAGCCGGGCCAGCTGGAGATGGGGAACAGCCACAGCCCGGCAGAAAGCAGCACCTGCGCGGCGGCGTACACCACCAGCGCGCGCCAGCGGCCGCGTCCCGACGGTCCGGCGGCGGCGGGGACGTCCGTCATCCGAGCGACCGCCCGTCCGGGGAGGCGCCGCGGGCCTGCAGCTGCTGGCGGATGCGCGCCAGCAGGCTGGTCAGGTTCACCGGCTTGGTCTGGTAGTCGTTCGCGCCGGCCTCCAGGCAGCGCTCGCGGTCGCCCGGCATGGCCAGCGCGGTCAGGGCGATGACCGGTGTTCCGCCCAGGGCGGGGTCCTGACGGATGCGGCGGGTGGCCTCCAGGCCGTCCATCCCCGGCATCTGGATGTCCATCAGGATGATGTCGGGGCCGTGGGCCCGGGCGCGCTCGATGGCCTCGCCGCCGGAGGCGGCCAGCACCACCTGGCAGCCCTTGGCCAGGAGGAAATCGCGCATGACCCGGGCGTTGATCTCGTTGTCCTCGGCCAGCAGCACCAGGGCGCTGTCACCCGGCGCCGCGCCCGGCGGCCCGGTGGGATCGGCGCGATCGGGGCTGGTTCCCAGATGCGGGCGGCTGCTCTCGCCCGGGTCCTGCCAGGGCAGGTACACGCTGAAGCGGCTGCCGCTCGACAGCTCGTTCTCCAGGGCCACGCTGCCGCCGTGGAGCTCGGCCATGCGGTAGACCAGCGCCAGGCCCAGACCGGTGCCCTCCTGGGGCGGGCGGTCCGGACCGCCGCTCAGCTGCACGAACGGCTTGAACAGGCGCTCGGCCTGCTCGCGGGCGATGCCGGGGCCGGTGTCCCACACCGAGAAGCGCACCCGGCCGCGCTGGCGGTCGCGCGCCACCTCGATGCCGATCTCGCCGCCCGCGGGGGTGAACTTGACCGCGTTGCTCAGCAGGTTGATCAGCATCTGCTTGAGCCGCCGCTCGTCGGCCAGCACGGTGAACGGCTCGCTGAGGTCCTCGTGGATGCGGATGCTCTTGCGGTGGGCCAGCTCGCGCACGAACTGCAGGCTGCTCTGGCAGGCGGCGCGCACGTCCACCGGGAACAGGTTGATGTCCAGGGCGCCGGCCTCGATCTTGGACAGGTCGAGCACATCATTGATCAACGCCAGCAGGTGGCGGCCGCTGGCCTCCACCACGTTCACGCAGTCGCGCTGGTCGGCGGGCAGCTCGCCGTAGACGCCTTCCTGCAGCGCTTCGGACATGGCCAGGATCGCGTTCAGGGGCGTGCGCAGCTCGTGGCTGATGGTGGCCAGAAACTCGTCTTTCATCTTCACCGCCCGGCCCAGCTCCTGGTTGTTGTGGTGGAGGGCCGCGCGCAGGGCCGTCTCGCGGGCCAGGCGCTCGCTCTCGGCCACCAGGTAGCGGTCGGTGATCTCGCGCTCGAGGCGCAGCGATTCGTTGCGCTCGCCCAGCTGCACGGTGCGGTGCTCGAGGCGCCGCAGCAGCACCACCATGCGCGCGACCACCACCAGGAACAGGAACGACGACGACAGGGCGATGGCGATGGCGTCCTTGACCTCGCCCTGCACCACCTCGAGGAACAGCAGCGCCGGCGGGGCCAGCGAGGCCAGGGTCAGCCCCACCGGCAGCGGCGGCGTCGGCTCGTCGGCGTGGTCGGCGGCCTCACGCGACGGGTGCAGAGCGGAGGCGCCCAGCAGCGCGAACGACAGCAGGAACAGGGCGCCATGGGTGCGCGGGAACAGCGGCCAGGCGCCCTGCGGGTCGGCGCCGACCACCGACAGCCCCCAGCCCAGGTCGCCGGCCAGCAGCGCCAGCATGGCGGCGCCCAGCAGGCGCGCGGAGGCGTGGCGCTGGCCGCCGTCGAGCAGCAGCCGGATGGCCAGCACGGCGATGCCCAGGTCCAGCACCGGATGCAGCACCGCCCGGCCCGACATCAGGCCCAGCGGGCCGTGGCCCACGCCCGGCCGGATCACCAGCACCCAGGCCAGCAGCGCCGACCCGACGGTCACCACCGCGGCGTCGGGCAGGGCGCCGCGCTCGCGCCGGACCGCGCGCCGGCGGCGTCGGACCAGCAGGAACATCCCGGCGATCGAACCGAAGTACACCGCCGACCACAACGCCCCCACCAGCTTGCTGGGCGGCCCCGCGCCGCGGGCGGCGATGGCCGGGACCGCGCTCTGCACGGCCAGGGCAATGCCGGCCAGGGCCAGGC
>JBKPRZ010000404.1:0-14262 GCA_046734815.1 Myxococcota bacterium | reverse complement strand
GCGCCGGCGTCAGCGCGGCGGCGGGGATGGGGGGCGCGGGAGCCTTGACCGACGGCGGGGGCGGCGCCCTCATCGACGGCGGGGCCGGCCCCTTGATCGATGGCGGCGCGGGCGTCTTCACCGACGGCGGCGAGGGGAGGTTCACCCCCTGGATCGGGGTGGCGATGCGCGGGGGCGCCGGCGCGCTGGAGACCGGGGCGGCGACACCTTCGTTCAGCAGCGCCGCCGGCATCTCCCAGCGCTTGACCTGCTCGCGCACCCGGGGGATCGACTCGGGGCTCTGATCCAGGAAGTCGACCGCGATCCGCCCGACGTCCGAGGGCGAGACCCGCATCCGCACCTTGAACAGCAGGTCGCCCAGGGCGTCGCGGAACTCTCCCGCGCTCTGGAAACGGTCGCCCACCCGGCGCGCCAGCGCCTGCTTGACGATCTTGTCCAGCGCGGCCGGTAGATCGCCGGCGTATTTGGTCAGCCGCTCGAGCCGGCCGTCGCGCACCATCAGCAACACGTCCAGGTCGTTGGGGGCGGTGAACAGCCGCCGGCCCATCAACATCTCGGCAAACACGATTCCCACTGCGAACAGATCGCTGCGCCCGTCCAGCTTGGCGCCCACCACCTGTTCGGGCGACATGTAGCCGTATTTGCCCTTGAGCGTGCCGGCCATGGTCTTGGACTCGCGCTTGTTGGCGTGCGCGATGCCGAAATCGCCCAGCTTCACGTCACCGCGTCGGGCGATGAACACGTTGGACGGCGAGATGTCCCGGTGGACCAGCCGCATGGCCCGGTTCTCGTTGTCGATGGCGTTGTGGGCGTAGTCCAGCGCGTCCAGCACCTCCATGGTGATGAACATGCTGATGGGCATGGGCAGTCGAATCTGCTTGATGGCCGCCGCCCGCAACAGGGCCAGCAGATCGAAGCCGTCGATGAACTCGAGGGCGATGAAATATTGGCCGCCCACCTCCCCGAAATCGATCACCTGCACGATCTTCGGGTGCAGCAGCTGCGCGGTCAGCTTGGCTTCATCGATGAACATGGCGACGAACGTCTTGTCCGCCGCCAGGTGGGGAAGAATGCGCTTGATGACCAGCTGTTTTTCGAAGCCGTGCGCAGACAGGATCTTCGCCTTGAAGACCTCCGCCATTCCCCCGGTCGCCAGCCGCTCGGTGAGCGTGTACCGCCCGAACGGCGAGGGAAACGTCTCCGCCGCCTTTCCCTCTGCGGGCATCGTCTTCGATGATAACACGCCAATATATCATGATAAAATCTGCCGTAAGCGCGACACCTTAATTTGCGTGTCCGAATTGTCGACGGGGTAGGGTGCATGGAGGCGAGGCGATGATTGTCCGCTCTGCCGGGATTACCGATGTCGGTCGGCGCCGCCCGCACAACGAGGATGCGTTCCTGGCCGACGACGAGATGGGTCTTTACGTCGTGTGCGACGGGGTGGGTGGCAACGCCAAGGGCGAGGTGGCCAGCGCCGAATCGGTCGAGCTGGTGCATTCCTGGGTCAAACGCTGGCGCGGCACCGTCGAAGCGTTCGTGGCCGATCCCAACCACGAGAACCAGGGGCTGGTGCGGCGTTTGCTGGAAAGCGCGGTGCAATCGGCCTGTTACATGGTGTTCGGCATGGGCGAGCAGGACCCGCGCCAGCGCGGGATGTCCAGCACCCTGTCCTCGTTGCTGTGTGTGGGTAAGATGGGGTTCATCGCGCAGGTGGGGGACAGCCGGGTCTACGTCGTGCGCGGCAAGGAGTGTGTGCAGCTCACCGAGGACCACACCCTGGTCAACTTCCGCCTGAAGCTCGGGTTGATCACGCCCGAGGAGGCGGCCAACGCTCCTGGCAAGAACATCATCACCCGCGCGGTGGGACACCAGGACTACGTCGAGGTCGACACCACCACCTTGCCGCTGGAGCCGGGTGATCGGTTCCTGCTGTGCTCGGACGGCCTGCACGGCTACCTGGAGAACGGCGAGCTGGCCGAGCGCCTGCGCGGCGACCGCGACGAGGTGGCCAGCCGCCTGGTGGCGGTGGCCAACCAGCGCGGCGGCCGCGACAACATCACCGTCGTGGTCTGCGACGTCCTCGCCGATCACTGATCGGCGGATCGGCTGATCGGCGCGCTGACCGGCGACGCGCTCAGCGCTTGATCGAGCGGGACAGGAACTTGCGCAGCATGGCGGGCTCGTACACCTCGCCCAGCAGCTCGATGGTGCGGAAGGCGGCGCGGCGGGCGCGGGCCTGGCTTTCCTCGTTGATGGCCGTGTCCAGCAACGTGCGCCGGCCGATGTCGCGCTGGTTCTCCTCGTCGCGGACCAGGGTCTCGCGCAGCAGGGCGGCGGTCTCGGCATCGCCCTTGGCCTCGGCCTGCTGGGCGGCGGCGTCCAGGCGCCGCAGGTTGAAGGCGCGCAGGGTGACCGGCCCGGCCGAGGCGCGCTCCTCGGTGGTCTGCAGCGAGCGGAAGAACGCGAACAGCTTCGAGTAGCCGCCGAAGCGCACGTCGAAGCCCAGCGGGTCCACCCCCAGCGCCGCCAGGCGATCGCGCAGCAGCACGAAGTTGCGGGCCCCGTCGCCGCAGGCGGCGGCCAGCGCCATCTTGACCTCCAGCGAGTCGGTCTCTGTGATCCACAGAGCCGACACCTCGGTGGCCTCCACCGTCGTCTTCATCTCCAGGCGCAGCAGGTCGGCGGGCGAGAGGTCCTCTTTCTGCAAGGTCTGCGTGTAGGCGCCCATCAGCCGATCGAACGAGGCCTGGTTCTTGGTCTCCATCTCGTGGACGAATGTCTCGGCGCCAGGCATGGGGCGTGATCGTGGCGCCCGTGGGGGCCGGCGTCAAGCAGACTCGCCGAAAACCGGACCTACCCGTGCCCGGCGCGCCGGCGCAGGGTCCACTCGGTGACCAGCAGCCCGATGGCCAGCAAGAGCAGCAACGGATTGGACCACAGCTCGACCGTGCGCAGGCTGCCGGCCCGGATCTCGCGCGGCTTGCGCACCGCCGGCGAGCCGATGGCGCCCTCGATGAACGAGCCGCCGGTGACCTGCGCGATCTCGCGCAGCACCGCGCGCTGCGAGACCACGTCCTCCAGCTCGCGACCCTCGGGCCGGATCACGAACGTCTGCTCCTCGGTCAGGTTGCGCCCGTCGATGATCGCCCGGCCCGACAGCCGGTACACCCCGGCCGGCAGCGCCGGCAGCTCGAGGTGGGCCTCGCCGTCCTTGTTGGTGGTGACCTCGAAGTTGCGCAGCGCCTTGCCAGTCGACCCCGGGCTCTCGTCCCCCACCGCGAACAGCGCCAGCGCCACCGAGGTGTCGCCGGCCGGCGAATAGTCGGCATGCAGGGTGCGGGCACGCGCCGAGGCGGGCTGCCCTTTGCGGTATTCGACCCGATCCAGCTCCACCCGCAGCAGGGTCAGCGCCGGGTCGCGCACCAGCCACCGGATGGCGCTCTCCCAGAAGCGCTGGAAGGTGCGGCCGTCGTCGCCGGCGCCGGCGGAGAGAAAGCCCCACTGCCAGGCGCTGTCGGTGGTGAGCGCCAGGGTCCGCCCCTTGCCAGCGTCGGTCACCGCCAGCACCGGGGCGGGCTCGCCGGCGTCGGTGCGCGCGGTGGGGTGGGTCAGCAGGGCGGTGGCTCCCGCCTTCAACCGCGCCACCCGGTTGATCCCCTCCAGCGGCGGCAGCGAGGCCCAGCGCGCTTCGTTGACCTTGGGGTCCAGGCTCAGCGAGGTCACCGGGTGGCTGCGCCCGGCGGGGGTGAGCTTGGGCTTGAAGTTGTCGCGGGTGAAGGCGCGGTCGCCCGTGACCGGGATGCCCTCCAGCTCGACCGGCAGCACCTCGCGCAGGGCGGTCTGGGCGAAGCCGCCGCTGGCGAACGACAGGTCGCCGCCGATCATGGCCAGCGCCCCGCCCGACTGCACGTAGTCGCGCAGCCCGGGCAGGTAGGGCTCGACCTTGTAGCTGGGGGCCGAGTTGAAGTTCTGGAAGATCAGCAGGTCGAACGACTTCAGCTGCTCGTCGAAGATCTCCCGGTCGGGGAAGGGGATCAGGGACATCTCGTCGCGGTTCCACGGCTGGTCGTCGGTCTCGGTGCGCAGGATGAAGAACGACACCAGGTCGACGTTGGGGTCCAGCCGCAACATCGAGCGCAAGAAGCGCTGGTCCCAGCTGGGCCGCCCGCAGACGTGCAGCACGCGCACCCGGTCGCGGATCACCTTGAGGGTGAACACCTGTCGGTTGTTGCTGGTCAGGGCCTCGCCGGCCAGCACCGGGGTGGCGATCTCGAACACGAAGTTGCCGGGGCGGTCGGGCGTCCAGTCGAACGAGACCTTCTGCTCGACGTCGGTGTCCTCGATGTGCACGCTGCGCGAGTCGACCAGGCGGCCGTCGCGGCTGAGGGTGACCTCGATCTGCCGGCTGGGCAGGCCGGTGGCGCGCACGATCGCCTCCAGCTTGATGGGCGTGCGCACGAAGGCGAAGTCGTCGGCCAGCACCGCCGCCACCGACAGGTCGCGCAGCTCGGACTCGCCCACGAACACGGTGTGCACGGGCGCGCCCAGCGCCTCCAGGGTCTTGCGGGTCTCGCCGTCGAGCGGGCCGCGCCCCACCCGGCCGGTGTCGATGCCGTCGGACACGATGATCACCGCGCCCAGGTCGCGCCCGGCGTAGCGGCCGCGCAGCTCGGCCAGCCCCTCGCCGATGCGGGTGGCCTCGGCCTTCGGCGCCTGGCGCAGGCTGCGCGGGTCGGTGGGCTGCAGGCTCTCGCCGAAGCTGTACAGATCGACCTTGTGCCCCTCGTGCCGCCACTCCTCGAAGGTCGGCCCGGCCGCGTGGATGACGTCGGCGGCGCGCAGGTAACGTTCCTTGCCCTCGGGCGGCCGCACGGTCATGGACCGGGAGGTGTCCACCAGCACCGCCACGTGGTTGGGCACCCGGGTCACCTGACCCAGCTCCAGCACCGGCTGCAGCGCCACCGCCAGACAGACGCCCACCGCGCCCGTGCGCAGAAGCAGCAGCAGGGCGGCCCGCCCGCGCCGCCGCTCCCACAGCAGCGACACCGCCGAGAAGGCGATGGCGAAGCCGGCCGCCGCGCAGATCAGGACCAGCAGGCCGTGCGGCAGGTGCGACCCCACCGCCAGCTTCCAGTCCATCGAGGACAGGACCTCCCCGTTGGCCGGGTCCGCGGGCAGGGCCATCAGTACCGTTGCCTCCGCGTGCGCAGGATGAACTCGATGTGCGCCTGCTCGGTCTTGTAGTCCAGGCAGAAGGCGTACATCACCACGTTGACCGCGAAGCGGAAGGCCTGCTCGCGCTGGGCGTCGCCGCCCGGAAGCACCTCGTGTTCCCAGCGGCCGAACCCGTCGCGGGCCAGCGCGCCGCACAGGTCGTTCTGGGTGTAGATGACGGCCAGGCGGCGATCGCGCTCGACCGCCTCCAGGTACGGCGCCGCCAGGATGCGGCCCGCCACCCCGCGCAGCACATAGAAGGACTTCCACAGGACGTGGTCGTCGGGGACGCGGGCGGGCAGGTCGCCGGGCAGCGCCCGGGCCAGCAGCGCGCGCACCGACTCGTCGAAGCGGCCGCTGGCCCGCCCCTCGGCCGAATCGACCAGCAGGAATCCACCGTAGGTGAGGAACCGACGTAGCCGCACCACCTCCGCCTCGGTGGGAGGCGCGAACCCGCGGTCACCCGACAGGACCAGGAAGGGGTAGCGGTGCAGCTCGCTGTCGGTGAGCTTGATCTCGATGGGTTCGGGCACCGTCACCAGGCTGGTGCGCCGCTCGATCTCCATGGCCAGGCGGCGCAGGGCCGACGGGCGCGGGTTGGGCAGGTCGGTCAGGTGCAGGCGGGCGAAGCGCAGGGCGCTGTGCTCGCCGATGGCGAAGGCGCGGCGGGCGCGCAGCAGGGCGAGGGCGGCGGCCGGAACGCCAGCCAGCAACGCTCGGCGGCTCCACCCCAAGCCGGCAGACCGGCTTGGGGACCCCGGCTTGAGCCCGGCACGCCCCGGATGGATACTCGCCTCCCCTCCCATGAGAAGATGCCCCCGCGTCATCGTCGCCTTCAGTATGGTCGCTGGTTTTCCGGTTGTCGCGTCCCAATCGGCGCGTGCGGCCGAGGCGACCTTGCCGTTCACCGAACGGCCGCCCCAGGTGGACCACCATCACCAGGTGGGCGTGTCGCTGATGCCCGGGATCGGCTACCGCATGATCGCGCGCTACCAGGAGCAGCAGAGCTGCCTCGACAGCAGCGGCGACGACGGCAAGTGGGTCTGCACCAGCGGGGTGCCCGCCTTCCTGGACTTCCAGATGTCCTACGGGTCGACGCAGAAGCTGGACGTGATCGCGGACGTGCGGCTGGGGCTGGCCCTGGACCAGGCGCCGGGGGTGGGCCGCCAGCTGGCCCTCGCGCCCGGCATCCGGCTGTGGCTGGACCGGGAGGTGCGGCTGAAGTTCTTCACCACCCTGCAGTTCCTGTACGACGCCACCAAGCAGGGGCAGGCCCACGTGCGCAACAGCGACTTCGGCCTGCGCAACTCGAACGGTCTGATGTACGACGCGTTCCGGAACATCGGGGCCTACGTGCAGTTCGGCGAGAACATCGGCGTGGTGCGCTGGTTCCGGATCGAGATCGACGTGGGCGTGGGCGTGCAGGTGCGGCTGCCCTGATCGCGGGGGTCCCGTCGGTCCGACTTTCATAGTAAAAGCGGGCACCGATGTTCGACACGCTGGTCTCGGTTTCTGCGCCGCTGCCCGCCGCCCCCGTGGTGCGGCGGGCCGCGCGGCTGCGGATGCCGCTGCCCAGCCTGCGCCCGCTGAGCGGGCGGGCCTTCCTGCTGTTCGCGCTGGTGTATCTGTATTCGTTTCCCTACTTCGATCGGCTGCGCCCCGCCGACGAGGTGCCGCGCGCGCTGGTGGCGCAGCAGATCGCCGAGCAGCACGTGTTCCGGCTGGACGCCCCGGTCGATCTGTCGCGCCAGCTGCCGGCGGGCGCGCCGGTGGTGCGCACGCCCGCCGGACAGCTGCACGCCGCGCAGGCGCCGGCGCTGTCTTTCCTGGCGGCGCCGCTTCATCTTCTGCTGAAGGTGTTGAAGGTGGCCTCGCCGCCGGTGAGCACCTGGGCCTTCCGCGCCCTGCTGATCGCCCTGCCGACGCTGCTGTTCCTGCCGCTGTTCTACCGGCTGACCGCGCGGTTCACCCCCGAGGAGCCGGCGCGGCGGGCGGCGCTGGTGGCCTACGCGCTGGGGTCGGCGGCGCTGCCGCAGTCGGCGCTGTTCCTGTCGGACCAGCTGGCGGCGGTCTGCCTGGCGGGCGCCTTCCTGGCGGCGGTGACCCTGGTGCGCGGCGAATCGGGCCGCCCGGCCCTCACCGCGCTGCTGGTGGGCGTGCTGTGCGCCGCCGCGCTGCTGATCGACTACCGCGCGCTGTTCGTCGCGCCGGTGATCGCGCTTTATGCGATGGTCCGGGGCAGCGGGCGGCTGAAGACGGCGTTCTTCATCGTGCTGGGCATGGCCCCGTTGCTGGTCGGCCTGGGCGCCTGGCAGAAGCTGGTGCTGGGCATCCCCCTGCGCCTGCCGTTGACCGACAGGGCGGGCAGCTTCGACCCCTCGGTCCCGGCCGCGCTGGGGCTGCCCGACACGCGGGTGCTGTTCGATCTGTTCCTCTCGCCGGCCGGCGGCCTGCTGGTGTTCATGCCCTGGGCGGTGCTGGCGCTGGTCGGTCTGGCGGTCGCGCTGGGCAACAGGGTGACCCGGCGGCTGGTGGGACCCGAGGCGGTGGTCTGCGCGCTGGCGGTGCTGGCCTACGCCGGCGCCCTGGCCGCGCTGCCGGCGGCGCGAGCGGCCGAGCGCGGCCGTCCCGGCCTGACCCTGTGTCTGCCGTTCGTGGCCTGGCTGGCGGCCACCGGCCTGGCGTCGGCCTACCGCTGGTTCGCCACGCGCGGGCTCGCCCAGGCGCTGATCCTGGTGGCGGTGGTGGTGCACGTCGCCGCGGTGGCGACCTTCCCCTACTGGCCGGCGGGGCTGCACAACCCGCTTTACGA
The DNA here is from genome assembly GCA_046734815.1 of Myxococcota bacterium. Taxonomy (GTDB): domain Bacteria; phylum Myxococcota_A; class Polyangia; order Fen-1088; family Fen-1088; genus CAVYGB01. The sequence continues at coordinate 6,233 of JBKPRZ010000404.1, read as the reverse complement.
GCTGACCTTCCGCCTGGTCGACAGCGGCCACGCCCCGCACTCGGCCGGCACCGCGCTGGGGCTGGCGGGCGTGTGGGCGCTGGCGCCGCTGTTCCTGTATGCGGCGGCGGTGGCGTTCTGGCTGCTGGCCTTCGGCGTGCGGCGCGCCTTCGCCACCTTGCCGCTGGCCTGCCTGGGGGGCGCCGGGCTGCTGCTGCTGTACCAGGCCGTCCACCCGCCGGCGCTGGCTTCCGACCCAGTGTTCGACCGGATCACCGACGTCTGGGAACCGCCGCCGCCGCAGATGATCGACGAGTGACCCCGTGTTGACCCGAGGCCGCATCATCCTGCTGGGCGTGACCCTGTTTTGTACCTACGGGTACTTCTATCAGTCCAACGGCTGGAACCAGGATTCGCGCTTCGATATGGTGCGGGCGATCGTCGAGCGCCACACCCTGCGCATCACCGCCTACCACGCCAACACTGGCGACAAATCCAGGGTGGGCAACGAATATTTCAGCGACAAGGCGCCCGGCCACGCGCTGCTGGCGGTGCCCTTCGTGGCGGTGGCTCGCGCGGGGATGAAGCTGGCCGGCGCCGATCCGCTCTCGCCCACCTCGCTGATGTGGCTGCTGTATCTGTGCTCGCTGACCACCGCCGCCCTGCCCGCCGCCGCGGCGGCGCTCGGTTTTCTGTGGCTGGCGCGCAAGATGGGAGCCAGCGAGGGCGGGGCGCTGTTCGGCGCGCTGGTGTTCGCGGTGGGCACGCCCATCTTCTCGTACGCCACCGTGTTCTGGGTGCACGCGCTGGCGGCGTCGCTGCTGCTGTTCGCGCTGATGGCGGCGGTGGCCCTGCGCGATCCCGGCAGCCCGCGGCGTGACCTGCTGCTGGGCGCCGCCCTGGGTCTGTGCGCCGGCTGGGCCACGATCTCGGAATACCCGGCCGCGGTGACGGCGGTGCTGCTGACCGGCCTGGCGCTGCTGCACGTGCGCGGCACGGGGTGGCGGCGGATGTTGCGGGTGCTGGGCGGGATCGCCGCCGGCGCCTTGCCGTGCCTGGCGGTTCTGATCTGGTACAACCTGGCCGCCTTCGGCTCGCCGTTCTCGATCGGCTACCAGCACCAGGTGAACTTCGCCCCCGTCGACGAGCTGTTCAAGCTGCCGAGCGGCAGCAACCTGGGCCTGTCGCTGTTCGGCGAATACCGGGGCCTGCTGCTGCTGTCGCCGGTGCTGGTGGCCGCGCACCTGGGCCTGGGCATGTGGATGCTCGACCCGCCGCTGGCCCCCGCCGAGCGCAGCTGGAAGGAGGTGGCCACCTTCTGCTGGGTGGTGCCGGGCTACTATTTCCTGCTCAACAGCTCGTACGCCGGCTGGTTCGGCGGCTGGTGTTACGGCCCCCGCAACGTGGCCTCGGGCCTGGCGCTGCTGTCGCTGGGCCTGGCCATCCTGTGGACGCGCACCGGCTGGTTCATGCGCGTGCCGCTGCTGCTGACCGGCCTTTACGGCATGGGCTTCGCCGTCCTGGCCGCCTCGGTGACCGCCCAGCCGCAGGCCAACATCCTCAACCCCATCCCCAAGCTGTGGTGGGCGAACTTCAAGATCGGCCGCCTGGCTCTGTTCCCCGGCTCGTGGAACTGGGGCCACCGCCTGGGCCTTGTCGGCCTGCGCACCCTGGTGCCCCTGCTGCTTCTCTGGATGCTCGCCGCCGTCACCTGGGTGCTGCTGCCCTGGCTGTCCACCCGCCTGCGCCGCCGCGCCCACCCCGTCTCCCCCGACACCCTGGCCCTACCCGCCGCCCCGCTGCCGCCCGCCCCCGATCCCAACTACCGCCCCTGGCGTTCGGATCTGGAGTAGCGGACTCGGTTGTTGCTGCTCGCTCGTCGCGCGGGTGACCGCGGGCGATCAGGCGGGGGGGCGGGTGACAAGGGTGGAGCAGGGGGACTTGTGCACGACGGCGGTGGCCACGCTGCCCAGCAGGACGCGGGCCAGGCCGGTCTTGCCGGAGGCGCCGACCACGATCAGCTCGGCGGGCAGGGTCTCGGCCAGCTGGGTGATGACCGCCGCGGGGTCGCCCTCCTCGATCACGACGCGGGCCTCGATCTTCGCCTCGGCCAGCAGCCGCTCCAGCCGTTCTGTCATGGCCTGGCGCTGGGCTGCGCTGGCGCCGGGTACGGGCGTCGGCGGCGGGACCAGCGGCGCGTAACCCAGGGCCAGCATCTCGGCGGGGTAGCCCAGGGCGTGCACCACGGTGAGGCGCCGCTTGCGGCGGGCGGCCTCGCGCACGCCGGCCATCAGGGCGACCCGCGCGCCCTCGGACAGGTCGCTGCCCACCACCACGTCGCCGGGCGCGCGCGCCCGCCGCGCCACCAGAACCGGGGCGTGGCTGTAGCGCACGACCTTGTCGGCCACCGAGCCCAGCAGCACGCGTTCGATGCCGCTTCCGCCGTGGCTGCCCACCACCAGCAGGTCGAAGGCGCCGGTCTCGGCCTGGCGCACGATCTCGGCGTAGGCCGGGCCGGTGGCGGGGCACAGTTCCTTGCGCAGGTCCGGGCAGCGCAGCCCTACCCGCGCGATCTGATCGTCCAGGCCCTGCCGCGCCCGCGCGCGCATGGCCTCCAGCTCGCCCGGCGCCAGCGACGGGAGACCGTACCCGGCGAAGGTGGTCGGTACCAGCGGCGGCTCGACGTGCAGGACCGTCAGACGGACGCCGGGCTCCGCGCACACGGCGTCGGCCTGGCGGAGCGCCTCGTCCGACGCCGCGCTCAGATCGGTTGCACACAGCACGTTCTTCATCTCTCTGGTCTGTGGGTCCGTCCCGGTCCGGGTTCAAGCCGGGCTGGGCCCGACCTGAAGCCAGATGTTCAGCGTCCCCGGGGCCAGGCGTTCAGCGTGGTCAGCGCCCGGAAGCCGGCCGCTTGCCCACCTGGGCGATGAGGCGGGAGAGGTCGTCCAGGTGCTCTTTCAGCAACGCGTGACCGGTGGACGTGATCGCGTACCAGCTGACCGGGCGCCGGTCGACGAATTCCTTGCTGACCTCCAGGAAGCCGGCCTCTTCCAGGCGCCGGAGGTTGGCACCCAGGTTCCCGTCGGTCTCCTCGGTCAGCTGCTTCAGCCGCGCGAAGGACAGGCGATCGTACCGCGTGAGCAGCACACAGATGGCCAGTCGCAGGCGGTGTTCCAGCAGGCGCTGGGCGGCGGTGGGCTCGTTCTTCACGGTTCGCGGGTCTGTCGCTCGCGCCGCTCGCTGGCGGCGGTCACCAGACCGCAGGCGACGAAGCTGACCGCCACGATGGTCGCGGTCAAGGTCCACAGATAGGGGAGCTCCGGCCGCGCCAGGGTCAGCAGGTAACAGCCCGCCACCGCGGCGGCGATCCAGCGCAGCCGACCGTCCAGCTGGTTGCCCCCGGTGAAGTAGGCAAAGGCGACCAGCAGCAGCACCAGCCGGGGAATCTCGTTGCCCGGGATGTGCCCGGTCGCCGCCAGCGGCATCAGCAACATGATCGCCAGCACCAGCGCGCTCCAGTGCAGCCAGTGCCGGCGCCCGGCCGCCTGCGAGGATTGCCCGCGGGCGCGCCCGGCCCGCCACCCCAGCAGCCCGCTCAACACCCCGCCCAGCGGCCCGACGAACAGCCAGTAAAGCCCGACCTTGTCCGGCCGTTGGTCCAGCAGCGCGAACCCGACGAAGGTGATCGCCGCCCAGAGGAAATAGACCGCCGCGGGATTGTGCCCGCCTTCGCCCCGGGCCACCGCCGATCGCACGTATTGAAGGTCTTCCTGCAGCTGCCGTTCGTCCATCATGGGCCTCCCTGTTTCGCTCATTTCTAGAGTACTCTAGATCCTAGAGTGAGGCGCAGTCAAGAACCTGGTCATCGAGCGAATCTGCGGGTCAGTCGCGCAGCAGGCGCTGGATCGAGAGCTCGACGTCGGAGCGGACCAGGCGGGCCAGGCTGGCCACCGAGGAGGCGCTGGCCTTCAGCTGCAGGGACAGGCGCTCGCACAGGCGTTCGAACAGCTGGCGGCGCAGGGCCACCAGCCAGCGGGCCACGGTGGCGCGGTGGACGCGGAAGACAGTGCCCATCTCGTCGATGTTGAGGCGATCGAGAAAATGCATGCGCAGGAGGGTCTTCTCGCGCGGGCTCAGCTCCTGCAGGATCGACTCCAGCGCGGCGGTGAACTCGGCCTGGTGCTGCCGCTTGGCCGCCTCCAGCTCGGGATCCGCCTCCGCACCCACCAGCGCGTCCAGCAGCGCCGCCGGCGACTCGACCGCGCCCCGCAGCGACGCGTGCAGCTCGAGCGCCAGGCGGGCGGCCGCCACCCGCACCCAGGCGGCCAGCGGGCCGTGGCCGGCGAAGGTGGCGATGCGCGGCTGCGGGCCGGTCAGCAGGCGCACCCGCAGCCGTTGTTTCAGCTCGTCCAGCTGCTCGGGCGACAGCGAGCCATGCGCGAGGTTGGGCCGCAGCGCCTGCAGGTAGGTCCGGTCGAACAGCAGCAGCGCCTGCGGATCGCCGCGCGCGCAGGCGCAGGCCAGGTACAGATCCGCACCCCGCTCGCGCAGCGCCTGCGGCTCCAGCCCCCGCCCGGACACCCAGGCGGCGAAGTCGGCGACCGGCAGGTTCAGGCTCGGCCAGGCGCGTGCACCCGCCGCGGAGGCCTGCTGCACAGCCTCCTCATGCTCCGTCGGTCCCATCACCAGTGTGGCCAAGATGACACCGCCGCGGTTGCGTTGGGCGAAATTCAGGCAGCCTCGGAGGGCGGGGCCGACGGATAGAACGATACGGCTGTTTATTGTGACTCCACAGGCCAGGTGGGGTCAGGGACAGCGGCGCGTCGCTGCCCGGCTCGCCATCGCCAGGAAGGGCTAGACCTCGATCAGGATGCGTTGCGGGTCTTCCATGCACTCCTTGACCCGCACCAGGAACTGGACCGCCTCGCGCCCGTCGACGATGCGATGGTCGTACGACAGAGCCACGTACATCATCGGGCGCAGCGCGATGGTGTCGCCCACCGCCATCGGGCGCTTCTGGATCGCGTGCAGGCCCAGGATGCCGCTCTGGGGTGGGTTGAGGATGGGGGTGGACATCATCGACCCGTAGATGCCGCCGTTGGAGATCGTGAAGGTGCCGCCTTCCAGCTCGGCCAGCTGGATCCGGTTCTCGCGCGCCTTGACGGCCAGCTCGGCGATGGTCTTCTCGATCTCGGCCATGGTCAGGCGATCGGCGTCGCGGATCACCGGCACCACCAGCCCCTTGCCGCCGCCGACCGCCACCCCGATGTCGTAGTGGTCCTTGTAGACGATGTCGGTGCCGCGCACCTCGGCGTTGACCACCGGGAACTGGCGGAGGGCGTCCACCACCGCCTTCACGAAGAAGGACATGAAGCCCAGCTTGATGCCGTGGCGCTTGACGAACGCGTCCTGGAAACGCTCGCGCAGCGACATCACCCCCTGCATGTCGATCTCGTTGAAGGTGGTGAGGATGGCGGCGTTGTTCTGCGCCTCCAGCAGCCGCCGGGCGACTGTCTTGCGCAGCGGGGTCATCGGCACCACCCGCTCGCGCGGGCCGGCCGGCTGGGGCGGCCGCGCCTGCACCGGGGCGGGCCGGTCGTCGGCGGCGGCGCCTCCGCCCCGGCGCGGGCCCCGCAACCGGCCGGCCCGCGCGAGCGGGTGGTGCCGATGACCCCGCTGCGCAAGACCGTCGCCCGGCGGCTGCTGGAGGCGCAGAACAACGCCGCCATCCTGACGACCTTCAACGAGGTCAACATGGCCGAGGTGATGGCCCTGCGCGAGCGCTTCCAGGACGCGTTCGTCAAGCGCCACGGCATCAAGCTGGGCTTCATGTCCTTCTTCGTGAAGGCGGTGGTGGACGCGCTCAAGCAGTACCCGCTGGTCAACGCCGAGGTGCGCGGCAGCGACATCGTCTACAAGGACCACTACGACATCGGGGTGGCGGTCGGCGGGGGCAAGGGGCTGGTGGTGCCGGTGGTGCGCGACGCCGACCGGCTGTCGATGGCCGAGATCGAGAAGACCATCGCCGAGCTGGCGCTCAAGGCGCGCGAGAACCGGATCCAGCTGGCCGAGCTGGAGGGCGGCACCTTCACCATCTCCAACGGCGGGATCTACGGATCGATGATGTCGACCCCCATCCTGAACCCGCCCCAGAGCGGCATCCTGGGCCTGCACGCGATCCAGAAGCGCCCGGTGGCGGTGGGCGACACCATCGCCCTGCGCCCGATGATGTACGTGGCCCTGTCCTACGA
>JBKPRZ010000403.1:0-7831 GCA_046734815.1 Myxococcota bacterium | reverse complement strand
CGGACCGGACGCGGCCCCAACGACACCTGGACCTCGTCGAGCAGTGGCTCGATCCCGTGCCGCACGTCGGTCGCGCGCCACCCGAGATCCGGCGTCACCGGCGTCACCCAGGTTGGCACCGGAGTGGTCGCGAGGCGCGCGGCGGCCGGCGCCGGTCCGACCAGGCACACCACCGCGAGCAGACAGACCCGGCCCGGCGCGACGCCCAAGACCGATCCAGTAAATCAGATTCGGTGGCACGCCGTCCACCGACGTCCGGCCCCCACGGCCTGGCCAGGCGAACGGAAGATCCGGACGGTGGCGCGTTTTTCCAGACATCACCATGGCCCACAACAAGCGAACTTCACCCGAGGTCCCCAAGATCACGTCGCCGCGAATGCGGCGAGTGAGATCACTGGCCGAGGGCCCCGACATCACCATCCACTACCCCAGGCCCGATGTAGCGGTGGTGGTCAACTCGAAACCGGGGGGCGGACTCAAACGCCCCAAGATCGACATCTGCAAGTGCACCAAGACCGAGTACAAGTGCAGGACCACGTCGGACGGCAACACGATCTGCGAGGAACTGTGCGTCGCGTGGGAGTGCACGACCATCTGAGTGCCTGACGACCTGCCTCCTCGACGGTCAGCTGCCGCTTCCCGTGGCTCACCCCACTGGGGCCCACGATATCCGGAAATGACTCCGTTGTGGTTCGTTGTAGGGCGCGGACCGGGCGATCGTGTGCGTTCCGGAGGGATCCGCTCGAGGAGGAGCCGATGCGCGTTCGGTGCTGGCCGAAGCCGGGAGGCCGCATCCAGCTACGTTTCGAATACACCCAGGATGAGATCGCCACCTGCGCCTTCCTCCGTCCCGGACGCCGCCGACCCGATGGCTGCCCGCACGCAGCAACTACAAACCGTGACGACTCTCCGGCCCACGTCGGATGTGCTGAAGACAAGCGTCTCGGGCGTCGGCAACACGACCTCCCTCAATGTTGACGTGGACGACGGAACGGCGTTCTCCAGCGGCGACGACAGCGGCGCTCTGACCTCGCCAGTCAAGGTGACGGCCGGGCGGGAGGCCTTACAAGGAAAGCGCGATGGCGCGCTACTTGAACGGCACCTGCTTCTCGAGAGGGCAGTGAGTTCAAGCCCTGTTATGGCATCCCGTCAGCGGTGTCGCTATCCACCTTCGGTCAACTCGCTTCAGGGCCGCCGCGCACGGCCCGCCCCTCGGGGCGGCGGCGATCAGCGTGCTGCGCCACCGCGATGGCCCCAGCGTCGCTGATGACGGAGATGGTGGCGGGCGGTTGCCCGCGGAAGCGGAGGCGCTGGCGTACCCTTTCAGTCGTTTTGTCTGCAGCGCGAGGGCCATCCCTGCTCGAACCTCGGGTGCAAACGGACGAAGGGGCCACGTCTGGGCCCCCGCCACCGTCCGCCCCCTCGGGGCGGAGCCGCCGCGATGGTCTCAGTGCTTCGCGACCACCTTCCTGGCGTTCCTCACCATCTGGTCGACCTCCTTGCGGAACACGGCTTCGTCGATGAGCGAGCCGTTGAGCACCGTGCTCCAGTGTCGTGTGAGCGCCGCCATGGTGACCGCTTCGCCGATCTCGGTGTCGCTCGCGCCGTTGAGCTTGGCGGCCTCGGTATGGAAGTGGATGCAGTACTGACAGGGAATCTGCGACGCGACCGCGAGACCGATCAGCTCCTTGCTCTTGGCCGGCAGCGCGGTCGCGGGGTTGAGGTCGACGCTCTTCATCTCGCGCCAGCCCGCCGCGATGGCCTCTTCCGGAAACCGGCGCAGGAACGTCGGGACCGAGCCGAGCGTACGCTCGATGTCGCGGTAGGCAGACGCCGCGTCCGTCACCGGGACTGCCTGACCGGTCGCGGTCGGGTGCTTGACGTATGCGAAGATCTGCGCGGTCTGCTGCTTGAATTCGGCGAGATCGATCTGCAGCCCGTTGAGCACCGTGCTCCAGTGACGGATGAGGGCGGCCATCGCGATGGCTTCCTTCAACTCGGCGTCGCGGGCGCCGTTCAGCTTCGAAACCTCGGTGTGGAAATAGATGCAGTACCGGCAGGGGATCTGCGCGGCGACGGCGAGCGCGATCAATTCCTTGACCTTGCCGGGCAGCGCGGTTCGAGGGTTGAGCTGGACCGACTTGAGCTCGTCCCAGGCGGCCGCGATCCCGGTTTCGGGGAACGCTTTCAAGAAGCCGGGCACCAGGCCCAGGGTGTTCTGGATGTCCCGGTACGTCGCCTCGGCCTCGCCGGGGTCGGCGTGCGCCACCGGTGTAAGAGCGAGCAGTGCGGCGATGGATGCGGTGCTGATCGAGAGCGTGTTCATGTCGTGACCTCCGATGGTCATCTCACCCCGGGCGCGCCGATCGCACATGAGGCGGATGTCCCGACCGGGGTCGAATCGCGACTGGATCCCCACCCGAACCCGGGACTGGAGTCCCGGAGGGGTCAGCGCGTGGGTTCGATCCCGAGCCCCGCCTCGCGCGCGCGCACGATGGCCTGACCGCGGTTCTCGACACCGATCTTGTCGAAGACGTTGGTGATGTTGTTACGCACGGTCTTCTCGGACAGCTCGAGGTGCGCGGCGATCTGAGCGTTGTCGCAGCCGCGCGCCAGCAGATCCAGGATCTCGTGCTCGCGCCGGGTCAAGGTCGGGAATGCATCTCCGCGGCGCTTCCGTGGCACGAAGCTGTCGATCTCCTCGAGCACACGATCGAATGCAGGCTCGCCCGGCAGCGGGTTGTGGCTGTTGGTGTCGAGCGGCACCAGTCGGGCGCCCGGGATCGAAGAGGCGATGTGCAGTGCCTCGGTTGCGAAGGGAGCGCGGACGTCTCCGCGTGCGTGCAAGACCAGCGTCGGGCAGGCGACGCGTGCCAGCTCCGCCGAGGCGTCGAAGTCGTAGTACGCCCGGACGATGCGGGCGGCCTGCTCGGGCGAGCATGACATCCGCTGCAGATCGTTGAAGGACTGCGCCTGTTCCGGGGTCGCGCGCGGGAAGATCTGTGAGGTGAAAAGCTGCAGGAAGGCGGGATGGTCCTGGCCCCAACCCACCTCGATCAGCTTGATCTGCGCGTGGATGCCCTCTACCTCTTCGGGCGAGGGCGAGCGGCGGAACGGCCCGCGAGCAAATGCTCCAAGGAGCACGAGATGGCTCACGCGTTCGGGATGGCGAGCGGCATAGGTGATCGAAACCGCCCCACCCTGAGATGTGCCGAGCAGCGCGAACCGGTCGAGCCCCGCCCCGTCGACGACCGCCTCGAGGTCAGCGACGAGGCGGTCGAGCGAGACCTCGGTGGCGCCCCGATCGGACAGCCCACAGCCGCGCGAGTCGTAGCGATGGAACCGGTAGCGGCTGCCGAAGGCATCGAACCAGGGCCGCCAGACCGGCGTCTGCCAATCGCGCTCGATGTTGGTCAGCCAGTGAGCCGCGCGAACCAGCGGATAGCCCTCGCCGTGAACCGCATAGGCCAGCCGCGTCCCATCGGCCGAATGAGTGAAGCGGATCTCCTGCTTGAACGCCACCACCCGCGCATCATACCCGGCGGCCGGCGAGGCTACCCTCGGCTTTGTCAGAAGAAGAAGGTGTCGCGGAACAGGCCTCCCGACCGGGGGATGTACAGGTAGTCGACCGAGCTCCCGGTGGCGCTGATCGCGGTCGGCGTCCCGTCGGTCTCCTGGCCGGTGCTGTGGCCCAGCGACTGGAAGCTGAACCCGTCCGTCGACCGGAAGAAGTCGATCTCCGCAAAACCGATGTCGGCGTTGCTGCGCCCGACCAGCACCACCGAGTCGCCCGCGCTCACCAGGCTGGGTCTGACGTTCTGATCGGTGGTGACGATGGGCGACCACCCGTTTTCGGGCGTGTACACCTGCCGGGCCAGCCGGTGGTCGCGGGTGGCCCAGGCCAGGACCAGGTCGTTGCCCAGCAGCGCCACCGCCGGGTCGGAGGGACCGCCGTGGTCCGCCCCCAGTTCGACCTGCTGGCTGGCGGGCCAGCTCACGCCGTCGAAGGAGAAATATTGGTCCATGTACCAGAAACGGTCGTCGCCCCGTTCGATCTTCACGTTGACGAAGATGTTGAGGGCATTTCCGTAAACGACCAGGGCGGGCGCGTCCGCGGAGCGAGGGACGCTTTCGGCCGAGAAGGTGCGCTTGTCCATCCAGGTGGTGCCGTTGAAGGACCGCAGAGTATTCACCTGGCCGTCGGTGCCGACCCAGACCAGATAGAGCCCGTCGTTGAAAGTGACCAGTTGCACGCCGTCGTTGGTGCTCTCCGGGATGACCTGCTCGAAAGTCCCGGAGCTGTCCGAACGCACCACCCTCAGGTGAGAATCGGCGTCCACGTAGCTGTAATATTGGCTGCCGCCGAGGAACGCCGCTCCCGGCCTGAGCAGGCGGGGTTGGGCACCCGGTATCTGCAGCGGTGTTGCCACCCGTTCGACCGAGTCATTGGTCGATGATTGGAGACTCTGGTCACAACCGAGCCCGAGAAAAATGAACCCGAATGCCACGGCCAGATGGCCGCTGTTTGTCGTTGCGAACATGCGCTCATTGTTGGAGCGACCGTCGATCGCGCCAATAGGCACTTCTGCATAGACACACGTCCTGGCCGGTGCGCGCGGACGCTCACACGCAATTTGTGCGCGGGTTGGCCGCGCGCTGAAACGCAAAGTCGACCGCGTCGCCCGAGCCGCCCGCTGATCTACCGCCGGGCGGGGGGTGCCTCCGCGGCGGGCGCCTCCTCCGCTGGCTGTTCGCGGTCGTGGGCGCCCTCGATCGTCGCCTGTAGGTAGAGCATCGCCGAGGATCGGCGGCTCGCCTGGCGCTGGTTGATCCGGGAGGTCCGTCCCGGACGGCCCTGGCCCTGGCGGTACAGCTCCTCGTAGGCATCCGCTTCGGCCGCCCGCAACGCGTAGGCCCGCTCCTCGCCGAGCGCGGCCTTCATCTCGGCCAGCACGCGGGCCTCGTGGCGCCACAGCCGGGAGGGGGCCCGCTGCGAGAGCTTGGTGATATTGTCGTCGTCGAGCTCCGCCTCGATCTCGTCACGGCGGTGGTCGCCCGCGCGGTAGACGCCCGCCGCCTTCTGGGCTTCCCCGGGGGTCAGGCCGACCGCGGCGGCGGCCCGCGCTCGGGCCAGGCGGTCCACCTCGTCCAGCTCGGCGCGCTGGGCGGCGGTGTGGTCGGTGGGCGTGATCAGGCGGGGGATCCGGGCGCTGGCCCGGGCCGCCACCCGCGCGCCGACGGCCGCGGCGGACGTCGTCTCCTTGCCGCTCCCCACCCGCGGGACGGCCGCGGTCGTACCGCCGCGAAGGAGGAGCAGCAACGCCAGCGCCGCAACCGCGGTGGCCAGGACGGCCAGGGCCGACACCAGCGGTGACCGTCGAACGGTGCGGGCGCTGCTGCTCGCGGACATCAGTTGAACTCGAGCGCCCCGATGTCGACCCCGTCGTCGAGGTTGGGGTCAGGGTCGAACTTCCGGGGCTTGTTGTTCTGGTCGAAGGGGTCGTCCTCGTCTCCCGGTTGACCACCCCGGTTGCGGGGGAGCGCGTCCTCGGACTTCGGTTTGAATCCGATTTTTTCGGGGGAGGCGGTGGTGGTGGTCGAGGAGAGCTCCGGATCGCTGGCCACGAAGAGGGCCTTGTCGTCGTGGACGCCCAGGTCGCAGCTGGGGTCGGCGATGGCGCTGTCGGACTCGCAGCTGATCGGCTCGACGCCGGAGCAATCCGTCCCGGTGTTGCCCGACAGGATCGAGCGGTAGGCCAAGATGGTTCCACCCGCCCGCGCGAACCCGGAACCCACGGGAGCGCTGTTCTTGTAGACGGTGGTCAGCTTCATGTCGGTCTGGTTGGCGCCGGTGTCCATGAAGATCCCGCCGCCCTGCTGGGAGGCAGTGTTCTGGGCGATGGTCGAGTCACGAATCTCGGCGTTGCCGTTGTTGTAGATCCCGCCGCCCAGTTTGCCGGTGTTCTTGTAAATCGACGTCTTCTCGATGTGGATGTCGCAGGCGACGGAGTTGAAGATCCCCCCACCATGCAGGCCGGAGCTGGTGTTGTCGTGGATGGACACGTCCAGGGTGTCGAGCTTCCCGTTGTTGGTCACCAGGATGCCCCGGTTGTTGTTCTTGATCACCACCTTGCGCAGGAGAGCCTGGCTGTCCATCCCGTCGATCACCAGCCCGCTGGTGAGGCCATCCTTCGTCTCGTGGGTGAGGACGAGGTCGATGAGGTTGACGTCGGTCGAAAACCGCAGGGTGAGGGTGGCGTCATGCTGACCGCCGATGATGGTCCGCCGGGTCCCGGCGACATCGCTCTTGATGGTGAGCGACGCGGTGATGACCAGCGGCCCCCTGGTGAGCCGGTATGCGGTCGATGACTTCAGATTGATGACGTCGGTGCCCCCCTCCCCGGCGGCGCATTTGCCCACCGCCAGGTTGGTGTTGGCGGCCTGGACCGCCTGACGAAGCGTGCAATTGTTGTTGTCGTCGTTCGGGTTGGTGATGTTGTACGTGCGGGCCGAAGCGGCCGTGGTCAGCGAGGCCGTGGCCACCAGAGCGGCCAGGCCAAGCGGAAGTTTGCCTTTGTTCATGATTCTCCTGCGGCGGGGGGCTGGTGAGGCGCGGAGTGCGCCGTTCCGCCGACGCCGTGACGTTGGCGCTTGCGTCTGTGATCGGCAACGACAAGGAGCCGGCGCGCGCGTCACATTCAGCGACAGCGGCCCCGAGGCACATCCCCGCGCGCCCGATCGAGCAAGCGCAAGAATGTTCTCGGACCGATCATTCCCGCCGACGGTCACCCTGACGACGGATGGCCAAGACCTGCGGGTGGGCAGACGATATGCCGACGGCTGCGCGAGCGTAGTGGTTTGTGGCGAAGGCCGTCGCTGACGCCATTTGCACCAGATTCAGACGGCGCTTCGCCCGTCCTGCAATCGAGGCCCGTGCCTACACTGGCGCCGGCCTCGACGCCACACTGACCGGAAGGAGCACGACCAAGATGGCCCCAGTCAAGCTGATCCCAATCAGGATGGTCCCAAACAAGATGGCCCCAATCAGGATGGTCTCTGGACCAACCGCGCGATTCGTGTTCGCTGCCGCGGGCGCGCTGGCCGCGATGGCCCTGCCAGCGACGGAGGTCCGAGCCGACTACGTGATACCCACCAGCCAGGCGACCGTCATCCAGAAGGACGGCGATGGCCAGTGCAGTCTCTGGGAAGCGATCGATTCCATCAACAAGGGGCATACCGGGAGCAACTCGGGGCTTCACGGCTGCAAGAACGACTTCGGTGGTAACGCCATCTACCTCGAGGGAGCAAATACCCATTACAAGTCGGGCGGCGCCATGATCACGAAGCCGATGAGCATCTTCTCCGAGGCCGACCCGACGACGCCCAACTATCTGGAAAACACCGGAGGAGCGTTCGTGCTCAAGGTGATGACGGCGCCAGATGGTGACGAGGTCTACCTCTATGGCCTTTTCATCCAGCGGATCAGCTCGACCACCAAGGGACGGGTCATCGAAAACACCGGAAATCTCCACCTGGAATTCTGCAAGGTCGTGGGCGGAGACATCTCCGGCAACGGCGGGGGCATCCTCAACTCCGGCGGGGTTTTGACTCTGACCGACTCCACCGTGCGCAACAACAAGGCGTCCTCCGGAGGCGGTGTATGGACATCCGGCGCCATTGGCGTAAAGTTTGACAGGAGCACCGTGTCCAGCAACAACGCCGCCTTCGACGGTGGCGGAGTCTGGAGCAACGGTCGAGTCTTTTTCCTCAACAGCACGGTCAGCGACAACACCGCCGGCCGGGATGGGGGAGGCGTCTTCGTGACCGCTGG
>JBKPRZ010000402.1:0-10406 GCA_046734815.1 Myxococcota bacterium | reverse complement strand
TTCAACGTCAGCTACCGCACCCGGCTGCCGCCGGCCTACCGGCTGTACTGGGTCGCCACCGCCATCGGCCAGCGGCTGTTGCCGATGGTGGTGCCGCCCGCGGAGGCCACCGGAACGTTGACGGTGGAGGTGCACGCCATTCGTTTCGACCGCGGCCGCCCCGGAGCGCTGCTGGTGGTCGCGCGCCGCTTCGAGGTCGAGGTCCCCTTCAGCGCCGAGGCCACCGTCACCGTGGAGATCACCGAACCGAGAGATCCCGCGGGCGACGCGCTTCGGATCACCGCCCGGGTCGATCCGGTCGTCGTTCCCCGCACGGCCCCGTTGCCCCATCCGGCCGCCGCGCGACCGCCCGCGCGGGTCGAGAAGGCGCGCACCTTGCACCTACCGCCCGCGCGCACCCCCGCCGAGTTCGACGCAGTCGCCGGTCAGCATCGGCCCGCCTTGCGCGTCTGCCTCGACCGCGACGGGCAGGTGGACACCGTGCGCTTGCTCGAGCCGGTGCACCCCCGGTTCGCCGCCTCGATCATCGACATGCTCCGCGACTCGCGCCACGAGCCTTACCGCGTGAACGACCTGGCGGTGCCGTCGTGCGATCTCCTGCGGCCGTCCTTCGCGCCTCACCCGCCCGGAGGCGGGCCTCCCGCCGCCAGCTCCTCCCGGCGAAGCACCCGCTCGCCCTGGATGACGAGCTCGATGGTGTCGAAGGCGGCGACGCTGCGCTGGGGGTCGCCGCGCAGGAGCAGCAGGCTGGCCCGCTTGCCGGGTTCGACGCTGCCGTAGTCGGCGGCCAGGTTGAAGAAGGCGGCGTTGGTGGCGGTGGCGGCGGCGAGGATCTGGCGGGGCGGGACGCCCGCGCGCTCGAGCGCCAGAAGCTCGAGGTAGCCGTTGTAGCCGGGCGGATTGGCGTAGATGGGACCGGACGGCGTGTCGCTGCCGAACAGCAGCCGGCCGCCCTGGGCGGCGAAGGCGCGGATGGCGGCGCCGGCGGCGTCGGCGCCGCCGTCGAAGGTTGCGCGGATGCGGGCATCGGGCAGCTTGCCGAATCCTCGGCGCATGTCGCGCGCGAACCACTGGCCCTCGCCCCGGTACCAGGCCAGCAAGGCGGGGGGCAGAACCTGCGCGAGGTGGGAGTCGTCCAGGAAAGCCGGCGCGAACAGATCGGCCAGCCCGCCCATGACCCGCAGGGTGGCCATGGCGGCGATACCGGCCTTGCGCTCGTCGTCGAGGACCCGTTGCACCTCGGCCGGCAGCCCCGCGCTGGCCCGGGCATCTTCCCAGTTCCAGAGGCCGTGCACCACCGCGTCGACCGGGATGGCGGCGGCGAAGCGGTGGGCGGTCAGCGAGTTCGCGTGCAGCAGCAGCGGCAGCCGATGGCGGTGGCTGGCCTCGCGCACCTGCCGCATCAGCGCCTCGGTCGGCGTCGGCAGCTGGCCGCGCTGGGCGCCGAAGCCGGGCTCGAAGTGGGACTTCACGCAGATCCCGCCGCCGGCCGCCACCCGGGCCACCGCCGCTTCGGGCGTGTGCTCGGCGGGCGGGTACGACGGCGGGATCGTCGCCGCCTGGAGCGGATCGTAGAGGAAGTTCGGGAACAGCGCGAAGCGCGCGGGCGAGGGCGCATAAGCCATCGGGTAGCCGTTGGCGAGCACCAGCGCGTTGCCACAATCGAACACCGCCGGACCGACGGTCGCCGCGCGCAGGTGGTCGACGCGCGCGCGGTCCACCACGTTCAGGTCCACCACCACCGTGAAGCCGAAGTAGAGATAGCTGCGCGGGAGCTGGCGCAAGTAGCTGTCCACCATCTGCGGGAAGGCAGCCTCCTGGTCCTGGACCAGGCCGGGGACCTCCCCCAGGTGCACGTGCCCGTCGATCAGCCCGGGAACCAGGTAGCGACCGTCGCCGTCTATCGCCGTGGCTGACGCCGCGAGGTCGCGCGGGGGCGGCTCGTTCCCCACCCAGCTGATCCGTCCGTCGCGGATCAACACATGGGCGTGCGCCACCGGGGAGGCCCGTTCCGGCGAGATCAGCGTGACGTCGCGGATCCAGAGGCCGCCCGCCGGGGGCGAGCCGTTCGCCGCCGGCCGGCGCGCGGCACAGGCACCGAGGATCAGGAGGCAGGCGCAGGCGAGCCGGCTGGCGGGACCCATGCCGCCTGTCATCCGCCGCCCGCGCGCGCAGGTCAAGGTCCCGACCGGCCCGCCAGGGTGGGGGCGATCACCGGCGCGTCGAGGGCGCGGAGGAAGGCGGCCAGCGACTCGATCTGCTCGGGGGTCATGTCGAACAGCGGGCGGAACTCGAGCGGGGCGCGGGGCTGGGCGGGGTGTCGGTAGTGGGCGATGGCCTCGGGCAGGGTGGCGAAGCGCCCGTCGTGCATGTAGGGGGCGGTGGCGGCGGCGTTGCGCAGGCTGGGCACCTTGAAGGCGCCCACCAGCGAGCCGGTCTCGCCGTGCCGCTGCAGGTAGGCGAGCTCCGGGCAGCTGTGGGTGGGGTCGTCGCTGTGCGGGCCCAGGCAATGAAGCTCGCTGGCCAGCAGCGCCTGGATGCCGATGGAGCGGCCGAAGTCGGGGTGCTCGCCGTCGAGGGTGCCGGTGCCGATGTTGTGAAATCCCCCGTTGGTGAACAGCGGGCCGTTGTGGCAGCGCAGGCACTGGGCGTCGCCCGACAGGAACAGCTTCAGGCCGGCCACGGCGCGGTCGCTCATGGCCGCGCGGGCCGCCTCCGCGTCGCCAGCCAGCACCGCCTCGACGTAGCGGTCGAACGGAGCGACGCCCGGCCGCAGGCGGCGTTCGTAGGCGGCGATGGCCTTGCCCACGTTCACGAACGCGCGCGTGATCGCCACCTGTCGGGCGGGCGCGATCGCGTTCCAGGCGCGCTGGGCGGCCTCGTCGCTGGCCGGGCTGGCGCGCCGGGGGAGCCCGGCCAGATCGGGTAGCGCGCCGAACAGCGCCCGGTAGGACGGAAGCTGGTCACGTTCGATGTAGCGCAGGACCTCGACGCGTGTGGCGTCCATCTCCGCGGGGGACTCGATCGGCCCCAGGGCCTGCGCCCAGGCGCTGTCCCGCCGCCCGTCCCAGTAGAACCAGTGCGCGTAAGCCACCCCACCCAGGCCGGGGGTGTTCCGGTCCAGCGCCCGAACCCCGCGGCCGGTGCGCCGCCCGTCGCTGAACCGCCACCGGGGCTGATGGCAGCTGGCGCAGGAGATGTGGCCGTTGCTGCTGAGCCCGGGATCGAAGAACAGCCGCTGGCCCCAGGCGGCGGCGCGCGCATCGTCGGCGACCCGGTTGGACGGATCCGGGGGCGGGGCCGGCAGCGATCCGATCCAGAGCGAACGCAGCACCGCGCGCTCGGAGCCGGTCCATCCTGGCTCCGGGCCGCCAGCCGCCAGCGGTGGCGCCTGGACCTCCACGGGAAAGACCGCGCTGTCGGTCCCGCGCTCGTCCACCGCCAGCACCCTCAGCTCCCAGCGCCCCGGCATGTTGAACCGCACGCCCTGGGCCACGAAGGCACCCGGGACGTCGGTGGGCACGATCACCGGGGCGGTAGGCAGGCCGTGGCCGTGGGCGGGCATGCCGCCGTCGAGCACCAGATCGCGCAGCGCCACCGGCGCGCCGTCGCGGCGCTGGACCTGGATGTCCCACTCGAGCCAGGCGTTGATGGGCAATGGTTGCTGGCGCGGGGTGAGCGACACCTGATACCGGCCCGCCAGGCTGATCTGTCCGTCCGACACGGGTGCGGCCACCGCCACCGCCACCGCCACCGGCGCCAGCGCGAACAGCCACCGACCCGCCCGGGCCGCCCGGGCGATCACGACAGGCGCAAGATCGCCGCCACGCTGGGCACACCCGCCGAATCGAGCGCGAACAGCAGGTAATACCCCGGGCTGGCGATGCCGGCGCTGGCAGGGGTGTCGAGCGTGTAGGTCGTGCCCGAGGTGCCGGCGATGGTCAGCGGCACGCGCCGCTGGTCGTTGTTGGTGGTGTGGGTGACCGAGGACATGCGGATCAAGGTGAAAGCCGTGACCGCGCGGTTGGTGGTGACGGAGATCTGCGCGCCGTAACCAGCCGACCCCGGCGCCGCGGTGATGGTGGGTCGGGACGCCGCCTGGCCGCTGGGCTGGAACAGATAGCCGGGCGAGTAGTACTGCAGGTCGGGATGGTTGTTGTCGCAGTCGCCGCCGCACAGCCCACCGCCGCCCACCAGCACCCGCGCATCGGGCAGCAGCAGGGCGATGCTGTGGTAGGTGCGCGGCACGCTCATCGATGCCACGGTGGTGAAGGCGCCCGAGGCCGGGCTCCAGATCTCGGCGGGCAGCACCGCGGTGGCGTCGCTGAACGGCACCGGGAAGGACTCGCCGCCCGCCACCAGCACGCGCCCGTCGGGCAGCACCACGCTGTTCTGAAAGCTGCGCGCGAAGGCCATCGACCCGGTCTTGCTGACCGCCACCCCCGCGCTGATGTTGATCACGTAGGCGCTGGCGACCGCGTCGGTGTCCTGGTAGGCGGGCGCGCCGCCCACCTTCAGGATCTTGTTGACGTCGTACATGACGGCGTTGCCGTTCATGCTGTAAGAATCGTCGCTCCGGTTGCCGGCCGAGGTGAAGCTGCCGCCGCCGCCGGTGTCGAACCAGTTCATCTGCTGGCTGGGCCCGGCGTGAAACACCTTGCCGTTGCTGGTGCCGAACAGCCAGGCGTGGTTGTCGCCGCGGTACACGCCCTGCGGGTCCGGCGCGGTCATGGGGGTGGCGGGGATCCCGTTCAGCGCCACCCAGCCGGTGGCCGCGCTCCACAGCTCGCCCTTCTTGCCGCCCTCGCCGCCGCTCCACGATCCACCGATGGTGAACACCTTGCCTCCGTCGGTCACGGTGTCGGCGTTGTAGCCGCGCGGGACGTTCATCTGCGCCGCCGCCGACCAGGACCCGGTGGTGGGGTTGTACAGGCTGGTCTTCTCGGCGCTGCTGCCGCCGTTGACCAGCACGCGGCCGTCGGGCAGCAGGGCGGTGCCGGGACAGAACATGTCGTGCTGGGTGCTGGAGACCTCGGCCGAGACCACCGTGTTGCTCGCGGGATCGAACAGCGCGGTCTGCGTCTTGCCGTTGTCACCGCCGAAGGTGAACGGGTCGTAGGCCGACCAGAACAGCACCTTGCGGTTGTTGAGGGTGGCGCCCGCCACCGGCACCAGGGGCAAGGTGAAAAGGCCGCTCCAGCTGCCGAGGCTGTACTGGGTGGACACCCGCCAGGTCTGCGACGCGGCGGCGCTGCAGCTGACCTGGACCAGGGGCGTGCCCGCGCTGGCGGCGTCGCCGCCCAGGTCCAGGCACTTGTTGCTGTTCTTGTTGACCAGCTTGAACCCGCTGCCCGAGGCCTGCAACAGCCAGGTCTGGCTGGCGCTGGCGGCGCAGGTGGTCTGCACCACCGCCGCGTTCTCGTCGGTCGAGCCGTTCAGCACGTTCAGGCACTTGCCCGAATGCTGGACCGAGAGGCGATAGCCGGTGGTCGAGCGCTGCAGGGTCCAGCTCTGGTTGGTGGCGCTGCCGCTCTTGCAGGTCCACTGCAGAAGGGTCGCGTTCTCGCCGGTCGAAGCGCCGCCCACGTCGGCGCACAGGTTGCTGGTGGAGGTCAGCCGCGCCCGCTGCGTGGCCGGGACGAAGCCGTCCCCGAACGACCAGACCTCGTTGTCGGCGCCCGCGCAGGGCCACTGGATGAGCGGCGCTCCCCGCCCGGTCTCGTTGCCCGACACGTTCAGGCACATGCCGGTGTGTTTGACCACCAGCCGGAACGCCTTGCCGAAGGTTTGCACTGTCCACTGCTCGCTGTCGACGCCGCTGCAGCCGTTCTGCACCACCGCCGCACCCTGCGCGGTCGACCCGCCCGAGACCGCCAGGCACTTGCCGCTGTGGCTGGCCACCAGCCGGAAATGGTTACCGATCGGCACCAGCTTGAAGGCCTCGTTGGTGCCCCCATCACAAGTCCACTGGACGATGGCCGTGCCGTCGGCGCTGGAGGCGTCTTGCACCTGCACGCACTTGCCGCTGCTCCTGCTGAGGATCACCGCCGCCCGGGTGGTCAGCTGCGCCCGCGCCGCCGCCGGCGCCAGCAGGCCGGCCGCCAGCGCCACGATCCACCCGCACCTCGGCTTCCGGGCCCGCGACCCGCCGCTCTCGATGTTCATGGTCCCCTCCTGTCCCGCAACGATCGAGGCCGCCTTCGTTGACAGACCCGCCGCCTCGGGGTCGCACGAGGTCAGCCAGCCGGTGTTCCAGGAGCGACGAATTTACGGACGTGTCGGTAGCTTCAGTGGGTCCGATATGCCCTCAATATGGTCTGGCTGCCCGAGTTGCCCGCCGAGTCCTTCACGGTGGCGCGCAGGGAGACGAACCCGGGGGTGTCCGGGTGGGAGACCACCGCCAGGCCGCGATCGTCGATGCGGTGGACGTCCAGCGGCTCCCAGCTGGCCCCATCGTCGAACGACGCCTCCAGGCCCAAGTCGGTGACGGGCAGGAAAGGCGCGCCCGGCTGCCGCAGCACCTGCAGCAGCAGCGGGTAGGGCGTGCCGGCGGGTGCGCTGTCGGTCTCGTCGACCGCGGTGGCCACGCGGACCAGCAGCAGCGGGACCGGGCGCGCGGTGGCGTCGGCGGCCGGCTCGGAACGGAAGGTCCACGACCCCTGGAAGGCGGTGCCCAGCACCGACCAGAGGACCTGACGCGTGCCCGTCGCCTCGACGGTGTAAAGGCCTGCCTCGGTGGGAACGGTGAAGTTGCCGTAGGCGGCGCGGTCGCTGCTGCCGATGACGGCGCCGTCGCGCGAGACGGTGGTGCTGCCCCGCAAGGAGATTGTCGCGTGCTCCCGTTCACCCGGTGAAAACGGAGTCAGGAACACCGACAACGTGTCGTTGCGGCGGTAGGCGCCCCACAGGGCCTCGTCGGGGCCGAAGGAGGGCCCGACCGGGGCCGTATTCCAGTGCCGCCGCACCCGCTGACCCGGCCGGTAGAGGCTGTGGCCCACGATGCGCTCGGAGTTGAACAGCACCGGGCCGCTGGGCGGGTACAGGTTCAGGGTCTCGGTCCAGGGGATCCCGGCGCTGTACAGCTCCAGCCGCCGCCCGGGGATCGGTTGCGGCAGGTTGGTCAGGTAGACCGAGGCCCTGGTGGGCGAGTCACCCTGGTTGGTGCGGATGGCGGTGCAGTCGCCCTGGGCGTGATACCGGGCGCTGGCGCTGCCGAGGTCGGCGTCGCGCACAGGCAGCTCGAGGTCCGCGGGGATGCCGCCGATCAGCGGGAACACCAGGTTGTAGATGTAGTCGTCGGCCGGCGGGGTGGGGTGCAGCCAGGCCCGGTAGTCCAGGGCGAAGACGTGTCCGCTCACCGGTTCGGTGGGCACGGCGAAGAAGAGGCCCTCGGACAGGCTGAGCAGGGTCGAGCCCACGCCGGCGAAGGTCTTCGAGTGCAGCGAGACGCTGTTGGCCATCAACGTGGCGTCCGGGCGATCCACCGCCCGCGGCTGGATCGGTTGCGACAGCCGGGCGTCCAGCGTGACGGTGACGTCCTGGTCCAGCACCACCGAGGGCTGGGCGGCGACGATGCGGCTGGCGGCGGCGCCGGTCAGCAAGGTGTCGACGTCGTAGGTCCCGCGTTCCAGCAACAGGGTGGTGCTGCCGCCCGGACCGTTCAGCGAGGTGGACTGGCCGGTCTCCAGGTTCAACACGAACCCGAACGCCCAGGCGGCGGAAGCCCCCTCGCGGTCCAGGCTCTGCACGGTCAGGTGGTAGCGCTCGGGCGCCTGGAACACGGCCGCGCCGCTGATCACGCTGACGGTTCCATCGCTGGCCAGCAGGCGCGCCCCGAACAGCCCCTTGCGCTCGCGCTGGGGGGTCATGGTCAGGTGGGCCTCGGCGCTGCCGTGGGCCGGCACGGTGACCTCGGGATCGGAGCTGAACAGCCCCTCGGGCGCGGGGCTGCCGTCGTCGCCGGTGGCGGTCAGCTGCAGCGACAGGGTCACGGGGGCGTCGCCGTCGTTGTGATAGGTGACCGTCCGGGTGACGGGGTCGCCGCTGTGGGGCCACAGCTGAACGCCGAAGTCCAGCGCGCCGGTGACGTACACGGTCTGCGAGATGGCGCGCGCCAGGTCCACCCGCCCGCGCCCGGTGTCGAAGATCCGGCTGCCGTCGACGGCGTGGGCGCTGCTCATCAGCACGGCCTTGATCGTCTCGCCGGTCCAGTCCGGGTGCTGCTGCGCCAGCAGGGCGGCGCTGCCGGAGACGTGCGGGCAGGCCATGGAGGTGCCCGACAGCCGCGTGTAGTTGTCGTCGACCGGCGCCGAGTCGCCGGTGGGGGTGCCCTTGGCCCGGGCGGCGACGATGTTCCGGCCGGGGGCGGCGATGTCCGGCTTCACCGCGTAGTCGCCCACCCGCGGACCGCGGCTGGAAAACGCGCTGGTGCCGCCGGTCTTGTCCAGGCTGGCCACGGCCAGCGCGGCGCTGGCGGCGGCGGGCGCGGACACCGTCTGGCTGCCACCGGCGTTGCCGGCCGCGGCCACGAACAGCGTGCCGTGCTGGGCGCTCAGGTTGTTCGCCGCCTGCGACAGCGGGTCGGTGCCGTCGCTGCCGCCGGTCGAGCCCAGGCTCATGCTGACGATCCGCGCGCGCGCGGCCGCCCATTCCATGCCGGCGATGATGGCCGAGGCGGTGCACCCGCGCGGGATGCAGACCTTGCCCACGATCAGCGAGGCGTCCGGGGCGATCCCGCGGTAGCGGCCGCCCGAAGCCGCCCCGGTGCCGGCGATGATCCCGGCCACATGCGTGCCGTGGCCGACGTCGTCGCTCGCGTCGGGCAGGGTGCCGGTGAAGTCGACCGCTTCGACGATCTTGCCGGCCAGATCGGGGTGGTCGGCCTTCACGCCGGTGTCCAGCACCGCCACCGTCACCCCGGCGCCGGTCAAGCCGGCCGCCCAGGCCGCGGGCGCGCCGATCTGGGGCGCGCTCTCGTCGAGCAGCAGCGCCGCCCGCGCATCCAGCCAGATGCGGTCGACGCCGCTGCTCAGCAGCCGGCCGCCGCCGGTGATCGATCGCCAGAAGGCGGCGGCCTCCTCCTTGTCCGCGACCAGCGCCTCGCCGCCGATGCTGGGCAGGCGGCGGGCCGCGCGGGCGCCGGCCACCGCCAGCGAGGCGGCGGTGTCGCGGCCACCGTGGGTCACGATGAGCGGCAGTCCGGTCTCGCTGGCGTCGTCGTACCCCTGGCGCACCAGCTCGCTGACGTTGAACAGCTGGCCATCCAGCTGGCCGGTCTCGACCAGCGCCACCGCGTCCCGCGGCAGGACGATCGCGTCTGGACCGGCGGCGCCCGGCACGGTGTACGACAGGAAATCCATCCCCTCGCGCCCGGGCGCGGCCTGCACCGCGACCAGCGGCTCGCCGCCCGGCCCCTCGGACAGGTGCACGCGGTCACCCGTGATCAGTGTGACGGTGGTGACGGCAGCAGCGCTCGGCGCCGCCGTCGGATCCGGCTCCAGCAGCGGGTCGTTCAGCGACACGGTGGAATCGAGACGGGGACGGTCGGTGCAGCCAGGCTGCAGGGCCAGCACGACTGCAACGGCCGGAACGAACGAGCGCCAGGGTGGTCGGGATCTCATGGGTGTCACTCCTCGGCTCGGTGAGGGGGCGTGTCACCGGCCTCCCTTTTGCGACGCCGATCGTCTGACGGTCAAGAGCTGTGCCGGACATGGAAAAGATTGCCGGCACCGGGATTGTTCCCGCGCGAGGTCGACCGGGCCTAACATTCCAACACCGGACCCGCCGGTGGTGTTTTCGGGACATGGAAGCGGTTGGACGCGACATCACCCTCGATGATCTCCTGAGGCATGCCAGCTGGGTGCGGCGGGTGGCCGGGCATCTGGTCCGGGACGATGCCGAGGACCTGGCCCAGGAGGTCTGGGTGCGGGCTTCGGCACGGCCGCCGCGCGGCCCCGGTAGCACCCGGGCCTGGCTGGCCAGGGTCCTGCGCAACCGCGCGTACAACCGGGCGCGTGACGACGGACGGCGCCGCCGCCGCGAACAGGCGCTGGGGGAACTGCAGGACGGCGCACCCACGCCCGAGGAGCTGGCGCAGCGGATGGAGGTGCACCGCCTGGTCTCCGAGCTGGTGGCGGAGCTTCCGCCGGACTACCGCCAGGTGGTGTACCTGCGCTACGTGGAGGAACGGGAGGCGGCCGACATCGCCCGGCTGCTGCAACAGCCGGCCGGAACGATCCGGTGGCGGCTGCACGAGGCTCTGGCCCGTCTGCGGCAGCGCCTGGACGAGCGGTACGGTGACCGGCGCGCCTGGGTGCTGGTGCTCGCGCCCGCGGCCGGGTGGCCGGACGAGGCGGCGGCCGCGGGGCCCGGCGGGACGGGGACGGCGGGGCCCGACGGCGGGGAAG
>JBKPRZ010000401.1:0-13854 GCA_046734815.1 Myxococcota bacterium | reverse complement strand
GCGGATCCTCGCGGCGGCGCTGAGCGAGCACCTGGAGGAGTCCGAGCGCATCTTGCTGGAGATCCTCAACCAGCCCGCGGGTGGCAGGGTGGACATCCGCGGCGAGCAGCAGCGGGCCTCCGATCTGCTGCAGGACAATCGCCTGTACCGCCAGACCGCCTCGCGCCAGGGGCAGCTGGCGCTGGCCAGCGTGCTGGAGGACCTGGAGCGCGTGTTGCTGGACGTGGCCCGGGGGCCGCGCGCCCTGACCGCGGCGGAGCTGCAGAGCCTGCGCGCGCGGGTCGACGAGCAGGGGCTGGTGTTCAAGGTGCGGGTGCTGCAGGAGCGGCTGCGCGAGGTGGGCCAGCGCCCGCTGGCGAGCAAGCAGGGATGAAGCGGGCCGGATGAAGAAGTCAGGGACGAAGCCGAGATGACAGCCAGGACGGTCGAGAACGTCGTGACGGAAGTGAACCATGTGGAAAGTGAGCCCTGAGATGATGACCATGTTCGCGGTGATGCTGTTCCCCAGCCTGGTCTGCGCGCAGGCGCAACCCACGCCGCCGACGCCGCCGACGCCGCCGGTGTCCGAGCGCGACGAGCGCGCTGTGGAGCGGGGCGAGCGCCGCTACGACCGCGGCTCGCGGGCGCTGGACCGGCGCGAGTGGGACGAGGCGGTGCAGAGCTTCGAGGAGGTGGCGGCCCAGGGCGGCCCGCGCGCCGACGGTGCGCTGTACTGGAAGGCGTACGCGCTGGCCAAGCTGGGCCGGGGCGCCGAGGCGCAGGCGGCGCTGGACCTGCTGGCCCGGCGCCACCCGCAGAGCCGCTGGCTGAACGACGCCAAGGCGATGAAGGCCGAGATCGGTCAGGCCGCCGGCAAGCGGCTGGCGCCCGAGGACACCAGCGACGACGAGATGAAGCTGATGGCCATCAACAGCCTGATGCAGAGCGATCCCGAACGGTCGGTGCCGCTGCTGGAGAAGCTGCTGCAGCGGCCCTCGTCGCCGCAGCTGCGCGAGCGGGCGCTGTTCGTGCTGAGCCAGAGCGATTCGCCCAAGGCGCGCGAGGTCGTCGGGCGGGTGGCCAAGGGCGGCGCCAATCCGGACCTGCAGCGTCAGGCCGTGCGCAACCTGGGCATCTACGGCGGCAAGGAGAACGAGCGGATGCTGGCCGAGATCTACGCCGGCTCGAACGACCTGGCCATCAAGCGGCAGGTGCTGAATGCGTTCATGGTGGGAGGCGCGCGCGACCGCCTGCTGCCCATCGCCAAGGGGGACCGCAACCCCGACCTGCGCCAGGAGGCGATCCACTACCTGGGGGTCATGGGCGCCAACCGCGAGCTGGGCGATCTTTACGGGTCCGAACCGTCGACCGAGGTGCGCAAGCAGATCCTCCACGCCATCTTCGTCGCGGGCAACACCGCCAAGCTGATCGAGGTGGCGAAGACCGAGAAGGACCCCGAGCTGCGCAAGCGGGCCATCCATCACCTGGGCACCAGCGGAGGCGCCGCCGCCGGCGAGGCGCTGGTGGCCATCTACGGCAGCACCAACGACGTGGAGACGCGCAAGCGGGTGCTGGAGGCGCTGTTCGTCCAGGGCAACGCCCGCCAGCTGATCGCGGTGGCGCGCAAGGAGACCAACCCCGAGCTGCGCAAGGCCGCGGTGGCCAGCCTGTCGAACATGCGCAGCAAGGAAGCCACCGACTTCATGATGGAGATCCTGAACAAATGATCGCCTCACCTCATCTGATCGGGCTGGCGTTGATCGTGGCGGGCGCCGAGGGCTCCACCCCGCCGATCAGCCAGGCGCGGCTGGACAGCGCCTCGGCCGCGGGCGGGCTGGAGCGCGCGGTGGCGGCGGCGATCGGCAAGCAGAGCGGCCCGGCCTGGATCGGCTATCTGGTGCCGCGCATCCCCGGCGACGGTCAGTCCTGCTGCTGGAACGACGGCCGGACGGGCTGCGGGCTGGAGGGCACCCGCGCGCCCGCCGCCGCGCCGCCCAGCGGCCCGCGACCGGTGAAGCTGGAGGGGCCCACCCACCTGGCGGTGCTGCTGCGGGCCGAGCAGGGATCGGTGGCCAAGGTGCGCGCCTTCACCGAGGACTGTCCTCTGGATGCGGGCGGCCTGGCGATGCACTGGCTGACCGAGGTCAAGCCGGCCGAGAGCGTGGCCCTGCTGGTCAAATACGCCGAGGCCGACGGGGCCGGGCGCCGCTCGATGGCCGATGAGGCGGTCGCCGCCATCGCCCAGCACGCCGCCGGCGAGGCCACCGCCGTCCTCGAGAAGCTGGCCACCTCGCCCCAGCGGAGCGAATCGGTGCGCAAGTCGGCGGTCTTCTGGCTGGCCAACGCGCGCGGCCGGGCCGGCTACCAGGTGGTGGCGCGCCTGGTCCGCGAGGATCCGGTCGACAAGCTGCGCGAGCACGCCGTCTTCGCGCTGACCCAGAGCCACGAGCCCGAGGCCATCCCGACCATCATCAAGGTGGCGCGCGAGGACCGCAGCCCCCACGTGCGCGGCCAGGCCCTGTTCTGGCTGGCCCAGCAGGCGTCGCACAAGCAAGCCTCGGAGGCGATCGCCACCGCGCTCGAGCGCGACCCCGACACCGAGGTGAAGAAGAAGGCGGTCTTCGCCCTCAGCCAGCTGCCCGCCGACGAGGGCGTCCCCCGCCTGGTCCAGGTGGCCCGCACCCACGCCAACCCGGCCGTGCGCAAGCAGGCCATGTTCTGGCTGGGGCAGTCGAAGGACCCCCGCGCCCTCAAGTTCTTCGAGGAGGTGCTGACGAAGTAGGTTCGCCGGCGGCGCGGGTCCGGGCGTCAGCTCTCGGTGCGGTCGGGGTCCTCCAGGGCCAGCACGTCGGCCAGCTGGTCGGGCGTCGACTCCAGGGCGGGGGCGTCGGCGGGGGCCAGGCGCCGCAGCGAGGACAGGTGGTGGATGAGCAGCGCGCGGTTGTCGACGACCGACAGGTTCTGCAGCTCGAGCGCGCCCATGCGGTCCTCGGGGGAAAACGCGCTGGCCACCTTCTCCATCGACAGCTTGTGCGGGTCGTAGGCCATGTGCTCGGCGCGCGTGTCGACGATCGTGTAGTCATCGCCCCGGCGCAGCTCGAGGGTGACGGTGCCGGTGACGGCGGGGGACAGCCAGCGGGTGAGGGCGTCCTTGAGCAACATCGCCTCGGGGTCGAACCAGCGGCCCTCGTACAGCAGGCGTCCCAGGCGGCGGCCCAGCGTGAAATACAGGTCCAGCGTGTTCTCGTTGTGAATCGCGCTGATCAGCCGTTCGTAGGCCAGGTGCAACAGCGCCATGCCGGGCGCCTCGTAGATGCCGCGGCTCTTGGCCTCGATCACCCGGTTCTCGATCTGGTCGCTCATGCCCAGGCCGTGGCGGCCGCCGGTCTGGTTGGCCTCCACGAACAGCTCGAACAGCGACCCGAAGCGGGTGCCGCCCAGGCGGGTGGGCACGCCCTGCTCGAAGCTGACCGTCACCTCCTCGGGCTTGATCTCGACCTCCGGCCGCCAAAATGGCTGGCCCATGATCGGGCTGACGATGCGCATGCCCTTGTCCAGGAACTCGAGGTCCTTGGCCTCGTGGGTGGCGCCCAGCAGGTTGGCGTCGGTGCTGTACGCCTTCTCGGTGCCCATGCGGTAGGGCAGGCCCAGGCCGATGAGGTATTCGCTCATCTCCTTGCGGCCGCCGAAGGCCTCGACGAACTTGCGGTCGAGCCACGGCTTGTAGATGGTGAGCTCGGGATTGGTGAGGATGCCGTAGCGGTAAAAGCGCTGGATGTCGTTGCCCTTGTGGGTGCTGCCGTCGGAAAAGACGTTCACCCCGTCTTCCTTCATGGCGCGGATGATGGCGGTGGCGGTGACCGCGCGGCCCAGCGGGGTGGTGTTGTAGTAGCGCTTGCCGGCGGTCGACAGGTGGAAGGCGCCGCACTGGATGGCGATCAGCCCCTCGCGCACCAGCGCGTCCCGGCAGTCGATGAGGCGCGCCTTGCGGGCCCCGTGCTCCAGCGCCACCGGCGGGATGTCGGCGGGCGAGGCCTCGTCGGGCTGGGCCAGGTCGGCGGTGTAGGCGAAGACCTCCATCTGGTTGCGGGCGAACCAGGCCACCGCACAGCGGGTGTCCAGACCGCCCGAGAAGGCGATCCCGATGCGCGTACCGGCCGGGGGCAAGGTGCGGTGAATGCGACTCATCGCCGGAGGGATAACACGAAAGCCGGCGCGAGCGCAGCGAGCGAAGCCCTCTGTGACAATCGGGCAACGAGCCGCGGCTTCCCTTCCCCGGCGGGGCGCGCTAGAGATCGCCGATGCTGCGACTGGCGGCCGTCCTCGGTTTTCTGGGCGTGGTCCTGGGCGCGTTCGGCGCCCACGGCCTGCGCGCACGCGTCGGCCCCGAGATGGTCGAGGGGTGGAAGACCGGCGTGCTGTACCACTTGGTGCACGCGCTGGCGCTGTTCGGCGTGGCGATCGCCGGCGATCGCATCGGCTGGCGGCGGGTGGTGGCCGGGCTGTTCCTGGCCGGCATCGTCGTGTTCTCGGGCAGCCTGTATCTGCTGACCCTGACCGGCACCCGCTGGCTGGGCGCGGTCACCCCCCTCGGCGGGGTGGCGTTCATGGCCGGCTGGGCCGCGCTGGCCGCCTCGGCCCGGCGCTAGTTCTTCGGTCCGGCTGCCAGCCCCAGGTGGCGGCCGACGATGTCGGGGATCTCGCCCAGGGTCAGGCGGTGAAAATCGCCGGCGGCCTGGAAGATCTCGTGCGGGCCGGCGGGCTGCAATTCGAGCGCGACGTAATACTTCACGCTCTCGCCGTGGAACTGGCTCTCGACCGAGACGTAGGCCAGCACGGCGGCGTCGTCCCGGCGGGCCACCCCCACCGCGGCCGGGTCGCCCGGCCAGTGATCGACCACCTCGAAGACACCCACACCGAACTTCGCCTGCAGGGCCTGGAGCACGAACTGAATCTCGGGGACTTTGTCCGGTGTCGACACCCACACGTTCTACAACGACGATCTCGGGTGCGCCGGGCGAACCTCCTAACCTCGGGTAAGATCAGCGACTGTTGATGCGCGACGGCCCGACAGAGGACTACTACGCGCTGCTGAGGGTCGATCGCACCGCGACGACCGCCGAGCTGCGGCGCAGCTACCGCCTGCTCGCGCTGCGATACCATCCCGATCGCGCCGGCCCCGAAGGCACCGAGACCTTCCAGCGGATCGCCCGCGCCTACGCGGTGCTGTCGGACGCCGCCGCGCGCCTGGCTTACGACCTCCTGCTGGGCAGCTCGCCCTCCAGCGCAGGGGAGCACAACGGCGCCGGGGGCCGGGTCAGCTGGCGGGTCGACCGTCGCCCCGCTCCGCCGCGCAACCTGCTGCAGCGCCTGTCCGGTCCTCTGGAGTCGCTGATCGCCGCGCGCATCGCTTGCCGGGCGTCCGACGGCCTGATCGACCTCCTGATCACCCCTGCCGAGGCCGCCACGGGCGGGACCGCCATCATCGAGGCTGCCGTGGACGTGTGTTGCCCGACATGCGGGGGGACCGCCCAGCGCTGGGTGCTGTGGTGCCGGCGCTGCGAATACGCCGGCTCGATCGTCGACCAGGTGGCGTTTCGCTTCGAAATTCCGGCCCTGGTCAGCGACGGCACCGCCTTCAGCTTCGCCAGCGATCCCATGGGTCTGTCGCCGCCGCTGCGTCTGCGCCTCCGTATCCGTTGACCACCCGACATTCCAACCGGCCGGTCGAACCGCTAGATTTCGTGGCAGAGGAGGTGCGGCATGCGGTGTGAAGAGCTGATGAAGCGGCAGGTGCAGCGGTCGGCGGAGGGCGAGAGCCTGCAGCAGGCGGCGGAGAAGATGGCCTCGGCCAACATCGGTTTCCTCCCCGTCTGTGACGACGGAGGGCGCGTGGTGGGAATCATCACCGACCGCGACATCACGGTGCGGGCGGTGGCGCGCAACCGCGCCGCCGACGGGACCACGGTGGGCGAGGTGATGACCCGCGCGGTGGTGGCCTGCCTGGCGGGCGACGATCTGGCGTCGGCCGAGCAGCGGATGATCCAGCACCGCGTGTCGCGCATCGTGGTCCAGGACGACGGCGGGGCGCTGTGCGGGATCATCAGCCTGTCGGACATCGCCGAGCGCGAGCCCGGCCGCCGGGCCGCGATCGTGCTGCGCGAGGTGGCCGCCCGCGAAGCGACGCCGCGGACCTAGTCTCTCGACAACTCGCGTACCAGCGCTTCGGTCTGGCGGCGTGTGCTGTCGAGGTCGCCCGAGTTGTCGATGAGGTGGGTGGCGAGCTTGCGCTTGTCTTCCAGCGGTAGCTGGGCGCGCAGGCGGGCCAGCACCTCGTCGCGCGGGCGGCCGTCGCGGGCGGTGGTGCGGGCGATCTGCTGGTCCTCGCCCGAGGTCACCACCACCAGCGCGTCGAAGTCGCGCGCCCGGCCGGCCTCGACCAGCAGCGAGGCTTCGTAGAAGGCCAGGCGGTGACCGGCCTGCTCCAGCGCGCGGGCCTTCTGCAACATCAGCTGGTTGATGCGCGGGTGGGTGATCGCCTCCAGGCGGCGGCGGGCATCGGGATCGTTGAACACCACCGCCCCCAGCGCGCGCCTATCGATCTGCCCGTCGGGCGCCACCACCTGCGGCCAGGCGGCGGCCACCTCGGCGTGGGCGGGCAGGCCGGGTGTCACCACCTCGCGGGCCAGCTGGTCGGCGTCGATGAGCGGCACGCCCAGCGCCTGCACCATCCGCCCGACGGTGGACTTGCCCGAACCGATCCCGCCGGTCAGCCCGACCAGCTTTAGCTTTCCGACCACGACCCGGGCGATGCTAAACCACCTGCGGTGGCAAAACCGGCGCTTCCTGCGGTGCTCTCGGCTCAGTTCATGGCCGAGGTCCGCCCGCGCGGCGCCCTGCCGCCGCCCGGACCGCCCGAGGTGGCCATCGCCGGCCGCTCGAACGTGGGCAAGTCCACCCTGCTGAATCGGCTGGTGGCCCGGCGCGCGCTGGCGCGCACCTCGAAGACCCCGGGGCGAACGCGGGGCATCATGTTCTACGAGCTGCAGGTGCGCTGGCCGGGGTCGACCGACGACCGGGTGATGCGGCTGGTGGACCTGCCTGGGTACGGGTATGCGCAGGTGTCCCAGGAGGAACGGCGCAGCTGGCAGCCGCTGGTCGAGGGCTACGTCCAGGGCCGCGATACCCTGGCGCTGTTCCTGCCGCTGATCGACGCGCGCCGCACGGTGCAGGAGGAGGAGCGCCAGCTGATCGAGTGGCTGGCGTCGCTGTCCGTCCCGCATCGCCTGGTGGTGACCAAGACCGACAAGCTCAGCAGCGCCGCACGCGGGCAGCTGCAGGGTCAGATGCAACGCGCGCTGCCGGCCGGCTCGCCGCCGCCGCTGCTGGTCTCGGGCGAGACCGGCGAGGGCCTCGATCGCCTCTGGGCCCTGATCGGCGCAGTGGTGTTAAAGTAAGGAAAGCCGATGAGCGCCCTGCCGCAGTCGCGCGATGTCCCGCTCTACCGGATCGAGCCGATGCGGGAGACGGACCTGGATGCGGTGATGCAGATCGAGCAGGTCTCGTTCCGCGCACCCTGGTCCCGTCAGGTCTTCCTCGAGGAGCTGTCCCGCCCCTGGGCGTTCCTGGATGTCATGCGCGCCACCAACAGCGGCAGCGTGGCGGGCTTCTGCAACTACTGGCGGGTGGCCGACGAGATCCACATCCTGAAGATCGCCACCCACCCGGAGGCGCGGCGGATGGGGTTCGGTTCGCGCCTGCTGGGGAACATCCTGGACTTCGCCCGCCGCCACCGCTGCCGGATGGTCACCCTGGAGGTGCGCCGGTCCAACGAGCCCGCCCAGCGCGTGTACCGCCGCTTCGGCTTCAAGGCGGTGGGCCTGCGCCCCAACTACTACGCCGACGACAACGAAGACGCGGTGGTGATGCTGCTGGAGATGTGAGCGGCGCCCGCTGGTCCTATCAAGCGCCGTCGGGGCCGCCGCCCTCGTCGCCTCCACCGTCGTTGTCTCCACCCCAGTCGTATCGCAGCCGCTCGACCGGCTGGCCGCCCGCCAGGTGCTGGCCGACGATCTCGGGGGCGTCGTCGGGGGTGACGCCGGCGTACCAGACCGCCTCCGGGTAGACGACCACGTTGGGGCCCTCGAAGCAGGGCCCCAGGCAGCGGCAGCCGGTGACGGCCACCTGGCCCCACAGATCCGGCCGCGACCCGATGGCCCGCTGCAGCGCCGCGAAGATCGCCGGGCCGCCCCGGTCGCCGCAGGCCGGGCGCCCGCCCGACGTGCGTTCGTTCAGGCAGACGAAGACGTGGCGGGTGGGCGGCGGCATGCGCGGGAGGGTGGACGCAGCGAAGCGCCCGGGTTCATAGTAAACGGCCGAGAAGGGCGGCGGTTTCGCTGTGAGTCTAGCGCGGTCCACACGCCAGGGCGGTCGCATCTCGCTGATCCTGGCCATCGTGTTTCCGGCGATGATCGCCGCGGCGGTGGCGCTCGCCTACTTCGGGTACCTGGGCGCCCAGAACCTGCTGGGCCTGTATCAGCGACAGTTCGCCAAGGACGCGGCGGTGCGCGCGACCGACGTGTCGGACTCGCTGGGCCGCCTGATGGACATCGAGGTCAACCAGCTGTTCGTGCGGCTGACCGAGGCGCTGGAGAACCCCGCGCTGGACGAACGCGACAAGTGCAAGGTCGAGAGGCCCGACCTGGTGAGCAGCCTGGTGATCCTCCACGAGCGCCCTGGCAAGAAGGTGATGGTCTGCGCGCAGCCGCCCCTGCCGGCGAAGAAGAGCGCCAAGGGCGAGGACCTGGCCTCGCTGATCGAGACCTACAACAGGTTCTTCGAGTGGACCAAGATCCCGCGCGGGCTGCTCAAATACGTCCACGTCGGCTCCGGCCCGCCACCGGCGCTGTTCGTGGTCACCCGCCATCGGTCGGCCGACGGGCCCAACTATTTCCTGGTGGCCCTGCTGAACCTCAGCTACATCCGCTACAGCTTGCTGGATGATCAGCTGCGCAAGCTGGGGCAGACCTACCGGGTGGCGGTGGTCGACGAGCACGGCCAGAGGCTTTCCGATGCCACCTTCGGCGGCAGCGAGCCGCGCAGCAACGAACGGTTCCTGTACGACGAGCCGCTGGGCCGGCAGCTGTACGCCTTCTCGCTGCGGCTGGCCCCCAAGGAGGAGACCGCCCGTGCGCTGGAGGCCGACCTGGCCCGCCAGCGGGTGATCCGCCCGCTGATGGCGGTGCTGGCCACCATCATCATGCTGTTCGGCATGGCCATCGTCATGCTGTCGGTGATCGCCGAGCGGCGGGCCTCGCGCATGAAGAGCGACTTCATCGCCAACGTGTCGCACGAGCTGAAGACGCCGCTGTCGCTGATCCGCATGTTCGGCGAGATGGTGGCCACCGGGCGGCACAAGGGCGAGGAGACCGCCCGCGAATACGGCGGCATCATCACCCGCGAGTCCGAGCGCCTTTCCCACCTCATCGACAACGTGCTCGACTTCGCCCGCCTCGAGCGGGGCAAGGCCAGCTACGACTTCGCCGAGGGCGACCTGCAACCGGTGCTCGAGCGCGCGCTGGATGTCTGCCGCTACCGCCTGGAGAAGGAGCGGCTGAAGCTGCGCACGCGGGTCGAACGCAACCTGCCGCCGGTGCGCATGGACGAGAACGCCATGACCCTGGTCATCCTGAACCTGGTCGACAACGCGGTGAAATACGCGTCCGACGGCGGTGCGGTGGAGGTGGCGCTGGACCGGTCACCGGGAGGGGTGATGGTGTCCGTGCGCGACTACGGTCCGGGCATCCCCGCCGACGAGCAGGTGCGCATCTTCGAGCGTTTTTACCGGGCCCAGAGCGCGCGCGACCGCAACGTGCGCGGCAGCGGCATTGGCCTGGCGCTGGTGCGGCACATCGCCGAGGCTCATGGGGGTTACGTATCGGTCGAAAGTCCGGTCCCGCCGGTGGATGACAGTGGTCCCGGGGCGATGTTTCGGGTTTACTTGCCCGCGATCGCCAGCGAAGCCCCGTCGGAGGCCCCGCCCAGCCAGGCCCCGGCCTCGATGAAATCATGAGCAGCTCTCCGCCCCAATCCACGCCGGCCACGCCGGCGCACCGCCGCCGTATCCTGATCGTCGAGGACGAGCCCGACATCGCCCGCGGTCTGCGAGACGCGCTGGAGTTCGAGGGCTTCGAGGTGGCGGCGGTCGGCACGGGGCGCGAGGGCGTCAACACCGTCCGCGAGCGCAAGCCGGATCTGGTGATCCTGGATCTGATGTTGCCGGACCTGAACGGCTTCGTGGTCTGCGAGCAGGTGCGGCAGAGCCACCCGACTTTGCCCATCATCATGTTGACCGCGCGCTCGCAGGAGGCCGACAAGATCCGCGGGCTGGAGGTGGGCGCCGACGACTACGTGACCAAGCCGTTCTCGGTGGGCGAGCTGGTGGCGCGCATCGGCGCCCTGTTCCGCCGGCTGCAGCGCATCCCCGGCGGCGCCGAGGAGGCGATCGAGATCGGCGAGGCGGTCATCTACCCGCGCCGGCACGAACTGGTGCGCAACAAGAAGACCTACCAACTTTCCTTTTACGAGGTGGAGATCGTCCGCATCCTGCACGAGCGGGCGGGCCAGCCGGTGCCGCGCGAGGAGATCCTGGAGAAGATCTGGGGCGTCTCGGGCGCCAGCCAGAGCCGATCGGTCGATAACTTCGTGGTCAAGCTGCGAAAGAAGCTGGAAGAGAACGCCTCGCAGCCGCGGCACATCGTCACGATCTACGGCATGGGCTACAAGCTCGTGCTCTGATCGTCGCTCGCTTCGTGGCCGCGTCGATCGTCGCTGTGTTCGTCGCCCGCGTCGCCGGCTTGTCGTCTCCGTCGACGGCGCCTCGTCATCTCGCCGTGCGCCGGATCGCAATGGCCGTGGAGATCGCCCGAAACGCGCGTGTAATTAGCTACTTGGCGCACATCACGCCCGACAAAAAACCACACTAGAATACAATCGAGCGACATTTCCGAACATAAAGTGGCCGACGGTACATGGCCTCATCGGAGCTCGCGTCGGAACTGGTGGTCGCTCTTTATCTGGGGATCCTGCTGTGTCTGGCGGTCTACGGTTTTCACCGCTCGCAGCTGGTCTTCCTCTATTACCGCTACCGTGACCGGCGGCCGCGCCCGGCCGGGCGGTTCACCGACCTGCCGTCGGTGACGGTGCAGCTGCCGCTGTACAACGAGATGTACGTGGTCGAGCGGCTGCTCGATTCGGTGGTGGCCTTGCGCTACCCGCGCGACCGGTTCCAGGTGCAGGTGCTGGACGACTCGACCGACGAGACCCAGGAGATCTGCCGCCGCAAGATCGCGGCCCTGCGTGGCTCCTTCCCCGACCTGGACATCGAATACATCCACCGCAGCGACCGCACCGGGTTCAAGGCCGGCGCGCTGGAAAACGGCCTGCGCACCGCCAAGGGCAGCGTCCTGCTGATCCTGGACGCCGACTTCTTGCCCCGGCCCGACATGCTCGAGCGGACCGTCCACTACTTCGTCGACCCGAAGATCGCGGTGGTGCAGTGCCGCTGGGAGCACCTCAACCGCGACTTCTCCGCGCTGACCGAGGCGCAGGCGCTGATGCTCGACGGGCACTTCGTGATGGAGCACGCCGGCCGGGCCTGGTCGGGCCGCTTCTTCAACTTCAACGGCACGGCCGGGCTGTGGCGGCGGGCGGCCATCGGGCCCTCGGGCGGCTGGCAACACGACACCCTGACCGAGGACATGGACCTGTCGTATCGGGCCCAGCTGCACGGCTGGAAGTTCGTCTACGTCCCCGAGGTGGCCGCGCCGGCCGAGCTGCCGGTGGAGATGTCGGCCTTCAAGGCGCAGCAGTTCCGCTGGGCCAAGGGCTCGCTCCAGGTGGCCAGGAAGCTGCTGCCCCGGATCTTGCGGTCGGAGGCGACCTGGGCGCAGAAGTCCGAGGCGTTTTTCCACCTGACCAACAACGTCGCCTACCCGCTGCTGCTGCTGCTGTCGCTGCTGCTGCTGCCCAACCTGATCGTCCGCACCAAGCACGGCCTGGTCGAGGTGCTGCTGATCGACGTGCCGCTGTTCCTGGGCACCACCATGAGCCTGGCCACCTTCTACCTCTCCTCGCAAAAGGAGATCGCCCGGCTGGATCATCCCGAGCGCAGGCCGGGCTTTCCCTGGGCGGCCCTCGGCCGGCTGCCGCTGGTGCTGTCGCTGGGCATCGGCCTGTGCGTGAACCAGACCCGGGCCGTGCTGGAGGCGCTGCTGGGCAAGGACACCGAGTTCGTGCGCACGCCCAAGCACGGCATCCGCGGCCGGCTGGAGTCCTGGACCAGCAAGAAGTACCGGGCCGCGCGCTCGCTGACCCCGATGGTCGAGCTGTCCCTGGCCGGCTACTTCGCCGTCACCATGGTGGTCGCCTTCCTGAACGAGCACTACCTGACCATGCCGTTCCTGGGGCTGTTCCTGGTCGGCTTCGGTTACGTCGGTGGGGCCTCGCTGTGGCAGGGCGAGATCGGTCAGTCGATCCAGTCGGTCCTGGACCGCCTGCGTCCCGCGCCGACCATGCCCGCGGCGGCGCCGGCGCCGCTCCTGCGGCCCGAACCGGTGGGCGCGGTCCCCGCCATCCACCTGGCCGAGGAGTGGGGCACCGGCTCGGCCATCGGTCTGGTGCCGGGCGACGGCACCTCTTCGCGCCTGCCGGCCTGACCGGGTCAGCGCCCGCGGCGCTGCTTCTGGTCCTCCATGCGCTCTTCCAGGCTCTGCAGCAGCTCCTCGATGCGGTCCTCGGAAAGCTCGGGGTAGGTGCGCTTCAGATTGGCGCGCAGGGCGTCCAGGAGGGCGGTGGTCTCGATGTCCTCGGCGGCGGCCGGCGGCGGCGCGGGCAGCGCACCCTTGCGCGCCAGCTCGATAAGCTCGCTCTTCTCCTTGACGTAGGCGCGCTCGTCGGTGCTGGTGTCGAAGCCGCGCTCGCGCACCATGTGCAGGTCGGCGTCGAGGATCGCCAGCAGCGGCACCGACTGGACGGCGCCCATCAGGTGGCGGGCCAGCTTGCCGGTCTGATCCACCACCACCGGCAGCTTGACCCCCAGGCGCTTGACGGTGGCCTGCACCTGGCTCAGCTCCTCGGGCGTGTCCACGTCGTCGATGCTCACGGCCACCACGCTGACCTTGGGGTCGTCGGCGTAGCGCCGCTTGACGGCATCGAGGAAAGGCAGCTCCATCAAGCAGGGCTTGCACCAGGTGGCCCACACCCCGATGACGGTGACGTGGTTGGAGAAATCGCTCAGGCGGACCGAGTCGCCCTTGAGGGTGGTCAGCGGAACCTGCAAAAGGGACCGCGGCACCTGGGGCTGCGCCGGATGCGAGGGATCCGGCGCGCGGTTGGCGGCGACCACCGGCGCGGCGGCGCGGGCGGGCTTGTTGGCGAGCTTTTCGGCGCAACCCCACAGGGCGAGCACGCCGATCGCCGCGACCGGGGCGAGTCGGGCCCGCAGGGCGGGCGTGGTCGTTGCCGGGTCACCCCGCCGCGCGGACTTCACACCCCCATCTTGCGCGACCCGGCGGGGGTGTGCCAGTGGACCGGCTCACCGGCGGGTGCGGTCCCGACACACGGGTCGTGGGTGGATGTGGGGAAGGGCGCCCGGGTGCTAGGCACCGACCGCGGCGAGCAAGCGGGCGAATCGTTCCCGGGCGCCGGCGTCCAGTTCGAACGTGCGCAGGTCGCGGTGACAGTCGCGGCAGTCCAGGCGCAGGCCACGCCGGCGGGCGGCGTTCACCAGGGTGCGCATGGCCTGGCTGGCCGCGCGGGTGCCGCCGGCCAGGCAGGCGCGCGCGACCGGGGAGGCGCCCAGCGCCACCCGGCAGC
>JBKPRZ010000400.1:0-30887 GCA_046734815.1 Myxococcota bacterium | reverse complement strand
CCCGTGCCCCCGCCGCTCGCGCCCGAGACGCCCACCCCGGATCGGCCCGCGACCGCCGCGCCGGCGCCCGCCCCGGCCCCGGCTCCCGCGATGATGGTGACGGTGCGCGGGGTGGTGCTGGCGCGCGGTTCGCGCGACCCGGTGGTGCAGGCGAGCATCCTGGTCGACGCGGTGGACGCGGGCGAGACCGACGACGCTGGGCGTTTCCTGGTCGAGGTGCCGCCCGGCCACCACCGGCTGCAGGTGCAGGCGCCGGGCTTCGATCCAGCCGACGTGCCTCTGGACCTGCACGACCGCAATCCCCAGGCGTCGCTGACCGTGCGGCTGATGCCGCGGCTGCAGGGCGAGCGCTACGAGACGGTCGTGACCGCGCCGGCGGCCGCGGCGGTGGCGCTGGAGCAGGACGACCTCACCCACACCGCCGGGTCGCTGGGTGAGCCGTTCCGGGTGATCGAATCGCTGCCCGGGGTCACCCAGGTGGCCTGGCCGCTGTCGCTGTATGCCATCCGCGGCGCCAACCCGGGCAACACCGGCTTCTTCCTGGACGGTGTCCGGCTGCCGGCGCTGTTCCACTTCGCGCTGGGGCCGGCGGTCATCCACCCCTATTTCCTCGACCGGCTGGAGTTTTACCCCGGCGGATACCCGGCGCAGTACGGCCGCTTCGTCTCGGGCGTGGTGGCGGCCTCGACGGCGGCGCCCCGGCCCGACCGGGTGCGCGGATCGGCCGACGTGCGGCTGTTCGACGCGGGCGGCATCGTCGCCACGCCCTTCGACGGCGGCCGCGGCACGGTCGCGGTGGCCGGGCGCTACTCGTACACCGGGCTGCTGTTCTCGATGCTCTCGCCCGACTACACGCTGAGCTACTGGGACTACCAGGCCCGGATGGACCACTCGCTCGGGCCCGGACGGATCACGGTGTTCGCCTTCGGCTCCAGCGACGTGCTGGGAAACAAGGCGTACATGGAGACCAACGCACAGATCCGCTTTCACCGGGTGGACGTGCGCTGGCAGGGCAAGCTGGGCCCGGGTCGCTTCGTGGCCGGGACCGCCGTCGGCGTGGATCAGTCGGCGGTGTCGCTGGACCCGGTGGTGCGGCTTCCCATCCGCATCAAGACCCGCAGCGCGGCCCCGCGGGTGGGTTACCAGATCGCGAGCGACAAGCTGGACTGGGAGGTGGGCACCGACGCCGAGGCGCAATGGCTGAGGCCGCGCACCGACCGGGTGGACATGGACGCGCAGGACCTGTTCGCCGACCGGCTGGCGGTGGCCAGCGGTGCCTACACGGCGCTGACCTGGCGGCCCACGCCCGACCTGCAGATCGCTCCCGGGGTGCGCTACGACCTCTTCTTCGAAGCCGACCACAGCAAGGTCGAGCCCGGTCCGCGGCTCTCGGTCCGTTTTCGCCCCATCGGCGACACCTGGCTGAAGGGGCAGGTGGGGCGTTTTTCCCAGATGGCCAGCCTGCCGGTGGCGGTGCCGGGCTTCGAGAGCTTCGGCCTGCAGAGCCTGGGGACGCAGACCTCCAAGCAGGGGTCGGTGGGGGTCGAGCAGGGCCTGGGGCAGGCGCTCTCGCTGGACGTCACCGGGTTTTACCAGCGCCTGCTGCTCACCGACCTGCTGAGCGTCTTCAACTACGACCCGGCCGATCCGCGGCTGCTCGAGCTCCGGGACGGCGAGAGCTACGGCGTGGAGGTGATGCTGCGTCGCTCGCAGGCTCACGGCTTCTACGGGTGGCTGTCCTACACACTGTCGTGGAGCGAGCGCCTGGTCGGGCCCAGCCGGGCCAAGTCGTTCTCGGACTGGGACCAGCGTCATGTGCTGAATCTGGTCAGCGGCGTGCGGTTTCGAGGCGGCTACAGTCTGGGCGGACGTTTCCACCTCAACACCGGGCGGCCCTATCCCGTGTTCGACGACGACAACCCCGGCCCGCCCGACTACACGCGGCTGCCGACCTTCTATCAGCTGGATCTGCGTGCGGATAAACGCTTCGTGTTCGACAAATACGTCCTCGACGTCTACCTCGAGGCGGTCAACACCACGCTCACGCCCCAGGTGTTCGACATCAAGCGCTCGGACGGCATGCTCGAGCAGAAGGCTTACAAGATCGTGCTGCCTTCGGTCGGCGTGCACGCCGAGTGGTAGCGTGTAGGAGCGCCGCTTTTCGCCCCGAAGTGTGGTGAAAAACCACGCGGGCGTAGAGCAGACGGACGCACACGTTCCGCTCGCAGTTGCGCGTGGAGCTTCCGACAAGAACCGACCAAGGGCCTTGATTTTGCCGGTGGGCTCGGATTATATGCGCGCCAGCCGCATGGGCTCACCCTCACTGTTTCGGCCTAGACACAATACGCTCGCGCGTCTTTCTCTGATCGTCATCGGTGGTGGGGCGGTGGGAACTCTGCTGGGTGTGATGGGATACGTGCGCATGCCGCTCGCGCGTGGCATGCAGGACCCCGTCGAACAACCCATCCAGTTCGACCACCGCCACCACACCCGCGACGAAGGGATCGAATGTCAGTTCTGCCACACCACGGTGGATCGATCGCCTCACGCCGGCGTCCCGGACACGCAGCTCTGTCTCAACTGCCACTCGCAGATCTGGAATCAGAGCCCGCTGCTCGAACCGCTGCGACGGAGCTACTTCGAAGGCAAGCCGATCGTCTGGCAGAAGGTGAACGACCTGCCCGACTTCGTGTACTTCAATCACGCCATCCACGTGAACAAGGGCGTAGGCTGCGTGTCCTGCCACGGCCGGGTCGACCTGATGCCGGCGGTGCAGAAGGCCGAGCCCTTGACCATGAGCTTCTGCCTGGACTGCCACCGCCGTCCCGAGCCGCACCTGCGCCCGGTCGACGAGGTGACAAACATGGCCTGGAAGCCAGAGACCGATAACCCCGACCACGAAGGCGGCGAGCTGCGCACGCTGAACCAGGTGCACACCCGCACCAGCTGCACCACCTGCCATCGCTGACAGCCCATGAGCGATCACCCAATTCCGGAAAGCAAGACACCTCCCGCCGTCCGTTCCGCTGCCCTGGCGCTGTTCCAGCCCAAGCATTCGGAGCCGCCGCGCTACTGGCGCAACCTGCAGGAACGCGAGGAGGGCGAGCAGCTGGACCACGGCGGCGCCCAGGCGCACGCCCATGACCACGCCCACGAGGAGGCGCACGACCACCCGCACCCACACCGCGGCTCGCCCGAGTTCCCGGAGGGGGCGGAGGTGATGGAGGGGGTCTCGCGGCGCGACTTCGTGCAGCTGCTGGGTGCCACCCTGGCGGTCAGCGGCACCGCCTGTTACCGGCCCAAGCAGAAGATCGTCCCCTATGTCCGGCGTCCGCCCGAGGTGACGCCCGGCAACCCGCTGCACTTCGCCTCGGCCTACGCGCTGGAGGGCTACGGTCTGGGTCTGCTGGTCGAGAGCCACGCCGGGCGGCCCACCAAGGTGGAGGGCAACCCCGACCATCCCGACAGCCTGGGCGCGACCGGCCTGTACGAGCAGGCGCTGACTCTGGACCTGTATGACGATGACCGCGCCAAGTCCCTGCGCCACCAGGGCGGCGGCATCGCCTGGCGCGGCCTGCTGGGGTTGCTGGCCCAGCACGGACAGCGGCTGTCGGCCGACGGCGGCGCCAAGCTGCGCTTCCTGGTCGAGCCCACCGCTTCACCACTGCTGGCCGACCTGCGCACGCGCATCTTGCAGAGATTCCCGCGCGCCAAGGTGGTCTCCTATTCGCCGGTGGCCGGCGACGGGGTGGTCGACGGTGCGCAGCTGGCCTTCGGCCGCCCGCTCGAGCCGCGGCACAACCTGTCGGCGGCGCGGGTGATCCTGGCGCTGGATTCGGACTTCCTGTGCGACGGGCCCGAGCAGGTGCGGTTGTCGCGGCAGTTCGCCGCCGGTCGCGAACCGGGCCCCAACATGAGCCGGCTGTACGCGGCCGAGCCCTGCCCGACGGTGACCGGCGAGATGGCCGACCACCGGCTGCGCGTGCGTGGCTCGGACATCCTGGCGCTGACCCAGACCCTGGTGCAGCGGCTGGGGGCAGAGGCTGGCGGCGAGGCGCTGGCCCGGCTGGGCGCTCTGCCCGTGCCCCAGGCCAGCCTCGACGGGCGCTGGGTGAGCGCGGTGGCCAAGGACCTGCTGGCGCACCGGGGACGGTCGCTGGTGATCGCCGGGCGGCGGCAGCCGGCGGCGGTGCACGCGCTGGTCGACGCCATCAACGTGGCCCTGGGCAACGTGGGCGCGACGGTCTCGTTCTGGGCGGCCCGCTCGCCCGACCCGCGCGGCGGGGTGGAGCCGCTGCGTGGCCTGGTGACGGACATCGCCGCCGGGCAGGTCGACACCCTGGTGATCACCGCCGAGAACCCGGTGTACGGCGCCCCCTCGGACTTCAAGCTCGACCGGCTTCTGGCGCGGGTGCCACATGTCATCTATATGGGCAGCCGCGAGGACGAGACCGCGGCCCTGGCCGAGACGTTCATCCCCAAGGCGCACGTGTTCGAGGCCTGGGGCGACGCCGAGGCGCTGGACGGCACCGTTTCGCTGGTGCAACCGGTGATCTACCCGCTGTGGGGCGGGCGCACCGAATCCGAGCTGCTGGCCGGGTTCGTGGGCGAGGGGGACAAGGGAGCCCACAAGCTGCTGCAGGAGCTGTGGCAGCGCCGCGCGGTCGCCGAGGGCCGGGCCACCGCCGCCGCCTTCGACGCCGCCTGGGAGGGCTGGCTGGCCACCGGAGTGCTCGAGAAGACGGGCGGGCAGCCCGAGACCGCTCCCGCCGTCGACGGCGCCGGGCTGGCCGAGCGGCTGGGCCCGGTCATCCAGAGCCTGCCCAAGGGGACGGGGCTGGAGGCCGCCTTCGCGGTCGATCCCAAGGTGTTCGACGGCCGCTTCGCCAACAACGCCTGGCTGCAGGAGCTGCCGCACCCGATCAGCAAGGTGACCTGGGACAACGCCGTCATGCTGTCGCCGGCCACCGCCTCCGAGCTGGCGGTCAAGGACGGCGACGTGGTCGAGGTCTCCATCGGCGACCGCAAGGTGGAGGGTCCGGTGCTGGTGCAGCCCGGCCATGCGGATTCGAGCCTGACCTTGCCGCTGGGCTACGGTCGGACTGTCGGCCGCGTCGCCACCGGGGTGGGGTTCAACGCCGGCGTGCTGCGCACCAGCCGGGCGCCCTGGTTCGAGGCCGGGGCCAGCGTGCGCAAGACCGGCAAGCGGCACCGCTTCGGCATCACCCAGATCCACTGGAAGATGGAGGGGCGGGCGCCGGTGGTGGAGGCCAAGCTGGCCGACGTGCTGGGCAAGGGTGAATCCGAGTTCCAGCACCAGCTGGAGGAGCGGCGCGAGCCGGTGATCACCATCCACAAGCCGGTCGATTACAGCAACCAGCCCTACAAGTGGGCGATGTCCATCGACCTCAACCAGTGCACCGGTTGCAGCGTGTGCGTGATGGCTTGTGTATCGGAGAACAACATCCCGGTG
Organism: Myxococcota bacterium; assembly: GCA_046734815.1. Taxonomy (GTDB): domain Bacteria; phylum Myxococcota_A; class Polyangia; order Fen-1088; family Fen-1088; genus CAVYGB01. The sequence goes on along the minus strand of JBKPRZ010000400.1, from coordinate 25,414 downwards.
GTGGGTCGAGACAACGTGCGGATCGGACGGGAGATGCAGTGGATCCGGGTGGACCGCTATTACCGGGAGGAGGGGGGCGGTGACGAAACCACCTCGATCCCGCAGCCGGTGATGTGCGTGCACTGCGAGACGGCGCCCTGCGAATACGTGTGCCCGGTCAACGCCACCACCCACAGTGACGAGGGCCTGAACGAGATGATCTACAACCGCTGCGTGGGCACCCGCTACTGCAGCAACAACTGCCCCTACAAGGCGCGGCGGTTCAACTTCATGGATTACCACCCGGCGGTCCCCGAGGTGGAGAAGATGGCCGCCAACCCCGACGTGACCGTACGCAGCCGCGGCATCATGGAAAAGTGCACCTACTGCGTGCAGCGGATCGAGCGGGCGCGCATCGACGCCCGGGTGGAAGGGCGGGGCATCCGCGACGGCGAGATCCTCACCGCCTGCCAGCAGGCCTGCCCCACCGGGGCGATCGAGTTCGGCTCGCTGAACGACCGCAACGCGCGCGTGGGCAAGAAACACGAGGACCACCGCCGGTACGACCTGCTGCACGAGCTGGGCACCCGACCGCGGACCGCCTACCTGGCCCGCGTGCGCAACCCCAATCCGGAGCTGGGCTGACATGGCCACCTCCTCGTCTTCGAGCTCCGCGCAGATCCCGGCGCTGACCGATCCGCTCGATCCCCGGCCCTACATCGAGGGTCAGCAGACCGATGTCAGCATCAACAACAGCCTGCTGAACCACGTCTGGCGGGGCGCCGGCCGGGGCTGGTGGGCCTGCTTCGCGGCGGCGCTGTCGATGCTGGGCTGCCTGGTGATCGCGCTGGCCTACACCCTTTACCGAGGCATCGGGGTGTGGGGCAACAACATCCCGGTCGGCTGGGCCTTCGACATCATCAACTTCGTCTGGTGGATCGGCATCGGGCACGCCGGCACCTTGATCTCCGCCATCTTGTTGCTGTTCCAGCAGCGCTGGCGGACCTCGATCAACCGGTTCGCCGAGGCGATGACCCTGTTCGCGGTCATCTGCGCCCTGCTGTTCCCGATCTTCCACACCGGTCGGCCCTGGTTCGCGGCCTACTGGCTGTTCCCGTACCCCAGCATCCAGGGCATCTGGCCGCAGTTCAAGAGCCCGCTGGTCTGGGACGTCTTCGCGGTCACCACCTACTTCACGATCTCGCTGCTGTTCTGGTTCCTGGGGCTGGTGCCCGACCTGGCGGCGCTGCGGGATTCATCCAAGAGCAAGGTCAAGCGGCTGGTCTACGGCGTGTTCGCCCTGGGCTGGCGCGGGTCGGGCCGGCACTGGGCCGAATACAAGTGGGCCTACCTGCTGCTGGCCGGCCTGTCGACGCCGCTGGTGCTGTCGGTGCACACCATCGTGTCCTTCGACTTCGCCACCTCGGTGCTGCCCGGCTGGCACACCACCATCTTCCCGCCCTACTTCGTGGCCGGCGCCATCTTCTCCGGCTTCGCCATGGTCGTCACCTGGCTGGTTCCCGCCCGGCAGTTCCTCGGGCTGAAACACGTGGTGACCATGCGCCACATCGAGAACATGAACAAGGTCATGCTCGCGACCGGCATGATGGTCAGCTACGGCTACGTGATGGAGCACTTCATCGCGTGGTACAGCGCCAACCGGTACGAGATGGACGTGTTCTTCCGGGTGCGCTGGACCGGGCCCTTCGCTCCGATCTTCTGGCTGATGGTGTTCTGCAACGTCCTGGTGCCGCAGGTCTTCTGGTGGAAGAAGTTCCGCACCAACCTGGTGGTCACCTGGGTGGCCTCGTTGCTGATCAACATCGGCATGTGGTGCGAGCGGTTCAACATCATCGTGACCGCCCTGCACCGGGACTTCCTGCCCGCCAGCTGGGGCACCTACGCGCCCACCTGGGTGGACATCTTCCTGTTCACCGGCACCATCGGGCTGTTCTCCACCCTGTTCCTGCTGTTCCTGAAGTTCGTGCCCGCGGTGGCGGTGCAGGAGATCAAGGAGCTGCGGCACGAGCTGGATCACGAGGCGCACACGCCCCTGGCGGCGGCCTCGGGAGGGTCGCACAAATGAGCGGCGGACACGCCGACGCGGAAGACTTCGTCCCGCAGCGCTACGTGCTGGCCGAGTTCCCCACGCCCGAGGCCCTGCTGGAGGGCACCCGCAAGATGCGCGAGAAGGGCCACCGCGGGATGGACACCCACACCCCTTTCCCGGTGCACGGGACCGAGGCGGCGCTGGGGCTGGGGCGGGCCAAGATCCCCAAGATCGTGCTGGGTGGGGCCATCACCGGAGCGCTGCTGGCCTACGGGATGATGTACTTCATGAACGCGGTGGACTTCCCCATCAACATCGGCAACCGGCCGCCCCACGCCCCGCCGGCCTTCGTGCCCATCACCTTCGAGCTGGCGGTGTTGCTGGGCGGGGCCTCGGCCTTCTTCGGTTCGCTGTTCGGCCTGTTCGGCTTCCCCACGCCCTATCACCCGCTGTTCGAGTCGGAGAGCTTCAAGCGCGCCAGCATCGACGGCTTCTTCCTGTCGGTGGAGGTGCCCGAACGCAAACGCGCCGAGGACATCATGGACGACGCCCGCCTGCTGGGAGCGGTCAACGTCGAGGTGGTCCAGGAGAGGTACCGATGACGGGGGCGCGAGGAATCTGGCTGGGCTGCGCACTGCTGCTGGCGGTGTCGGCGGCGGCCTGCGACGAGGACATGATCAACCCGATGGCGAACCGCCAGCCCCGGGTGGGCAACTACAGCCCCAGCGAGTTTTACGCCGACGGGCTGGGCATGCGAGAGCCGCCCGCCGGGACGGTGCCGCGGCAGCGGGTCATCGGCGGGTCGATGTTGACCAGCGGCAGGGACGGCAAAGTCTACGCCACCACCTTCCCGTTGCCGCTGGACGAGCGGATGCTGAAGCTGGGGCAAAAGCGCTTCACCATCATCTGCGCCACCTGCCACGGTCCGCTGGGCGATGGCGACAGCATCGTGGCCCGCCAGATGGCGCTGCGGCCGCCGCCCTCGTTGATCGACTACGCCAACCGGCCCATCGGCTACCTGTTCGAGGTGGTCAGCAAGGGCCACGGCCTGATGGCCAACTACGCCGCCGAGTTGCCGGTGCCCGAGCGCTGGGCGGTGGTCGCCTACGTCCGGGCATTGCAGATCGCCCGCACGGCCACCCTGGACAAGGCGCCGGTGGCCGAGCGGAGCCGGCTCGAGAAGGAGACGCCGTGAACATCGCCGCGCAAAAGTATCAGGGTGGCGGAGCCCTCCGCTACGCGGCGATCGTGGCGGTGGTGTTCCTGGGGCTCGGTTTCGTGGGACTGGGGGTCAACCCCAAGGCGACCTTGTTCTCGTACCTGGTGGCCTTCGCCTACTGGGCGGGCGTGGCGCTGACCTCGCTGATCACCTTGATGATCTTCCACGCCTTCCGGGCCAAGTGGATGGTGGTGCTGCGGCGGCCGCTCGAGACCATGGCAGCCACCTTGCCGCTGTTCCTCTTCCTGGCCCTGCCGCTGCTGTATTCGATGGGTCAGATCTACTCGTGGGTGAAGCCCGAGCTGGGTGGGTTCGCCGCGCACGAGCTGGAGGCGTTGAAGCACAAGGCGGTGTACCTGAACCCCACCTTCTTCACGGTGCGCACCATCTTCTACTTCGCGGTCTCGGGGCTGATCGCCTGGCTGCTGTTCGGCTGGTCCACCCGCCAGGACACCACCGGGGAGGTGAACCTCAGCCAGAGGCAGCGCAACCTGGGCACCGGCGCCCTGCCGCTGATGGCGATGGTGATCACCTTCGCCGGGTTCGACTGGCTGATGAGCCTGAACCCCACCTGGTTCTCGACCATCTTCGGCGTCTACTACTTCGCGGGCAGCTTCTGGAGCACCATCGCCATCCTGATCATCGTCAGCACGGTGGCGCGCGGCCGGGATCCCTTCGCCGAACACGTCAACGTCGAGCACATCCACAACCTGGGCAAGCTGCTGCTCACCTTCACCTGCTTCTGGGGCTACATCGCCTTTTCACAGATGATGCTCATCTGGATCGCGAACCTGCCCGAGGAGACGCCGTTTTACATCGTGCGCATGAAGGGCGAGTGGGCGGCGGTCGGCATTGCCCTCATCATCGGGCACTTCTTCGTGCCCTTCGGCTTGCTGCTGTCGCGTGACCTCAAGCGCAACCCCACCCGGCTCAGCCTGGTGGCGGGCTGGGCGCTGCTGATGAACCTGCTGGACATCTTCTGGCTGGTGATGCCCACCTACAACGCCAACGAGGTCACCCCGCACATCTGGCTGCTGTTCTTCTTCGTGGGTTTGGGCGCGGCCGGCACCGCCTTCGGTTTGTGGAGGCTGCGCGGGCAATACACCATCCCGGTGCGCGATCCCTTCCTGGAGGTCTCCCTCCGCTACAGGCAACCGCTATGAGCAACGCGCATTTTCCGCCGTCGGCCGGTCACGCTGCCCCGGGTGGGGCCGAAGACGACGTCAACATCAAGAAGATCCTCGGCGTGGGTGTGATCTCGCTGGTGGTGTTCGCCCTGTCCGCCGTTGTGGCCTGGGTGATCTTGCGCCGGGACGAGGCCGAGCTGCAGCGGCGGGGCGTGGCCCCGGCGGTGACCCACCTGGAACGGGTGCACGAGGTGGGCATCGTGGACTACGTGCCCTTCGACGGCGACGACCGGCTGGAGCGCTGGCGGGCGGACAAGACCAGGGCCCTGGGCTCGTACGGCTGGGTGGATCGGAGCAAGGGCATCATCCACATCCCGGTCGAGGAGGCGATGAAGGAGCTGCTGCGGCAGAACCCGAGCCGCGGCGGCGGAGGAGGAGTTCGGTGAGGTCGCGGACGCTCGCTCTGGGCGGTCTGGCCGTGCTGGCCACGGTGGTGGGGCCGGGCAGGGCCTCGGCCTACTTCCGCAACCGCGGCCCCATCGCCAACGTGGCGGCGGGCCAGGGCCGCTTCTCCGACTCCGACATCAACATCATCGAGAACCTGGGCCAGCGCGTGCCCGCCGGCCTGACCTTCCTGGACGGCCACGGCAAGAAGGTCGCGCTGGACGACCTGCTGGCCTCGCGTCAGCCGGTGCTGCTGACCCTGGGGTATTACCGCTGCCCGCTGCTGTGCAACCTGGTCCACGAGGGCCTGGCCAAGGGGCTGAAGTCCGCCGGGATGATGCCGGGCCGGGACTTCCAGGGGCTGGCGGTGAGCATCGACCCCCAGGACGACCCCAAGACCGCGCTGACCAACCAGCGCCGGCTGCTGCGCGCCTTGACCGACAAGACCGATGGCAACATGCCTGACGACGGACGCTGGCCCTTCCTGCTGCCGGCCCCGGGGCAGGAGAAGGACGTCGAGCGTCTGGCCGAGTCGGTGGGCTTCCGCTACAAATACGACCCCAAGTCGCGACAGTTCGCGCACGCGGCGGTGGCGCTGGTGTTGACCCCGGGCGGGAAGATCTCCCGCTACCTGTACGGGGTGGATTTCAAGCCGCGCGACCTGCGCTTTTCTCTGGTCGAGGCCAGCGGTGGCCGGGTGGGCACCACCCTCGACCGGGTGTTGCTCACCTGCTTCAAGTACGACCCCATGACCCAAGCTTACACGCCGTACGCGTTCGGTTTCGTCCGCATCGGGGCGCTGCTGTCGGCGGCCGCGCTGGCCACCCTGCTCGCCATTCTCTGGCGCCGTGAGTGGCTCAATCGGCGCAGGAGGCCGGCATGAACGAGTGGATTGAAGGCCTCAACCAGATCATGCGGCACCTCCTGTTCCTGCCGGAACAGGCCTCCACCTTCGCGGTCCGCATCGATCGGCTGCACTACTTCGTCTTCATCGTCACCATGGTCTCCTCGGTGGGGGTGGGGCTGGCCTCGGTGTATTTCTTCTTCCGCTACCGCGAGCGGGTGAAGAACGCCTCGACGCCGAAGGTGGTCCCCAGCGTCCGTTTCGAGACCATCGTCATCGCCATCCCGCTGTTCTTCTTCCTCGTATGGGTGTACGTCGGCTTCAAGGACTACATCTGGTACACGAACACGCCCAAGGGGGCGATGGACGTGTACGTGACGGCGAAGAAATGGATGTGGCACTTCGCTCTGCCGGACGGCCCCAACGCCAACGCGACCTTGACCGTGCCCGCGCGTCGGCCGGTGCGGCTGCTGATGACCAGCCGGGACGTGATCCATTCCTTCTACGTCCCCCAGTTCCGCATCAAGCAAGACGTGATCCCCGGCCGTTACACCGAGACCTGGTTCGAGGCCACCAAGGCCGGCCGTTACCGGATCTACTGCACCGAATATTGCGGCACCTGGCACTCGCGCATGGTGGGCGAGGTGGTGGTGATGGAGCCCGCGGACTACGACGTGTGGCTGGCGCAGCGGCGCCAGGGTCTGGCCGAACGGGTCGACACCAGCGGCGGGGCCGAGTTCGGCGAGGAGTCATTCCGGGGCGACCTGGTCTCGCACGGACGGCGGCTGGCGGCGGCGCATGGCTGTCTCAAGTGCCACACCATCGACGGCCAGCCCCACATCGGACCCACCTGGGTCGACCTGTACCGCCGCAAGGAGACCTTGCAGAACGGCGACACCATCATCGCCGACGAGGGCTACCTGACCGAGTCGATGATGGAGCCGTACATCAAGATGGTGAAGGGCTACGCCCAGGTGATGCCCAGCTTCCGCGGCCAGCTGTCGGCGCCGGAGACGGCCGCCCTGGTCGAGTTCATCAAATCGCTCCGGAGCGAGTCTCTGGAGAACCTCCCCGCGAAGGAACCCGTTTATGGCCCAGTCCAGCGTCGCTGAAATCGCCGAGCCGGTGCTGCCCGAGGTGAGCTACCTCAACGCCGACCGCGGCGTCCGGTCGTGGTTGTTCACCCTCGACCACAAGCGCATCGCGCTCATGTACCTGGTGCTCACCACCGCCGCCCTGTTGCTGGGTGGGTTCTTCGCCATGCTGGTGCGGTTCGAGCACCTGTCGCCCGGACCCACCATCATGAATGCGAACGCCTACAACCGGGCGTTCACCCTGCACGGGATCGTCATGATCTTCCTGTTCATGATCCCGGCCATCCCGGGCATCTTCGGCAACTTCTGCCTGCCGCTGATGCTGGGGGCGAAAGACGTGGCTTTCCCGCGGCTGAACCTGCTGTCGGTATACGTGTACGCCACCGGCGCGGCTCTGGCCATCTGGGCCATCGCCTCGGGCGGCATCGACTCGGGCTGGACGTTCTACGCGCCTTACAGCCTCAGCACGCCGGCCACCCTGTTCCCCGCGCTGCTGGGCGTGTTCATTCTCGGGTTCTCCTCGATCCTCACCGGGCTGAACTTCATCGTCACCGTGCACACCCTGCGCGCGCCCGGCATGTCGTGGATGCGGATGCCGCTGTTCGTGTGGGGCATCTACGCCACCAGCATCATCCAGGTGCTGGCCACCCCGGTCATCGGCCTGACCACCTTGCTGGTGGGCATCGAGCGGGTGTTCGGCTTCGGCTTCTTCGACCCCACCCGGGGCGGTGACCCGGTGCTGTTCCAGCACCTGTTCTGGTTCTACTCGCACCCGGCCGTCTACATCATGGTGTTGCCGTCGTTCGCGGTGATGAGCGAGATCGTGGCGACGTATTCGCGCAAGAACGTGTTCGGCTACAACATGGTGGCCTACTCGTCGCTGGGCATCGCCTTCGTCGGGTTCTTCGCCTGGGGCCACCACATGTTCGTCTCCGGGCAGTCCACCTTCGACAGCGGCGCCTTCGCCATCATCTCGATGCTGGTGGGGGTGTTCACCGCCATCAAGGTCTTCAACTGGATCGGCACCATGTACAAGGGATCGATCATGGTGCGGACCCCGTTCATCTACCTGTGCGGGTTCCTGTATTTCGTGGTGTTCGGCGGAATGACCGGCATCGCGGTGGCGACGGTGTCGCTGGACGTGCACTGGCACGACACCTACTTCGTGGTCGCTCACTTCCACTTCATCATGGTGGCGGCGGTGGTCACCGGCTTCCTGGCGGCGGTGCACTACTGGCTGCCCAAGATGTTCGGGCGCATGTACCACGAGGGCTGGGGCATCACCGCGGCGGCCTTCATCGTCTTCGGCTTCAACGCCACCTTCATTCCGCAGTTCTTGCTGGGTAACGCCGGGCAGCCCCGGCGCTACTTCATGTACGACAACGAATACTGGATCCTGAACGTGGCCTCCACCGCTGGCGCCACCCTGCAGGCGCTGGGCTTCATCATCATCCTGGTCAACCTGGCCTACGCCCTCCGCAACGGGGCCATCGCCGGCGACAACCCCTGGGGCGCCAGCGGCCTGGAGTGGAAGACCAGCTCGCCTCCGCCCAAGCACAACTTCATCGAGACGCCCGTGGTCGACGAGGACGCCTACACGTACCAGAAGAAGGGTGAAAAGGTCGAACATGTGGTGGTCTGAGGCGCCGACGTCCTTGTCCCAGGAGACCGCACGGCCATGAGCGGACCCAAAGCCACCGCCGCCGCCGGGGGGCACGAGGAGCACCCCTGGTACCTGGCCCACCACTTCGACAACATCCACGTCCAGAACCACGCCGTCCGCCTGGGGATGTGGCTGTTCCTCGGCACCGAGGTGTTGCTGTTCGCCGGCCTGTTCCTCGGCTACACCGTCTATCGCTGGCTGTACCCGGGCGCCTTCGATGCCGGGTCGAGCTGCCTGAGCATCCCGCTGGGCACCCTGAACACGGTGGTGCTGATCACCAGCAGCTTCACGGTCGCCTGGGCCTACCACGCCGTCAAACACGACCAGATCAAGCGCGGCGAGAGGCTGCTGATCTTCACCATCGTCTGCGCCCTGATCTTCCTGGTGGTCAAATATTTCGAATACCGCCACAAGTTCCACGAGGGGCAGCTGCCCGGGCGCTGGTATTCGTTCCACGAGATCCGCGAGCCCGGCATCAACATCTTCTTCGCGGTCTACTTCCTGGCCACCGGCCTGCACGCCTTCCACGTCATCGTCGGCATGAGCGTGCTGGCCTGGGTGCTGTGGCGGGTGCGCAAGGGCAAATACAGCTCCGAGCACTACGTGCCGGTGGAGCTGGGGGCCCTGTACTGGCACCTCGTGGACCTGGTCTGGATCTTCCTCTTTCCGCTCCTTTACCTCATCTGAAGGACCCCCCGTGGATCAGCACGACAAGCAGAAGAAGGGTTCCTCGTCTCCCCACGGCATCATGCGCTACATCTACGTGTGGCTGGCGCTGCTGGGGTTCACGATCTTGACGGTGGTGACCGGGAAGATGGACCTGGGCCGGGCCAACATCTTCATCGCGATGCTCATCGCCGTCACCAAGGCCACCCTGGTGGTGCTGTTCTTCATGCACCTTTACGACGAGGGCGGGGTGAACCGGCTGGTCTTCGTCGTCTCCCTGCTGTTCGTGGCGGTGTTGATCCTGGGTGTATTCGGCGACCTGGCCACCCGTCTGCCCGTCAGCTTGCCCAACGAGGGGCCGTTGCCACCGATGCACCACACGCGGCATTCCACCGGCGCCCAGTTACCACCAGGCGAACCGGCACCCGCGCCACATTAGAGCGGGACCCTGAGAGGGTCCCGAACCCGGCCGGGTGTTATGCTCATCCCAAGATGAGCAGAGAGACGCGGGCAGCGGTCTGGGCTTTCACGTTCGGATCGCTGGTCGGGCTGCTGTCGCCCGCGGCGCGGGCCGACGATGCGGCCGTCCACTACAACATGGCGCTGCAGCTCAAGCGCCAGGGGAAGATCCCGGAGGCCATCGCCGAGGCGGAGAAGGCGGTCCAGCTGCGGTCTGACTACGGGGCGGCCTATTTCACCCTGGGCAACCTCTGGCGGGCCCAGGGTGACTACGCCCGGGCCGCCACCGCCCTGGAGCGCACGGTGCAGCTGCAGCCCCAGGACGCCGCCGCCCGGTCGAACCTCGGTTCGATCTACCTGCGTCAGAGGCGGGTCGACGACGGCATCAAGATGCTGGAAGCGGCGCTGGCCATCAAACCCGACGACTACGACACTCTGGTGTCGCTGGGGACCGCCTACCGGCAGAAGGGGGACCTGCCCCGGGCGGTGACCCATCTGCGCAAGGCGACCGAGCTCAAGCCCAAGGAGGCGGTGGCCTGGAACAACCTGGGGGTGGCGCTGTCGCGGACCGACGAGAAAGAGCGGGCCATCACCGCCTTCCAGAAGGCGCTGGAGATCGACCCCGCCAACGCCGGTTACCACTTCAGCCTGGCGGTGGTGTACCGCCGGCAGCGGCGGACCGAGGAGGCGATCGCCGAATACCAGGCCGCCGTCAGCCACGACCCGAAGCTGGCCGACGCCTATTACGACCTGGGCGTGCTGCAGTCCCAGAACAAGCACCCCGAAGAGGCGCTGGAGGCCTTCCGCAACTACCTCAAGTACGGCACCGGCGCGGACGCCGCCTCACGCAAGGACGTCGAGGAGCGGGTCAAGTCGCTGGAGGATGCGCTGGGCGCCGAGGCGGCGAAGAGCCCGCAGGCCCCCAAGAAGAAGTAGCGGCGGCCCCTCACCCCTCCCTCTCCCCGCTGGCGCGGGGCGAGGGCGAACGATCGCGGAGGGGCGGCGGACAGCTTCCCGGGGGCATCAGAGGCGAATGCCTTCCCGGGGGGATCAGAGACGAATGGCTTCCCGGGGCGACAAGAGGCGAATGACCGGAAGGGGGAGAGAAGCGGGATGCCCGTTCGGGGGCCCGGTCAGAACTTGATGCCCAGGAAGGCGCGGAGGGCCTGGGACGAGGTGGCGTCCTGCATCATGGGCCAGAGGGTCTGGCCGCTGACCGCCATGCCCAGCGGGCGGTTGAGGGCGCTCATGGGCCACAGCACCGCCCAGGTCACGCCGCCGTAGAAGCCGTCGGCGGGGTTGCGGTAGGTCAGGCCCAGGTTCATCTCCACCCCGTACGAGTAGGCGTTGCCAGGGGTGGAGACGGGCTGGATCGCGGCGCTGTAGATGAAGGCGGCCGAGAGGCCCACCTGCCGCCGCTCGGCCAGGTCCAGCCAGTAGGTCATGGCCGGCTTCACGTAGGCGGCGTTGGTGACGGTGCCGATGATCCGCCGGAACAGGATCTCGTCGATGTGGTACTCGGGCGAGAACTTGTAGTCGGCCATCAGGTGGTCGCCCGGGGGCTGGGGCACGAACTTCCAGCGGTAGTTCAGGTAGGTGTTGGGGTTCTCGGCCTGGTCGCCGGTGGCGCCGCCGGTCTCGAAGCCCAGGAAGAAGGCGTTCTTGTAAAGGCGCAGCTCGGTGGCCACCACCCAGCCCAGCGAGCGCAAGGTCAGGCGCTTGTCCGGGTCCGAGACCAGGGGGCCGGCGTCGCCGACCCGGCCCAGCACCGCCGAGGTCTCCGCCTCGACGGTCAGCGCCTTCCAGGCCAGCTTCATCCACAGGCTGGGCAAGAACACCAGCGCGTCGACCTTCACGTTCAGCGCCGTCGTGATGTCCTCGCGGGTCAGCGGGGTGATGGCGTTGCGGACACGCTCGTCGCTGAAGTCGTAAAGCTCGCTGCCCTGCTTGCGGAAGACCAGCTGACCGCCGTAGTTGAACATCAGCTCGCCCTGCAGGGCGCGCTCGGCGAACCGGCGGTCGTCGTCCAGGCGGAGCACCGACAGCATGAGCTGCAGGACATCGTCCTTCTGGGACAGATCCAGCGGGGGGCCGTTGGGGTCGTGGGTGCCGAGGTCGATGAGCCCGATGTGCTCGCCCTGGGGGCCGAAGTCCCAGGAGGCGGCCACCTGGTGGCCGTAAAGCTGGGTCAGCGCCAGCACGCGGTCCACGGTGGTGCCTCCGTCGCAGTCCATGCAGGAGCCGTTGTTGAAGGCGATGCCCCGGCCGAAGTGCCAGGGCATGCGGCCGAAGCGGAGGCTGCCGAACTCGCTGTCCACCTCGCCCCAGGCCCGCTTGGCCCGCACGCTGGTGACCAGGTTGTTGATGCCCACCTCGGGTGGGTCCTGGGTGGTGTAGAGCGACCCGAAGGGAGCGCGGTTGGTCCGGTCGCCTGGCCGCCGGGCGTTGACCAGCGAGTCGGGGGTCGAGCCCATCAACGTGTTGTCCAGGATGTCGATCTGGGCGATCACCCGCACCTGGTCGGTGACGTTGATGGTGGGCTCGAGGCGCAGCCGCAGGTTGGCCCCGCCCAGGTTCTTGGAGTTGCACCTGGTCTCGTCGGCCGGGCACTCCAGCGGGGTCGGGAAGGGCGGCGTGCGGCGGGGACCGCTGCTGGTGAAATACGTCTGATCCAGGTGCAGCTTGTGGAAGAAGTCGCTGCGGAGGCGGGCGTAGCCGTCCAGCTGGATGACCTGCCTGACGCGTCGGGCCTGCCCCGGGTAGCCGCCCAGCGGTTCGGTGTCGCTGGGCTTCTCGGCCTCCTCCTCGGGGGCCTCCTCGGCGGGACCCTCTTCCTTGGGCTCCTCGCCCGGCTGGGGACCGCCCATGCCGCCCGGGGGCATGCCGCCCGGCTGACCGCCGAACTGAGCCCGAGCCGCCGAGGCGCCGAGGAGGGTGCAGGACAGGAAGGCCAGGACGACTGGTAGACGGTGCCTCAAAAGGATCTCCTTAAGTCTTCTGACAGAGCTCGAACAGGACGCCCCCCGTGGCGCTGGGATGCAGGAAAGCGACCCGGTGGCCGCGGGCGCCCGGGCGGGGGATCTGGTCGATGAGAGCCACGCCGGCGGCCTTCAGGTCGGCCAGGGCGGCGTCGAGGTCCTCCACCTCGAAGCAGACATGGTGCAGGCCCGGCCCGCGCCGGGTGAGGAAACGTTCGAGGCCGACGTTTCCGGAGGGGCAGATAAGCTCGACCGCCGCCTGGTCCTGATCCGGGTGCAGGAACATGACTTCGGTCTTCTGATCGGCCACCAGCTCGCGCGTTCCCGTGGACAGCCCGAACAGCCGGCCGAGCGCGGCCGCCGCGGGGGCGAGGTCGGAGACGGCGATGGCCACGTGATCGATGGATTTGACCTTCAGCATGAAACGGGCCTCTTTTGGCCCGGTTGAAACCGGCACGTTTATAACAGCCCGGCTCCCCGTCGGAAACCCCTTCCCGACGGCGTGGGGGAAGACCCGGTGACCGGTGTCGGCCCCGGCCCGGGGTCAATTGCACAACGGTGTATGATGTGAAAGTGACCTCGGACGAATTGCGGGGGAGTTGTGGACAGCTGCTGTGCGTGGGTTTCGAGGGGACCCGCGCTCCCGACGAGCTGCTGGCACGGGTGGCCCGGTCCCAGGTGGGCAGCGTGGTGCTGTTCCGGCCGAACGTCGAGGCGCCCCTGCAGGTGGCGGAGCTGGTCTCGGCCCTGCGGAGGGCGGCGCCGGCCTCGGCCCCGCTGGCGGTGGCGGTGGACCAGGAGGGCGGGGCGGTCCAGCGGCTGCGTGCCCCGCTGACCGAATGGCCCGACATGATGTCGGTGGCGGCGGCCGACGATCCCGAGCGCACCTTCGCCGTCGGGCGGGCGCTGGGGCACGAGCTGGCCCTGCTGGGGATAAACTGGAACTTCGCGCCGGTGCTGGACGTGAACACCAATCCGGCCAATCCGGTGATCGGGCGGCGCGCGTTCGGAACCGAGGTGACCACGGTGATCACCCACGCGCTCGCCTTCTGGCGGGGGCTGCGCAGCACCGGTGTGCTCGGATGTGGGAAACATTTCCCCGGTCACGGAGACACCGATCTGGACTCGCATCATCACCTGCCGGTGGTGGTCCATCCGGTGCGACGGCTGCGTGAAGTAGAGTTGGCGCCGTTCGCCGCTGCGGTGCAGGCAGAGGCCGAGGCGCTGATGATCTCGCACGTGATGTTCCCGGCCTGGGATCCGCAGTGGCCGGCCTCGCTGTCGCCGGCCATCGCCCGGGTCCAGCTGAGACAGCGGCTGGGCTGGAACGGGCTCCTGTGCAGCGACGACCTGGGCATGAAGGCAGTGGCCGACCGCTGGCCCATCGAGGACCTGGTGCGAGAAGGTGTGCGGGCGGGGGTGGACCACTTCATCATCCGCGGGCCGGTGGAGCGCCAGCAGGCGGCCTGGGAGGCGCTGGTGAAGGCCGCCGAGGCCGACAGCGAGCTGCGCGCCCGGGTGCTGGAGGGCGCGGGTCGGGTGGCGACCTTCAAGGCGAAGCTGCGTGTGCCGTTTCCGGCAGCAGCCGAGCGGCTGGCGGCCGAGCTGCCGGCGCGGGCGCACGAGGCGCTGGCAGCGTCGTTCCGGCGTGGACCGGACGCGCCCGTCGGGCCCGGCTCGCCGGTCACCCGCGCCTGATGCAATCGCCGCCGAAAAGAATTCTGCTGGACATGAGTTTGTCTGGCCTCGTTCGCGCTCGTGCGGTATAGGCACGATACGCGTGTTCTTCTCTCAGGGGGTGGGAGTGATACCGAATGCTCTCCATCCTGATCGCGGACGCCGATAGCGCTGTCCTCGATGCCTTGTACGATCTGTTGACCGGCGCGGGCCACACGGTGGCCCTGGCCCACGAACGCGATGAAGCGTTCAGCCGCATGCGCGACGAGGTGTTCGACCTCGTGGTGTTCGATGTCCCCAGCGCGGGCATGGACGGGCTGACCTTGCTGCGCACGTTGCGAAGGGCGGCGCCGGACACCGAGATCATCTTGATCACCCGGTTCGCCACCGTGCCCGACGCCATCGCCGCCATCCGCGCGCGGGCGCTGGACTACCTGCCCAAACCGATCGACGCCGCCAACCTGCTGGGGCATCTACCCCGGATCGAGAGCGCCGCCCGGCTGCGCCGCTCGATGCGCAACGCCGAGCGCGAGGCTGGCACCAAGGGGGGCTCTCCCGACAACATCGTGGGCCGCGCGCCCGAGATGGTGCGGGTGCGCGAGCACATCACCGTCATCGCCGGCAGCGACTCGCCGGTGCTGATCCTGGGCGAGAGCGGCACCGGCAAGGAGCTGGTGGCCCGGGCCATCCACGACCAGAGCGCCCGCCACGACGGCCCGCTGGTGGCGGTCAACTGTGGGGCGCTGCCCACCAACCTGATCGAGTCCGAGCTGTTCGGGCACGAGCGCGGCGCCTTCACCGGGGCCGACCGCCGGCGCAACGGGCGCTTCCTGGCGGCCGACCGGGGCACCCTGTTCCTCGACGAGGTGGGCGACCTGCCGCTGGAGGCGCAGGTCAAGCTGCTGCGGGTGCTGGAGGAGGGCACCTTCCAGCCCGTGGGCACCAACCGCAACGTGCGGGTGGACGTGCGCGTGCTGTCGGCGACCAACCGGGACCTGCGCCAGCTGATCGCGCAGGGCCGCTTCCGCGAGGACCTGTATTACCGGCTGCGGGTGTTCGAGGTGGTGCTGCCGCCGCTGCGGGCGCGGGCCAAGGATCTGCCCCTGCTGGTCGAGCACTTCGCCAAGCGCTACGCCCGGCCGGGCGAGGCGCGCCTGGGGCTGACGCCGGCGGCCTGGGCGGCGCTGCTGGATTACCCCTTCCCCGGCAACGTGCGCGAGCTGGAGAACGCCATCAACCACGCGGTGACCCTGGCCCGGGGCAGCGGCGAGATCGACCTTCCCCACCTGCCCGAGGAGATCCGCGATCCCGAGGAGCGCGGCACCTTCGTGCCCCCCTCGCTGTCGCGGGCGGTGGAGCGGTTCGAACGGGACTACATCCGGAGGGCTCTGGCCATCACCGGCGGCGAGGAGGAGCAGGCCGCCAAGATCCTGGGCATCTCCGGCAGCTCGCTGCACGACAAGCTGGGCCAGACCAACTCCACCCCCCGCACCGACAACGGCACACCGCCCGACGAGAACGAGGGCAAATAAGCCTTCGGCGCCCCGAGATCAGCTGGCCTGGGCGGCGGGGGCCGCTAATATTCGGCGGTCATGAAGCTGGTGATTGCGAACAAGAACTATTCCAGCTGGTCGTTCCGGCCATGGTTGGTGATGGCCCAGGCGAACATTCCCTTCGAGGAGGAGACGATCAGCTTCGGGGCGCCGGACTTCAAGGAGCGGGTGGCGCGCATCTCGCCGTCGCGGCGGGTGCCGGTGCTGGTGGATGGCGACCTGGTGATCTGGGACAGCCTGGCCATCGTCGAGTATCTGGCCGAGCGGTTCCCCGATCGCCAGCTGTGGCCGGCCGACGCGAAGGCGCGGGCGGTGGCCCGCTCGCTGTGCGCGGAGATGCACGCCGGCTTCCAGCTGCTGCGTTCGTCGCTGCCGATGAACTTCCAGGTGCACATCCCCGGTGCGGGCTGGAGCGTGCACGTACAGAAAGAGATCGATCGCCTGGTGGCCATGTGGCAGGACACCCGGGTGCGGTTCGGGGCGGGCGGGCCGCTGCTGTTCGGGGGCTTTACCATCGCCGATGCGTTCTTCGCCCCGATCGTGCAGCGGTTCGCGGCCTACGCGGTCAAGCTGCCGCCGGTGGCTCAGGCCTACGCCGAGGCGGTCAGCGCCCTGCCGGGGTTCCAGAAGTGGGCCGCGGCGGCGCGGGCCGAGACCGAATTCGTTCCCTCCGACGAGCCCTATCGATTCCCCCCGGCGCGCGGCGGGGGGCCGGCCTAGTCATGCGTCGGACTCACGGCGACGAGGCCAAGAACCAGGAGCTGGTCAAGGCCGCCTTCCTCTGCGACTTCGTGCGGGTGCGCGAGCTCCTGGCCGAGGGGGCCGACCCGGACGCGCCTGACGAGGAGGGGCGCACCCCGCTGTTCTCGGCGGTGCTGGGCAACAGCGTGGGTGTGCTGGCGCTGCTGCTGGAGGCGGGGGCCGATCCCAACCTGCGCGACCGGGACGGCTGGACCCCGCTGCATTTTGCCGCCCAGGAGCGGCTGCCCGAGATCGCCCGCATCCTGCTGGCGCGGGGGGCGGACCCCAACATCCAGGACACCGACGGGGCCACGCCGCTGTGGAGGGCGGTCCAGTCGGCCGGCGACCGGCTCGAGGCGTGTCAGATCCTGCGCCAGTCCGGGGCCAAGGACGACATCGCCAACAACCGCGGCGAGACCCCGCGCGAGCTGGCCGAACGCCTGGGCCTGCCGGTCTTCACCGCCAACTGATCAGCGCTCGGTCGCCACCACCGGGCGGCGCCAGCGCAGGGTCAGCATCGATTCGATCAGGACCAGCAGGATCATCAGGGCGGCCAGGCCGTGCCACAGCTCGACCCGGCGCTTGGGCGGCGGACCGGCCGGGGCGGCGGCGGGCTTGCGGTCGGGCCGTCGATCGGGAGCCAGGCGATCGGGGTTGGATTCGCGCGGCTCGATGTTGACCACGAAGCCGTCGACGGGGCGGTCACCCAGCAGGCCGTCGGCGCCGGCGGTGCGGACGTGGTAGGCGCCCGGCTCGTCGGTCTCGGTGAACACGGCGGTGCGGCTGCCGCCGCCCCGGTCCTTGCTGGCCACCCAGACGGTGCCGTCGGGCTTGGTGATCTCCAGCCGGCGCTCGTCGGGGGCCAGGGCGATCTCGCGGCGCTGGCCCACCATCAACATCGAGGTGCCGCCGTGCTCGGAGGCGCCGGCCAGGCGGCGAGCCGACTCCTGCACCAGCGGCAGGAACCCGGACCGGATGGGCAGGTCGGTCCATTCGCGATCGATGGTGGTGCTCAGCAACATCACCCGGCCCTTGCCGATGTTCTTCTCCACCAGCGCCGGCGCCCCGGTGTCGTAGCGCAGGATCACCGCTGTCTGGCTGGCGTCCGCCACCGGTTCCAGCAGCAGGAACTTGAAGAAGCGGGCCGAGGCCAGCCCCTCGCCGCGCGCGGGGAACGCCGACAGCAGCGGGTGGCGGCGGTCCAGCGGGGCCAGGCGCGAGGGCGGGCGGTCGTCGATGGTCTCGCCCACCACCTGTCCGGGCAGGGCGGCTGCCGTGCGCGACACGCTGAGCGGCTGGGGCAGCAGGGTGCCCAGGCGCTCGTTCCACATCGGGATGTTGACCTTGGAGCCGACCGATAGAAAAAGTCCGCCCCCGCGCTGGACGTAGCGGGTGAGGGCGTCGGCCAGCGGGGCGCTGGGCTCGGCCACGTTGGCCAGGAAGACGACGTTGTAGCTGTCGAGCGAGGCGGGGGAGACGTCGTCGGGCAGGGCGGTGACGACCGAGGTGGTGCGGTCGCTGGACTTGAGCGCGGTCTCGAGGAAATAGGCCTCGTCCTCGCGCAGGACCGTGCGGGCGTCGCCGTTGACGATCAGCACGCGCAGCGCGCGCGACAGCTCGAGCCGGGCCCAGCGGCGATCGTCGAGCGGAAGATCGTCCTTGTCGTCGATTGTCACCTCGACGTCGTGCGAGCCGGCCGCGCCGGCGATGGTGTGGATGAAGGTCTTCTTCTGGCGTCCCGGCGCGGTGAAGGAGACGAAGCCCTTGGCCACCACCGCGCCGTCGATGCGCAGGCTGAGGCCGACGTTGCCGGCGGGATGGGCGGCGTAGTCGGCCACCTCCGCTTCCACCGAGACCGCGCCGGTGCCCAGATCCACCGCCGGCTGGGCGGTCACCCGCACCACCGCCCGGTTGTTCCAGGGAAAATCCTGGGCCACGTCGATCAGCGACAGATCGGGGTCGCCCTCGCGGCGCTGGGCCCCCTCCTCACCCCAGCCGGCGGCCTGCAGGTCGGTGATCACGAAGACCCGGCGCTCGGCCCGGCGCGAGGTGGTCAGCAGCAGGGCGGCCCGGCGCAGCGCTTGCGGGTAGTCGGCGGCCCGGGCCGAGGCCACGCAGCGGTCCAGGGCCTGCAGCAGGCGGGTGCGTTCCACCGTAAGCTCCCCCACCCGAGGCTCGCTGCCCTCCGAGGCGAGCAGCAGGGCCACCTCGGCCTCCTTGGGCAGCTCCTGCAGCAGGCGGCGGGCCCGGTCCTTGGCCCGCTCGAACAGGGGCGTGCCGTCGGCCAGGCGGCGCATGCTGGCCGAGTCGTCCAGCACGATGACGGCGCTCTCGGCGGTGAGGCTCTCCTCGGGGATGTCGGAGATCTTCTCGGCGAAGGGGCGGGCGAAGATCAGCGGCAGGGCGGCGGCGATGCCGGTGCGGGCCACCAGCAGCAGGATCTCGCGCAGCCGGCGGCGGGCCGCCACCCGGCGCTCGGCCGCCATCAGGAGCTGCATGGCCGCGAAGCGCACCGGGGTGGCCCGGCGCTTGCCGATGAGGTGCACCAGCCAGGGAAGGGCGGCCGCGATCAGCCCGAGCAGGATGGAAGGGGCCAGGAATCCCACGGCGTCACCTGCGCGCCCGGCGGCGCCCGCTGAGGAACCCGCGCAGCACCTCGGCCGGAGCGGCGTCGGTGGGGACGAAGCGGTATTCGACCCCGATCTCCAGGCAGGCCCGGCGCCAGCGCTCGCGGAAGGCCAGCGACTCGGCCCGGAAGGCCTCGCGCAGCTCGCTGGCCTCGGCCAGCAGGGTGCGGCTGTCGCCCGGCTCGATGCCCTGGAAGAACATCAGGTCCTCGAAGGGCAGCTCGACCTCGTCCCGGTCCAGCAGGTGGAACACCACCACATCGTGGCCCCGGGCGGCCAGGTTGGCCAGCCGCTCGGCCACCGGCCCGCGCGCGCCGGGGCGGTCGGGCGAGGAGGGGGGGCCGCCCTCCTCGGCGTCGAGCAGGTCGGAAAAGATGATCACCAGGCTGCGCTTGTCGGCCAGCTCGCCGACCTGCCCGAACACCCGTTCGGCCTGGGTACGGCCGCCGGCCGAGGCGGTCTCGAGCAGGCGGAAGATCTCGCGCACCTGTCCGGAACGGGTGCTGGGGGGCAGGTAGTGGCGGGTCTGCTCGTCGAACAGCAGCAGGCCGGAGGGATCACCTTGCTGGCCGGTGAGGTAAGCCAGGGCGCTGGCCAGGTAGCCGGCGTAGGTCAGCTTGGAGACGCCGGTGCGCGTGTAGCCCATCGAGCCCGAGGCGTCGACCACCAGGAAGGTGCGCATCTCGGTCTCGTCCTCGAAGCGCTTGATGTAGTAGCGGTCGACCCGCCCCACCGCCTTCCAGTCGATGCGCCGGATCTCGTCGCCGGGCGCGTACTCCTTGTGCTCGGTGAACTCCATCGAGGTGCCGGCGTGCAGGTTGTGGTGCATGCCGGAGAAGGCGCCCTCGACGATCACGCGCGCACGCAGCGAAAGGGTGGCCAGGTTGGCCAGCGCCACCGGATCGAGCGCCTGCGCGCCGGCAGGCAAGGGAGGTGCCTCGGCGGCCACCGGACTCAGCCCGACGGGATCGACTCGGTCACGTGGCTGACGATGGTCCGCGCGGTGACGCCGTCGGCCTCGGCGTGGAAGTTGGGCACCACCCGGTGGGTGAGCACCGGCAGAGCCAGCGCCTTGACGTCTTCGAGGGCGACGGCGTAGCGGCCCGACAGCACCGCCCGCGCCTTGGCCGCCAGCACCAGGTACTGCGAGGCCCGCGGGCCCGCGCCCCAGGAGACGTATTTGCGCACGAGATCCAGGTTGGAAAAATCACCCGGCGCCACCGCCACGCCGGCGCGCGGTCCCGGACGGGTGGCCCGGCACAGCGACACCGCGTAGCGAAGCACGTGGTCGGCGATCGGCACCCGCAGCACCAGGTCCTGCAGCTCGATGATCCGGTCGGGCGACAGCACCTTGCGCAGGGCGGGCCGGTAGGCGGCGGTGGTCTGGCTGACGATGCGGACCTCCTCGTCTTCCGACGGGTAGCCGACGTCGACCTGGAACATGAAGCGGTCCAGCTGCGCCTCGGGCAGCGGGTAGGTGCCCTCCTGCTCGATCGGGTTCTGGGTGGCGAACACCAGGAAGGGCAGCGGCAGCTCGTAGGTGGTCCCGCCGGCGGAGATCCGGTATTCCTGCATCGACTGCAGCAGCGCCGCCTGGGTCTTGGGGGGCGTGCGGTTCACCTCGTCAGCGAGGATCACGTTGGCGAACAGCGGCCCGCGCACGAAGCGGAACACCCGACGGCCGGTGGCCCGATCTTCCTCCAGCACGTCCGAGCCGGTGATGTCGGAAGGCATGAGGTCGGGCGTGAACTGGATGCGCCCGAACGACAGATCGAGCACGTCGGCAAGGGTCTGGATCAGCAGGGTCTTGGCCAGGCCGGGCACGCCCACGAACAGGCAGTGCCCGCGCGCGAACAGTGCGATCAGCAGGTGATCCACCACGTCGGTCTGGCCGACGATCCGTTTTCCGATCTCGGACATCAACGTGCGGCGGGCCTCAGCCAGCTCGCGCGCAGCCTCGAGATCGCGGTCCAGCTCCACTTCGCTCAGATCTCCCGCCCGCAGGCCGGCACCGTGGGGGATGACCCGACCCATCGGAACCGCGGGGCCATCGTCCGGAACATCCTGCGGAGCGCGCCGATAGGGGGCTTTGTGCTGCTCGGACATTCTAATTCAAGAGAATGCCACGCGTCGGTAGCGGCGGCAAAGAGGGTAATCCACGTATCAGTTGATGGTTGTCGCTTTTATTGTCGCACTTCGGGCTTTTGCTCGTGTCAGTCCCCATGTTCGTCACTGCAGCGGCGCACAAGCAACGGTGTGAGCGACCCGGCGCGCAGCACCGGGTGCAGACGGGCACCACGCCCCGCAGCTGTGGCTTCTGGACTTACCTCGTGATCCAGTATGCCCACCACCTCGACGTCGTCGCCCGGTGCGAGATGGGTCTCGCCGAAGATGACCTCGGTCATGGCGCCCCGGCCGTCGGCGCTGGCCCGCCGGCGCAGCGGGCTGGGCAAGGTCTGCATGTTGCGACCCCAGAACAGCGGCCTTGTTTCGGGCGGTTGAGGCAGAAAATAAGCTCCGCGCAGGCGCACGGTGAGCGCCTCGCCGTTGGCCAGATCGACCGCGAAATCGAACCCACGCGTTTCGTGCCACGGTCGTTCCAGGCCATCGGTGATGTGACCGGTCACGTAGGTCACTGTGCCCGCGTAACAGGCAAGCACCGCGGGGCGGCGCAGGCCCGCGGTCTCGAACGTCGCACCTTCGCGCACCCGCCCGCGCACCTTGACCACGTCGCCGCGGCGGCGCTCGGCCAGCGAACGTGTGAACGGCCGTCGCGCCGCCAGCCTTCGCAGACGTTTCTCCGCGATCACCGGCGCGCAAAGCATCGGCAACACGGAGGACACGTACAACCAGACCAGCAGCTCGGGGTAGTGGCTGGCGGTCAGCAGCCCGGAGGCCATTCCCAGCAGCGAGAACATCGAGGCGCCCACCAGGGTGCCGCGCGTGCCCGGCGGCAGCAGCTGCCAGGGACGCGTCCGCTCCACCCGCCGGAGCAACCAGCCGCGCTCGACCGGCTCGAGCGCGCCCCCCTCGATCGGCACCGGTTTTTCCTGCGGTGTCGTGTTCGCTACCGGCTCCCCCGGTCCCCGCAACGCCAATGGCCCGCTAGCGTCTTCCACTCATGGAGTCTAGCCAACGATGAACCCGGGCGCATGTTCTACCTCCGGGCCTGCGCCCTGATGGCAGGTAGTCAAGGGGCGGTGCGGGCGGCGCTGCAGGTGGGGCAGGGACAGCGGGCGCGCAGGTCGCGGAAGCTGTAGATGCCGGTGCTGTGCCCGTCGCTCCATTCGATGGAGACACCGTACTGGCCAACCAGCTCGATCCGCTTGGCGCGGATGCTCTCCGGTACCTTGTTCGGATCCAGCAACGGTTTTCCTGAGGTTTCTTCCACGCAGCTGGCGCAACGACAGGCAAGGCGCAGGTCCCGCGCGCCATAGACGGTCTCGTGGCCGTCGGGCCACTTGAAGGTGATCCGGGAGCGGAGCAGGCCGACGATCTCGTCGGGAATCGGCATGGCGGGCCGATCTTAACCCAGGGGGCGGTTGGCGGGTCTCCCGGATGCCGATTTCGGCGGCACACATGGTACGTTTGCCCCGCGGTGGGTGAACCTCCCATGCCACGACCGTCCGCTCCGGGGGACGCCAGCGACGCCCCCTCCCCGGACACCGCTGCGCCCGCGGCCAGTCTGTGGAACTCGGACTCGCTCTTGCGAGCCACCCTGGAAGCGACCGCCGACGCCATCCTGGTGATCGAACGCGACGGCAAGCTGGTCACCTACAACCAGCGTTTCCTGCAGCTGTGGCATATCCCCGCGGAGGTCGCCCGGACCAGCGACAACCTCCGGCTGATCGAGTTCGTCCTGCCCCAGCTGACGGATCCCGACGCGTTCATGGAGAACGTCCGCTACAACACCATCAACCCCGAGGGCGAATATTTCCTGGTGTTGCGGTTCAAGGACGGCCGCACGGTCGAGCGCTTCTCGCGGCCGCAACGGGTGGGCAACGAGGTCATCGGGCGGGTGATCAGCTTCCGCGACGTCACCGAACGGCAGCAGCTGCTCGAGCGCGCGCAGGAGGCGGTCCGCCTGCGCGACGAGTTCCTGTCCATCGCCGCCCACGAGATCCGCGGACCCATCACCTCCATGAGGCTGGCGGTGCAGAGCCTGCGGGCCGGGCCGCTGCCGGCCGACGCCATCAACCAGTCGCTGGACATCATCGACCGCAGCCAGCGGCGTCTGGCCGACTTCGTCGACAAGCTGCTGGACCTGGCCCGCATCCAGACCGGCACCTTGAACCTGGACCTGGAAGCGATGGACCTGGCCGATCTGGTGCGCGAGGTGGTGGGGCGCCACCAGATCGATGTCGAGCGCTCGGGCTCGAAGCTGGACCTGCAACTGCAGGGGCCGGTGGTGGGGACCTGGGACCGTCTGCGCCTGGACCAGGTGGTCACCAACCTGCTGTCCAACGCGATCAAGTTCGGGGCGGGCAAGCCCGTCGAGCTCCGCCTGACTGCCGACGAGCGGCGCGCGGTGTTGACGGTGCGTGATCACGGCATAGGCATCGCCAGGGACATCCAGCAGCGCATCTTCCATCCCTTCGCGCGCGGAGTGTCCATCCGACACTACGGCGGACTGGGTCTGGGCCTGCATATCGTTCGCACGATCGTCGACGGCCTGCGCGGAAAAGTTTCGGTCGAGAGCGAGCCGGGAGCCGGCTCTCTGTTCCGGGTCGAGCTTCCGCGCCAACGGTAGCGAGGCGCGCCGCTCGCCAGCGAACGCGCCGGGTGCGGTTCTGGTGCGCCTCCTTCATCGGGGACCTTCGTCCCAGGACCCACACCGACGGCTGAGTGTCGGCCCTGGATTCGTCTGCGACGGCGGTGCGCAGGCGTGAAAAGCGTTGACCGTCGGAGAGGGCTCGCGAAAATGCCGGCAACGCGTTCCGGGGCGGTCGCGATGCGAACCGAGAGAGGACCCGTGATCAGACCATCCAGCAACGGACCCTGTCGCATAGCTGTGATCGATGACGACCAGGACATTCGGACGATGGTGTCCTGGGTCCTGCAGCGCGAAGGTTTCTCGGTCGAGTCATTCGCCGACGGCAGATGCGCCCTGGAGTCGGCCACCCAGCGGCCGGACCTCATCCTGCTCGACTACATGATGCCGCGCCTGAACGCGCCCGAGTTCCTGGAGGCGCGCAAGGGGAACGCGGTGCTGCGCGATCCACCGGTGGTGGTGATCTCCGCCTACCCGGAGCTGGCCGACACCGTCGTCGCCGAGACGGTGGGGGTGGTGCACAAGCCGATCGACCTCGAGCTGCTGCTCGAGTGCGTGCGCTACCACTGCCGGGACGCGATCCAGGCCGGCTGACCCGGGCGGCGCTGACCTGGAACCCTCGAAGGGTTCCAGACCTCCCACGATGGAACTCCGGCGGCAAGCCGCCTGCGTTCCTACGCGGCTACAGCAGGACGCGCTGGTAGAAGGCCAGCTCGGCCTCCAGCACCTGGCGGAGGGTGTCGGCGCGGCGAAAGCCGTGCTGCTCGCCGGCGAAGGCGTGATATTCGGTGGCCAGACCCTTGTCGCGCAGCGCTTGCACCAGGCGTTCGGTCTGGTCGGGCGGCACCACCTTGTCGTCCAGGCCCTGGAAGAAGATCACCGGACGCTGCAGCCGATCGGCGTGCGCGATGGGTGAGCGCTCGCGGTACAGATCGGGGCGCTCGGCCAGTGGCCCGATCAGCGCCTCGCAATAGCGCGATTCGAACTTGTGGGTGTCGCGGGCCAGGGCGAAGAGATCGCTGATGCCGTAGTGGCTGGCGCCGGCGCGCAGCCGATCGCCGCGCACCAGGGCGGCCAGCACGGTGTAGCCGCCGGCGCTGCCGCCGCGGATGGCCACCCGGGCCGGGTCGATGCGGCCGGCCTGCCCCAGGGCGGCCGCGCCCGCCAGACAGTCGTCGACGTCGTAGACGCCCCACTGGCCGGCCAGGCGATCGCGGTAGCGGCGGCCGTAGCCGGTGCTGCCCCGGTAGTTCACGTCCAGCACGGCGAAGCCGCGCGTGGTCCAGAAGTGCACCGCGGGGGTGAACACCGGCGCGGTGGCGGCGGTGGGACCGCCGTGCACGAAGACCAGCAGCGGGGGGCGCTCGCCCGGCAGGGGGGAGGCCCCGGGGTTGCGGGGCGCGTAGAAGAAGCCGTGGGCGGTGTCCCCGGCCGAGGTGAGAAAGGAGACCGGCTCGGGCCGCGACACGAAGGAAGCCGGCAGGGGGAGATCGAAGGCCTGCCGCACGATGCGGGTGGCGCC
>JBKPRZ010000399.1:0-3179 GCA_046734815.1 Myxococcota bacterium | reverse complement strand
GGCGCGGCGGGGTTGGGGTTTGGCGACGTGGAGGGGCGCGGGGGGGGGGGGTAGCGGTGGGCGCAGCAGGGGGTTGTTCTGGACGCGGGCGGGCTGGGGCGGGGGTGGGCCGTCGATGGAGACCGCCAGGCGGCGGGTGGCGCGCGTGATCAGCGCGGCGGCGGTGCCCAGCGACAGCGCCGAGGCGGCGATCAGGGCCACGCGCCGGGCGGGGGTGGCGGTCAGCTTGCGGCGGATGGTGGAGACGGCCGGCTTCAGGGTGCCGGAGTCCTGCGAGGCCACCACCCCGTAGGTCCTGGTCGGCGCGGGCGTGGTCATCGGCGGGCGCGGGGCGCGCATGACGGCGTCGCGGGGGCCGCTGGACAGCAGGGCGCGGTCCAGCGCGTCCGAGAACTCGAGGATCGACGGGTAGCGATCCTGCTTGGGCTTGGACAGGCCGCGCCGCAGGACCACCTCGACGTCGGGGTCCAGGAAGGGGCGTCCCAGGGGCGGGGGCTCCTTGTTGGCGATCTCGTACAAGATCGACGGCACGCTGTCGCCGGAGAAGGGCGGGTGGCCGCACAACATCTCCCAGGACATCGCCGCCAGCGCGAACTGGTCGGTGGAGGCGTCGACGTCATGGGTGCGGCCGTGGGCCTGTTCGGGCGACATGTACTGGGGCGTGCCCATCAGCGCCGGTTCGGTGGTCACCGTCGAGGCGGTCTTCACCTTCGAGATGCCGAAGTCCAGCACCTTGACGAAGTCGCCGCCGCGGCCGCGGAAGGGGACCAGGAAGACGTTCTGTGGCTTGAGGTCCCGGTGCACCACGCCGGCGGTGTGGGCCTGCGCCAGCCCGGCCGCCACCTGGCCGACGATGCTGGCGGTGCGCACGGGCGACAGGCGGCCGAACCGCTGGATCTCGTGCCCCAGGTCGGCGCCCTCCAGGAACTCCATCACCAGGTAAGGGGACCCGTCGCGCATGAGGTTGAAGTCCACCACCTGCACGAGGTTGGGGTGCCGCAGGGTGGAGGCGATCTCGGCTTCGCGACGGAAACGGCGGAACTCGGGCGAGCCGGCGCCCACGCGCGCGGCCAGCACCTTGATGGCGAAGCGGCCGGGCAGCCGCGCATGACGGGCTTCATAGACCTCGCCCATTCCCCCGGACCCGACGCGGCGGACGACCTCGTACGTGTCGTGGAGGAGCGTGCCCGCTGCGAGTACGGGAGGAGGCGAGCTCACCAGACGCCATGATTTTGCCGGGCGAGATCCAAGTCAAGCGCCGCCGACCCCCGGCGAGCGCCATCCCGGCGGAGCCCGGACGACACCACCTTCTTCAAACGGCCCGACGCGGGCTTATTCCCGGGCGATGGCGCTCGACGGTTGCAGCCCCGCCGCGCAGGCGCGATCGTTTTCGCTGTCGATGACGGGCCGTAGCCGGGTGCCTCGACCGATGGTGGCGACGTTCCCGCGCCAGCGGATTGTCCGGCGGAAGCCGGCCACCGCCCACAGGCCCAGGGCCATCAGGTCCTTGGGGATTCCCAGCGCCAGGGTGCTCCAGGGCGGGGGCTCGCCGCGCATCTGCTGCCACAGGGCGCGATCGGCGGCCAGACGGAAACCGATACCGGCGGCGGCCAGCGGCAGGGCCAGCGCCATCGACGTGGCGGTGGCGATCGACAGGGCCGCCAGCAGGACCAGCAGCGAGATCGGGCTGAGCACCGGTTCCAGCAGATAGGCGAGGAGGTGCACGCGCCGGCGCATCTGGCCCCAGCGCATGTGGCGGCTGAGGAAACGCGAGACCGACCAGTCGCGGTTGTAGGTGAACAGCACGTGCGGCGCGCACACCACCCGGAAACCGGCGTGCTGGAAGGCCTGGCCGATGACGTAGTCCTCGGCCAGCACGTCGCGCACCAGGTCCCAGCCTCCCAGCTGCTGCAGATCGTCGCGGCGGAAGAGCATCGACTTGCCCACCACGCAGACGCGCCCCAGGTGCTCGCCGGCGAAGGCGGTGGCGCGCGCGACGAAGGTCAGCAGGTGCAGCGCTTCGAGCCGGGCGCCGGTGCTGCGCTCGCCGATGCCGGCGATCGGGTTGGTGACCAGGCCGACGGCTGGGTCAGCCATCTCGGCGCTGGTTTCGGCCAGGTAACCCGAGGCCGCGCGCACGTTGGAATCGGAGATGAGCAGCAGCCGGTGGCGGGCCATGCGGCTCAGGGTACGGAGGATGGAGACCTTGGGGTTCAGCCCGCCGTCGCGCGGGCAGACGAACGTGCGCAGGCGCGCGCGCGGACACCGGGCGGCCACCCGACGGGCGACGGCGAGGGCCGGATCGTCGGCGTCGGCGGCACCGACCAGGATCTCGAAGGCCGGGTAGTCCTGTTCGGCCAGGGACAGGAGGTTCTGCTCCAGCCCATCGTCCAGGCCCTTGACCGGCTTGAGGATGCTGATGGGCGGCGGGGACCCGGCGGCGGGTGGGCTGCGGCGGTGCAGGCACCGGCGCAATGCCCGGTCCGACAGCCAGGTGATCATGAGGCCGGCCAGGGACAGGGCCCCCAGACAGCCCAAAACAGTCGAAATCGGCGCAAACGATGGCACCGATCACGAAGATGCGGGATGGGCATGTCGAAACAATGGCGCGGGATCGTCGTTATGGTTACAGGTGATTGACGGTTCGCCCCGCCGGGGAGCGCCGTGGTATAAGCTCACGCGACGGGCTATGACGAAAGCGGATTTGATCGCGGCCGTCGCCGAGAAGTTGAAGTTCCCGTGGGGCCGCGCCGAGCTCGTGGTCGACCAGATCTTCGAGGCGATGATCGAGGCGCTCAAGCGCGGTGAGGGAATCGAGATCCGCGGCTTCGGCAGCTTCACCATCCGCGAATACGAAGCCTACGAGGGGCGCAATCCGCGCACCGGCGAGACCGTGCACGTCAAGCCGAAGCGTCTGGCGTTCTTCAAGGTGGGCAAGGAGCTGCGCGAGCGGGTCAACAACGGCCGTCGCGGCCCCACCCCGACCTTGCCCACGCCCTCGGGCGGCCCGAGCGAGAAGCCCGGCGCCGAGGGCTCGCTGTAGCGGCGGCGCGCGCGAGGGGTCTCGTTTCGGTCCGCCTCGTCGTCGGGCGCTCGGCTACGGCAGCGGGCTCGGCTACGGCAGCGGGGCACGGCTACGGCAGCGGGGCGCGGCTACGGCAGCGGGGCACGGCTACGGC
>JBKPRZ010000398.1:0-14818 GCA_046734815.1 Myxococcota bacterium | reverse complement strand
TGGCCATCTGCAGACCGGAGTTGCCCACCCGCTCGACAAGATTCTCCTCCTGCAAGAAGGCCTCCGGCGGCGGGGGATCGCACAGATGCAGCCGGAAGCGCGCCGGAAAACGGCCCTTCACGTCCACCGGCATGCCCACGTAGGACTGGTCGGTGCCCTGGTCGTTCTCGTCCACCAGCCACAGCACAGCGGGATCGACCTCCGCTGCGGTCTTCTGCAGGAGGACGTCCGGCGCGTCGGGATCATCGGCCGCGGCGGAGGGCGGCGCGCAGCCAGCGCCGGTCAGAGCCAGCGCGAGCAGGGACAGCGGCACACGGGACGGACGGAGAGCGTGGTTCAGCATGAGACGGGCCTCGCTGTGATCGGGGTCTGGTGCGCCACCCGCCCACCGGGCAGACGCCCCCGATCAACACGCAACTCCGCCCGCCACGGGACCGCTGTCTCTACTTCTTCGGCGGTACGGTCAGACCCTGTTTGGCCATCTCCTCGGAGGCCTTGGTCGCTACCTCCTTGACGAACTTGTCCAGCTTGCTGGGATCGGTCGTCTCGCTGACACCGCTCCACAGCAGCTTGTCGTCCTTGACCGAGTAGATCATCGTTTCGGCCGTCACGACCGTGCTGGTGGTGATCATGGGGTCGTAGGCCGCGCCCCAGCCGTAATCCCAGTACCCGTAGAAGGATCCGTACGGGCCGGGGCCGGGACTGGCGTGCACCTCCTGTCGCGCGTTGATGAGGCGCATGACCACCGCGGCTTCGATGTTCTGGCCCTCGAGCTGCGCGCGCAGCTGTTCCTTGTCGGTGCGCGCGTTCTCGTCGACGAGGCGGTAGCCAGGGACGCCCAGGGCGCCCGTGCCCGAGACGTGCTGCGCCAGGGTCTGCTCACCCTCGCGCCGCAGGGCCTCGCTCTTGGCGAGCACGAACGTCGCCACCCGCTTGCCTTGCAACATGCCGGGCTCGGCGGTCGGGTCTTTCCACGTCGACTTGAATTCCGTCGTCGCACACGCGCCCGCGCCCAGCAGCACCAGAACCAGCACCGTCCCCTTGCCCCTCGCGCCCATGACTGCTCCCTTCCTGCGGCCCCGCCGGACCACACCCATGCAGGATGCGCTCGATTGTCCGGCCCAGCATCGGGAAGCGGGCCCGTCGGCCGTTCTCTGAATCGGCACGTGTCCATCGACAGTAGCAGCGACGTGTCCCGCTTCGGCCTGCGTCGCTGACTGACCGCGACAGCGAGAGGCTGTAAGGTTCTCGACAGGGACGTCATTCATCGGGGCACTTTCCTGGAGGCTCCCATGCGACGCACGCGACGCACACGACTCCGCCCGCATCCCCGGCCCTGCCTGTCCGGCCTGGCCGCGCTCGCGCTGCTGACGGCCTGTGAACTGGATCGCTATCCCGTCGGCGCGGGCTGGCCCCAGAGCGCCGAGCCCCAGCCGCGGAAGGGCGAGCCCGCCAAGACTCCCGGCGGGCCGCTGATGCCGCCGACGTCGGTTGTGCAGCCGCCGGCGACGGTGCCCACGTGTCGCCAGACCGGCGCGCCCATGCCGACCTCGCCGCTGCTGATCTCCGCCTTCACGGTGGCCGACCGCCTGTCCCGCTTCGTCTGGGGCACCGCCGCCGACGCCGCCTTCTTGCAGAAGGTGACCCGGCTGGCGCCCGCCACCAGCACCGACGTCGGCAACCTGACCCGCGAGATGCTGGACGACCCGCGCGCCAGCACCGGCGTGGCCCGGTTCTACCGGCGGTGGCTGGCGCTGGACGAGACGCCCTCGAACGGCGTTGCGCCCGAGCTGTGGCAGAGCCTGCTGCGCGAGACCGACGAGCTGACCACCTACCTCACCCGCTTCGGCGGCAGCTTCCCCGATCTGCTGCAGGTGCCGTTCTCGTTCCTGGATGGGCGCCTGGCCGCGCACTACGGCTTGCCGGTCATGGCTGCGGACTTCCAGCGGGTGGACCTGGACCCGGCCCAGCGGGGCGGCGTCCTCACCCACGGCAGCTGGCTGACGTCGCACCCCCGGGCCACCCAGCGTGGCGCGTGGATCAACGACACCCTCTATTGCCGCGGCCTCCTGGCCCCGGTGGAGGCCGAGCCGATCCCGCAGACCAGCACCGGGACCACCTGGCGCGACCAGCTGCAGGCCGCCACCAGCGCGCAGCCGAGCTGCTTCGCCTGCCACAGCCTGCTGGACCCGCCGGGATTCCTCTACGAGAACTACGATTCGCTCGGCCGCTTCCGTACCTCGGACAACGGTCAGGCGGTCTTCACGCGCTCGTCGGTGAGCTTGCCCGGCTTCGAGGGGACCCTGGAGAAGGCGGCCGGTCTGGCGCGCATCGCCGCCGGCAGCTGCGAAGCGCAGTCTTGCTTCGCCCAGCGCTGGTTGCTGGCCGGGGCCGGGGTGGACGACGCCCGCGCCCGCGACATCGACGAGGTGGCGGACGCGTTTCGCGATTCACGTCTGAGCCTGCGCGAGCTGATCGTGGCGGTCACCGAATCGCCGCTCTTCTTGCAGCCGTGATCGGCGACGGCGCCGAACGCGAACGCGTGGGCTGCGCCCGGGTGCCGGACAAGGAACGTGAGACTCGTGGTGGGTCATATTGTCTCACTACGTTTTAATTTGACTCGACGATTCACGCGGCGGTTATAAGCGGAGGTCCCCAAGAACCAGGAGACCTACATGAAGATTCTCTTTGCCACCCTCGGAATCTCCGTCCTCTCGCTCGCCGCCTGCGACGACAACAGCCCCAAGGCACAGTGCGAGGACCTGCTGGAGAGCTTCTGCGAGAAGATCGTGTCGTGTGACAGCCGGGTCGAGCAGAGCGCCTGTGTGACCGCGCTGGGGAAGGAGATCGACTGCTCGAGGGCCGCCGAGGTGACCGGCGTCGACAAGTGCCAGGATGACCTGCGCGCCCGCAGCTGCTCCGGGTTCGCGCTGCCGGCGACCTGCAAGGGCAGCGTCAAGCTCAAGTAGAGCCGGCCGCGGAAACGCGAATTCTCTGCGCGCGAGACTAGCTCCCGCGCAATCGCCGCGCCGACGGCGAACGCGGCCGCGTTTTTCGACCCGACGCGAGCTGGCTGGGTTCTTGCCTCTCTCTTCAGCAGGTCGATGCGCCCTCATCCGATGAAACCCAGCCAGCCAGGCCCGGGCACCCGCCGTCGACGAGCGGTCGAGTCCCAGGGTTTGCCCCGGGCGCTGTGTGTTCCAGGGGCCTTCCCTGAACCGCAGCCCCGGGCCGTTTCCTTCCAGAGCACCCACGCCTCCTGGGTGTTTCTCACCGACGATGACGTCTGGAAGATCAAGCGGCCGGTGGACTACGGCTTTCTCGACTATTCCACGGTCGAGAAACGCCGCCGCTGCTGCGAGGAGGAGGTGCGGCTGGGTCGGCGGCTCGC
Organism: Myxococcota bacterium; assembly: GCA_046734815.1. Taxonomy (GTDB): domain Bacteria; phylum Myxococcota_A; class Polyangia; order Fen-1088; family Fen-1088; genus CAVYGB01. Next base: position 11,427 of record JBKPRZ010000398.1, on the reverse strand, counting down.
GCCCGACGTGTATCGCGGGGTCGTGCCCCTGAGCCGGGGCGCGCGGGGTCTGTCGTTCGTCGAGCCCGGTCAGGTGGTCGACCACGCGGTCAGGATGCGGCGGCTCGCCGACGCGGACAGCGCGGCCGCCCTGCTGCGGGCCGGGGCGCTGACGCCCAGACACTTCGACCGGCTGAGCGCGCGGCTCGCCGCCTTCTACGATGCCGCCGAGTCCACCCCGGGCTTCGGCTCCCCGGGTGTGGTGTCGGTGTTGCTCGCCGAGAACCACCGGCAGTCGCTGCCGTTTGCCGATCGCTTCGTCGCCGCGTCCACCCTGGCGCGGCTTTACCACTGGCAACAGGGCGCGCTGGCCGCCGTCACCGACCAGCTGTGCCAGCGGGTGGCCGACGACGAGATCCGGGACGGCCACGGCGACCTGCGGCTCGAGCACGTCTATTTTCCGGACGGAGCGCCCGATCATCCGCTGGTCATCGATCCCATCGAGTTCAACCCGCGGTTCCGCTGCGCGGACGTCGCCCTCGACGCGGCCTTCCTGGCCATGGAGCTCGACGCCAACCAGCAGCCCGCGCTGGCCGCGTTCTTCCTGTCGTGCTTTGCGCGCGACCGGGCGGACTACGAGCTCTATCCGCTGCTCGATCTGTATCTCTGCTACCGCGCGTGGGTCAGGGCCAAGGTCGCCTGCGTGGTGGCGGCCGATCCGGCCACCGCCCCCGAGAAGGCACGCCGCAAGTCCGCGGAGGCCGAGCGGCTGTTCGCTCTTGCCGAGTCGTACACCCGACCGCCCGCGGTGAGCCGGCACGTGATCGCCGTCGGTGGCATGATCGGCGCCGGCAAGAGCACCGTGGCCGACGCCCTGACCCTCGAGCTGGGGCTGCCGGCCGTGTCGTCGGATGCCACCCGCAAGTCCCTGGGTGGTCTGGCGCCGACCGCGCGCGGCGGGGCGCTGCTGTACACGGAGGAGCGGACGCGACAGACCTACGCCGAGGTCCTGCGGCGCGCGGGATGCGTCCTGGCCTCGGGTCGCGGGGTGATCCTGGATGCGAGCTTTGCCGATGCTCGCACACGCGCTGCCGCTCGCGATCTGGCGGCACGCCAGCAGCGTCCCTTCCTGTTCGTCGAGGTCACCTCGGACGAGCCGACCATCCGCGCCCGGCTGCGCGCGCGCAGGGACGGCGAGTCGATCTCCGATGCGCGCGAATCGATGTTGCCGGTCCTGGCCGGCCGCTACCAGCCGCCCGACGAGATCGGGCCCGCCGAACGCATGACCGTGGACGGCCAGGAGGACCCGGCGCAAATCGCGCGTGTCATCCGCGGCCGCCTGGCCTGAGTCCCGCACACGCGGCGCTGGCACGAAGCTGGCAACGAGCTCCGGGTTGGGAGCTGCAGATGAAAGTCAAAGACATATTGCGGGGGGGCGAAGTCCTCGTCATTGGGCCGGAGGACGACCTGGCGCTGGCGACGCAGCTGATGTTGTGGTCGCGCGTCCGCCACCTGCCGGTCGTGCGCGAGGGACAGGTGGTGGGCGTCCTGTCCGAACGGGACATCTTTCGCCGGGGCAACGCGGTCGGGGCCAAGGAGGCGGCCCTCACGCCGGTGGCACGGGTCATGAGCACGCCGGCCGTGACCATCGAAGCGGACCGCCCGCTGGTTGCCGCCATGTGGGTGATGGCCGGACGCAAGCTGGGCTGCTTGCCGGTCGTGGGACCTCACGGTCTGGTCGGCATCATCACCACGACCGATGTGGTCCGGCACCAGTTCGGCAAGGAGCTCGGCCGCCCCGAGCTGGCGGCCAGCAGCCAGTGAGGTCAGTTCACGCGCGGAAACCAGAGCCGGAAGCGCGTACCCTCGCCGGGCCTCGTCCAGAGCGTGACCTTGCCGTGATGCCGTTGCACGAACGCGTAGACCATGGCCAGCCCCAGGCCGGTGCCCTGCGCCTTGGTGGTGAAGAACGGCTCGAACACCCGCCGCTGCACCTCCTCGGTCATGCCCGGACCGGTGTCTGCGACCTCGATCCAGCCTCCGCCCTCGTCGCCGCCGGTGCGCAGGATGATCTGCCCGCCGGAGCTCATGGCATCCACTGCGTTGAACACCAGGTTGACCACCGCGGTGTGCAGCTCGGACCGGCGGGCGAGCACCGGCGGTGGATCGCCCGGCTCCGAGCGCAGCTCCAGCCCCGCGGCCTGGGTCACCCGCGGATGGCACAGCTCCAGCGCGGTGACGACGGTGGCGTTCAGGTCGACCGCCTCGGCCTGCGCTTCGGGCGCCTGCCGGCTGAACGCGCGCAGCCGTTCCACCACGTCGACCCCGGATCGCAGCGCCTCGTCCATGTTCGACAGCACCACCAGCGCGGCGTCCGGGTCCTTGGGAATGCGCCGTCGCAGCAGCTCGGTCTGCAGGGCGAGTGGGTTGAGGATGTTCTTGAGGTCGTGGGAGATCCCGGCCGCCATCTCGCCCAGCGCGCGCAGCTTCTCGCTGCGGGCCAGCGCCTCGCGGGAGGCGCGCAGGTCGGCGTACGACTGCTCGAGCGCGGCGTAGCGGGCGGCCTTGTCCAGCGCCAGCGCCACCAGATCGGCCAGCCCCTCGGCCAGCTCCTCCTGCTCGCGCGCGATCTGGCCCCCCTGCGCCGAGAAGATGACCAGCGCGCCGTAGATGTCGCGACCGGAGACCAGCGGGTAGGTCACGACCGCGCGGGTGCTTTCACCCCAGGCCGCGCGCAGCTCCAGGCCCAGGGTCCCATCCACCGCCTCCAGCTCCTGGCTGAAGCTCTCGAGAGCGGGGGGCAAGCCGCGTGCGGTCGCCACCGCCACTGTCCCGTCCGCCTTCACCCGCAACACCGCGGCCGCGCTGGCCCCCACCCCGGCCTGGTCCACGCAGGTGTCGGCCAGCAGCGGCAGCAACGCCTCGGGACCGGCCGCCTCGGCCGTCAACCGGCCGAACCTCAGAAGCAGGCGGGTCCGGGCCGCCCCACCTTCATGCATTTCACGCAAGGATTTCGCCTTTCGGACCGATCAGGGTCAAGCGACTCCGACATGAAATGGTCAAGAACCGTCCCCTTCCAGCGAAGTTGTACAACGGACCACGCCGCCAGGTGGCGGTGGCGCCACGGGCACGAATCGTGCTAGCCAGGCTGCGACATGCCCGTCGACTACATGAGCCGCCTGCGCCTCGACGACCGGGAGATCGAGAGCCGGCGGGCGTTCTTCGAGATCACCGCTGACGACCTCTCGCGCCTTGCGGCGCTCCGCGCTCACGCCGAACGGCACAGCCGGGAGATCGTCGACGCGCTTTACGAGCTGATCCTCGGCCACCCCGAAACCCGCACCTTCTTCCCGGACGAGGCCACGGTGGCGCGGGTCAAGCGGCTGCAGCGCGACTATTTCATGGGCCTGTTCGCCGGCGTCTGCGACCGCCGCTACGTCGAGGACCGGCTGCGGGTGGGGGCGGCGCACGAGCGGATCGGCCTTCCGCCCAAATGGTACATCGGCGCCTACTCCCGCTACGTGCGGCTGACCTTCGACAAGCTGGTGGCCGAGCTGGCGACCGACCAGGCCCGCCTGGCCTCCGACAGCCTGACCAAGATCGTCGCCTTCGACACCGCGCTGGCGATCGACACGTACATCGCCGCCCACCTCGACACCATGGCCCGGCAGCAGGCGGCCATCCGCGAGCTGTCGACCCCGGTCATCCGGGTGCATCGCGGGGTGCTGCTGCTGCCCCTGGTGGGGACGGTCGACTCGCATCGCGCGCAGCAGATCATGGAGACCTTGCTGACCCGGGTGGTGGAGGAGCAGGCCCGGGTGGTGATCGTCGACATCGCCGGGGTGCCGGTGGTCGACACCCGGGTGGCCGACCACCTGCTCAAGACCACCGAGGCGGTGCGGCTGCTGGGCTCGGACACCATCGTCACCGGCATCAGCGCCCAGGTGGCGCGCACCATCGTGCAGCTGGGGGTGGACATCTCCTCCATCCACACGCGCGCGCGCCTGGAAGACGGGATCGAGCTGGGACTGTCCCTGGTCGGCAAGGCCATCGCCGACAAGAGGCAGTGATGGCGCGCGGCTCGATCCCCGTCCTCCGCATCGGCTCGACCCTGCTGGTGACCATCCAGACCGATCTCCACGACGCCCTGGCCGAGGCCTTCCAGGAAGACATCCTCACCACCATCGAGAAACAGGACGCCTCGGGCCTGATCATCGACGTCTCGGGGCTGGAGACGGTCGACAGCTACGTGGCCCGCCTGCTGACCGACACCGCCAAGATGGCGCGGCTGATGGGCACCGAGACGGTGCTGGTCGGCATCCGGGCCGAGGTGGCGGCCACCCTGGTGCGCATGGGCTACGCCATGGGCCGGACCGTCCGCACCGCGCTGAACGTCGACGACGGGCTGAAGCTGCTGGGCCGCCCGCTGCTGGAGGCCGACAAGAAGGTCTGACCGCGATGGCCCTCGACGTCCTGTCCTCTGACCGCATCCCGATCACGACCGAAGACGACATCGTGACCGTGCGGCGGCGTGCGCGCGCGCTGGCTCAGGAACGCGGCTTCGATGCCTTCGCGCTGGCCGCCGTCTCCACCGCCGCCTCGGAGCTGGCCCGCAACACCTTCACCCACGGCCGCGGCGGCTGTGCCACCCTGGCGGTCGTGCACGATGGGCAGCGCGCGGGCTTGCGCATGAAGTTCGAGGACGAGGGACCGGGCATCGCCGAGCTCGACCGCGCGCTGGCGGGCGGCTACAGCACCCGCAACTCGCTGGGCCTGGGGTTGTCGGGCAGCCGGCGCCTGGTCGACGAGTTCGAGATCGAGTCGCATCCCGGAGATGGCACCACGGTCACGGTGACGAAATGGGCGCGCTTCTGACATCGGATCTCACCGGCGGGGCAGAACCGATCTGGGTCGGCGACGAGGCGGCGGTGTCCCTGGTGCGCGAGGCGGTCCGCGCCCGCGGCAACGAGATCGGGATGGCGCGCGTGCGGACCGAGAGCCTGGCCAACGCCGCCAGCGAGATCGCCCACAACCAGCTGAAACACGCGTCCGGCGGCGAGATGGCGGTGCGCCCGATCGGGCGCGGCGGGGTGCCGGGCGTGGAGGTGCTGGCCCGGGACACGGGCCCGGGGATCGCCGATCCCACCACCGCCCTGCGGGGGCGCGCGCCGGGCCTGGTCGGATCCGGCGGGCTGGGCGTGGGCCTGTCGGCCGCCCATCGCCTGGCCGACGAGCTGGACGTCGACGTCCGCTGGGGCGGGGGCACGCTGATCGCGGCCCGCAAGTTCGCGACCCCCCTGCCCCGCAGCGAGGTCGCCATCCTGGCGCGGGCTTGCCAGGGCGAGACCGTGATCGGCGACGACGCCCTGTTTGTCCGCCGGGGCGAGGGGCTGCTGCTGGCGGTGGCCGACGGGCTGGGGCACGGCACGCCCGCCCAGGAGGCCTCCGGACTGGCGATGGCCACCGTGCGCGGCTCGTCGACGACTTCGCCGCGCGAGCTGCTGCAGCTGTGCCAGACCGCGCTCGAGCGGACCCGAGGCGCGGTGATGTCGATCGTCTTCTTGCCCGAAGGAGGCGCCGACCTGGTCCACGCCGGCGTGGGCAACATCGGCTGCCGGCTGTACCGCAATCGCACCGCCACCCGGTTCGGCGGGTCATCGGGGTTCATCGGTCAGCCGGGGTCGGCCCGCCGCTTCCGCGAAGAGCAGGCCCCGGTGGGTGGGCGGCAGGTCCTGCTCATGCACAGCGATGGGCTGCCCAGCCGCGTCGACCTGGCCGCCGAAGATGCCCTGCTGCGCGAGCCGCCCCTCATTGTCGCACATCGCCTGATGGCCGATCATGCCCGGACGGATGATGATGTGCTGGTCCTGGTGGCCAGCGGATAGGCGGTCCGGCGCGGATGTCCAGACCGGCAGCAGAAACGATCTTCGAGGAGATGAAGCGCTTCTTGCGCTTCGGTCCGGAGGACGAACGCCTGCTGCGGCAGCTGGCGCCGCATGCGCGCCCGCGGTTCCGCGAGATCTCCGACAGCTTTTACCAGCGGCTGGCGGAGCACGAGAACGCCCGCCGGGTGTTCAGCGGGCCCGAGCAGGTGGAACGACTGAAGCAGAGCCTGTGTGGCTGGCTGGAGACGTTGCTGTCCGGTCCCTGGAACGAGGAGTTCTTCCAGGCGCGCGTGCGGGTCGGCCGCGTGCACGTGGCCGTGGGCGTGCCCCAGCACTACGTCTGCGGGGCGATGGACCTGGTGCGGGCCCGGCTGTCCGAGGTGGCAGCGGCGGCGTTCACCGACGGCGAGCCGGGCTTTCGCGCGGTGGCCGACGCGCTCGACAAGGTGCTGGACCTGGACCTCACGATCAACCTGCACGCCTACGCGGAGGCTCAGAGCGAGCAGGTGCGGGAGCTGCAACAGCAACGCATGGACGCCCTGCGCACCCTGACCGCGGGCCTGGCGCACGAGGTGCGCAATCCCCTCAACGCCGCCCATCTGCAGCTGACCATCGCGCGCAAACGGCTGACCGACCCCGCCCCCGACCTGTCCGACGCCACCGCGGCGGTGTCGGCTGCCGACGGCGAGCTGCTCCGGCTGGCCGCCCTGGTCAACGAGTTCCTCGAATACGCCAGCCCCACGCCGCTGCAGCGCCAGCCGCACGACCTGCGGGCCATAGTCGAGGCGGTGGTGGCGGCTCACAGCGCCCAGGCGGCCAGCAACGGGACGCAGATCGTCCTGCACGCGGGCGAGCCCACCAGCCTGCCGCTCGACGCGGGCAAGATGGAACGGGTGGTGCGCAACCTGGTCTCGAACGCGCTGGAAGCCACTGGCAGCGGGGGGCAGGTGGTGCTGCGCGTGCTGACTGAAGGCGACCAGGTCGTGCTCGAGGTGCAAGACGACGGGCCCGGGCTCTCGGCGGCGGTGGCGCGGCTGATCGAACCGTTCTTCACCACCAAGAACCTCGGCACCGGGCTGGGGCTGTCGCTGGTTCACCGGATCGTCGCGGACCACGGCGGCGAGATCACCGCCTTCCGCCGCGACGGGCGAACCGTGTTCACCGTGCGGCTGCCCCGCGCGATGGCCCGCTGAAGCGTGCCGCCTCGGCTGGCGCAAGACGTTCGCCGGATAGACGTCTCGCCGCAACTGTTGCACGGCTGAGCCCCTGGCTACCGGGTTCTCATGGCCTGAGCCTTGCTGAATCGCCCGGCATGACCACCCGTCGAGCCGTCAAGCAGTACCCCACCGTCCGCCAGTACATGACTCCCGGTCCGCACACGATCTCGCCGACGCAGCCGCTGAGCGCGGCCCGCCGTCTGATGCTGGATCTGGGGGTGAGGCACCTGCCCGTGCTGGAGGGCGGCCGCATCGTCGGGCTGATCTCCGAACGCGACCTGCTTCTGGTCGAGTCCTTGCCGGGCGTCAACCCGACCGATGTCCGCGTCGAGGAGGCCATGGTGCAGAACGTGTTCACCACCGGCCCCGACCGCCCGGTGGCGGAGGTGGTGGAGACGATGATCGACCTCAAGCTCGGATCGGCGGTGGTGGTGGAGGGCGAGCGGGTGGTCGGAGTCTTCACGACCATCGACGCCCTCCGCGCCCTGCGCGATCAGCTGGTGCGCGACGAGTGAGGGTGGGCGCTGGCATGTCCCTGGCAAGTGCTATCACCATGGAAACAGCCCTTCGGATCACCTTCCATCGCATGCCGCCCAGCGCGGCCCTCGAGACCGACGTGCACGCACGGGTCGACGAGCTACAACGGGTCTTCGGCCGCATCGTCGGCTGCCGGGTGCTTGTCGATCTCCCCCATCGTCACCACGCCCAGGGCCGCCAGTTTCACGTGCGCGTGGAGATCACGGTCCCTGGCGCTCAGCTGGTGGCCGACCACGCCAGCGAGGCCGACGCGCGCCACGAGGACGCCCACGTCGCCGTCGCCGATGCCTTCCGCGCGGCCCGGCGGCAGCTGGAGGCCTACACCCGGCGCCACCAGGATCTGCGCCGGACGCCGGCGCCCGCGATCTGAGCTCCGGCCTCCCGACCTCACTGTGCGCGCAGCGCGGTCAGCGGCGATTCGCGCGAGGCGCGCAGCGCCGGCCACACCGCCGCCGCCAGGGCGGCCAGGATCAGCAGGACGCTGACCGCCACCAGGATCGAAGGCTCGGTGGCGCTCACACCGTACAGCAGACCGCGCCACACGCGCGCGGCGGCCAGCGCGCCGGCCAGACCCAGCGACGATCCCAGCACAGCCAATCGCAGGCTACGGGCCAGGATCTCGCGCACGATGCGGCCCCCCGTCGCGCCGATGGCCATGCGGATCCCGATCTCGGTCCGACGTTCGGTCACCAGATAGCCCATCACACCCGCCATTCCCAGGACGGCCAGCAGCAGCGCCGCCGCCGCAAACAGCCCGATCAGCAGGGCCCGGAAACGGGGCGCGGCCAGCGACTCGCGCACCAGCAGCTCGGCGGTGCTGAAGCTCACCGGCATCTCCGGTTGCAGCGCGGTGGCCGCGCGCCGGAGGTCGTCCGCCAGCGCCAGCGGCGCGCCCGCGGTGCGCACGAACAGCTTGCGCGGCTGCAGGCGCGGGTGCTGCGCGGCGGGGACGTACAGCTCCTGGCCGATGGGCGCACCCAGCGACTGCTGGCGCGTGTCCGCCACCACGCCGACGATGGTCAGCCACTGCTGCGTCCCCTGGTACCAGCCGAAGCGCACGCGCAACCCGATCGGGCTCTGCGCCGGCCAGGAGACCAGCGCGCGGGCCATGGTCTCGTTGATCACCAGGGAGGGTGGCGCGCCGGGGACATCTCGACCGTCGATCTCGCGCCCGGCGCGCACGGGCACACCGAGGGTGGAAAAATAGCCCGCTCCAACCAGGCGGAAGATCGCGCTGCGACCGGCGGACTCCGAGAAGGCCAGCGGCGCTCGCCCCTCCACGTCGTAGCTGCCGTTGCTGCTGGCTGGATCCAGCGGCAGCGAATGCCCGAAAGAGGCCGCGCTCACGCCGGGCAGGGCCGCGGCCCGGCGGGTCAGCTCCTGGAAGAAGGCCGCCCGCTGCTGTGCGGTCTGGTCGGTCGTGGCCGGATAATCCGCCTCCAGCACCAGGAGCTTCTCCAGGCGGTAGCCGGGATCCACCGCGGCCAGACGTTCCAGGCTGCGCATCAGCAGCCCCGCGCTGGCCAGCAGCACCAGCGAGACCGCCAGCTGCCCGACCACCAGCGCGGCCCGCAGGCGCCCGCGGGTCACCGACAGGCCGCGGCCGCCCGCGTGCAGGCTGGGGACCAGCTGCAGCCGGGCCGCCTGCGCCGCGGGGAACACCCCGATCAGCAGGCAGACCGCCACCGTCACGGCGCCGGTGAAGAGCAGCGCCCAGCGGTCGACCGCCACCTGCTCGAGGCGCGGGATTCCAGGCGGCGCCAGCGCGAGCAACAGATCGAGCCCCCAGCTGGCGACCAGCGCCCCGGCAGCGCCACCGGCCGCCGCCAGCAGGAGGCTCTCGGCCAGCAGCTCCCGCGCGATGCGGCCGCGACCGGCGCCGAGCGCCATCCGCACCGAGAGCTCGTGGGTGCGCCGGGCCCCGCGCGCCAGCAGCAGGTTGGTGATGTTCGCGCACGCGATCAGCAACACCAGCCCGACGGCGCCCAGCAGGATCCACAACGTCGTCCGGTGATCCCCGACCAGGAGATCATGCAGCGGAACCACGCGCGCGCCCTTGCCCCGGTTGGCCTCCGGATGTTCGCGGGCCAGGGCCGCCGCGATGCCATCGAGCTCGGCCTGGGCCTGGGTCAGCGAGACCTCGGGACGCAGGCGGCCGACCGCCTGGTAGTTGTGGGCGGTGCGCGACGGCGATGCGGGTACGACGGTGTCGATGGGCACCCAGACCTCCGTCCGTCGGGGAAAGGCGAACCCGGGCGGCATGACCCCGACGATGCTGAAGGTGTGCCCGCCCGAACGCAGGGGCGCCCCCAGCGCCCGCTCGGCCTGGCCGGAGAAACGCCGCCGGGCGAAGGCGTCACTGACCACGACGGCGGCTCCGGTGCGCAGCTCCTCACCGCTGAACGGCCGGCCCGCGCGCGGCGCCACACCCATCGCCGCGAAAAACTCGGCGGACACGTGGGCCAGACCGACCGTCTCGGCGTCACCGCCCGTGACCACGGTCGCCTCGTCGGGGGCGAATCTGGCCAGCGCGGCGTAGGATCGGCTGCGCGCCTGCCAGTCGCGAAAGTCCGGCCCCGAGACCTGGTAGGTGTGCTGACGGCGCAGGCTGAACGACCACAAGGTCACCATCCGCTGCGGCTCGGGATAATCGAGGGGCCGCAACAGCACGCCATCCACGATGCTGAAGATGGCGCTGGTGGCGCCGATCCCCAGCGCGAGGGTCGACACGACCACGGCGCTGAACCCCGGCGAACGCGCCAGCCGCCGGAACGCGAGCTGAAGGTCCCTGATCATGGCAGTTGGCGGCCAGCGTAGCGACAATCGTGCCACGCCGTCGCGCTGGCCCGGGCGACCCGCCGAGGTCGCCCCGTCCGCCTCCGGGACGCGGCTTCCCGGAACCGCACACCGCGCGACCGCGCGCACTCCCGGGGGAATCAGGACGCAGGCCGCGGCCGCTGTGCCGAGAGCCTCCGGCGCAAGCTGGCGCCCAGGCTGGGACCGGTCTGCTGTAGCGGAACGTGCACCACCTCGGTCCCGGCGATGCGGTCGTGCCAGGCGAGCCGGCTGGGGCCCAGCACCCACAAGTACCCGAGGTAGAAGGGCAGGGTCGACAGCAGGCAGGCGCACCAGCGCAGCAGCGCCCGCCGCACGGTCAGGCGGCCGCCGTGGAGGCGGATCACCCGGATGCCCAGCACCCATTTGCCTGGCGTCTGCCCGCTGGCGGTCCAGAACCCGACGAAGTACAGCCCCGCGACCAGCGGGGCCATCACCGCCAGCACCGCCACCACGTCCAGGGGCACCCCCAGCCGGCGCAGGCCGCGCGTGCCGAGCTCGAGCAGCCAGGCCGCGCCGCCCATGATCGCGCTGACGATCAGCGCATCCAGGCCGAACGCCGCCAGGCGCGAGATGAATCCGGCGCGCTCGCCCGGCTCGGTCATCGCTCGCCGCGCTCCGGTCCGCGACCCCGCCGCAACACCCGGCGCGCCATCGATTCGCTCATGTCGTCGGCGCGCGCCGAGGTCTGGCGCAGCCGATCGATGGCGGTGCGGGTCAGGCTGGCCGACTGCTGGGCCACCACCCGGCGCACCTCGGGGCTCTCCGCCAGGGCGGCGAACACCGAGTCCGGGATGACCTGCGACATCAGGTCGACCAGGCGACGTGCCGCCAGCTCCTCGCGCCGCCCGATCTCCTTCCATTGCGCAGCCCGGGAGCCGGCCTCGGCCGCCAGGGCGCGCGCCCGCGCCTGCAGCCGGGCGCTGCCGGGAAACCGGCGCGGGGCCAGACGGCGCGCGCGACCGCCCCACCGA
>JBKPRZ010000397.1:0-4392 GCA_046734815.1 Myxococcota bacterium | reverse complement strand
CAAAGAGTCCGACGACAGAGATCACCATCGAGGACGAGGACGAGGACGAGGACGGGTACGCGTACGGGATCACCAGGGCTGCGGCTTTAAGCCGGCCCTCAGCTCTCGATGGTGACGATGTCGGCGGCCAGCGACGAGATGGCCACCAGGCTGCGCTTTTGCCAGTAGAGGGTGGGGCTGGACAGCAGCTTGACCTGGTAGCGCTGGTCGGCGGGGAGGTCCTGGATCTGGGTCACCCAGACCACCAGCGATTTGAGGCAGGACGAGTTCATGAAGGCCAGCTTGCGCAGGTCCAGTGAGACGTGGCGGACCTTGCGGCTGCGCGCCTCCTCGTGTACCGCCGCCAGGAAGCGCTCGAGTGCGAGGCGCACGTTGAGGTCGGCGTTGCCAGTGACCACCGCGTCCAGCATGCCCTCGCCCACCGAGGCCTCGGCCGCGAAATCGACGTCGTGAACCGCTGCGATTGCCATGGCGCTACCGATACCGGCCTCCCAAATCCACCTTGCCGCTGGCCATGATGGCCACCGTGTTCTCCTTGACCTCCAGGCCCAGCTGCATCTCCGCCTCGGCGGCGATGCGGGCCAGCCCCAGCCCGGACTCGCTCGGCGAGCGCGAGGGGGCCAGCATCAGATGCTGATAGTGCACGAAAGCGTCGGGCGCGTTGACGATCGCCTGCACCCGCTGGCGCAGCTGATCGATGTGCCCGGGGCTGGTGTCGTTGATCAGCGAGAGGTTCACGACCGCATATTCGCCTTCCAGGCGGGTGGAGAAGCGCAGCAACGCCCGCCCGCCGGTGGCGTATTTGGCGGCGTTCTCCAGCAGCTCGTGCGCCGACATGGAAACGCGGAAGACCGCCTCCGGGTCGGGGATCAGCCGCTCGAACACCTCTTCCACGAAGCGCCGCACGATCGACACGAAACGTGGGTTCGGGTCGAGCGACAGGTCGAAACTGAGGCCGGTCTCCATCTTGGGACTGCTCACCACATCGGAAGAAAATGGCAGGCCATTGAATGGCCCCCCGCTTTCCGCGCGCCGCCACGTCATTCCAGGCCGGCCAGCGGCCCGCCGGCGGCGAACAGCCGGTCGACGCGGGCGCTGACCTGGGGGTCGTCCTCCAGGGGCGGCGCGTGGTACGGCTTTATGCGCGCATCGATCACCAGTGGTCCCTGGCAGCCCCAATGCTTGTCCACCACCCGCTCGCCCCCGCCGCGCACGTCGGTGGCCGGGTTCGAGCGCGTGAACGTCACCCACAGGAAGTTGTGCAGCGAGCGCGCGCAGAACTCGCTGTCGTCGACCAGCACCACCAGGGGGAAGGCGTCCAGCGCCGGCTGCTCGGCCAGGTGGCGACAGGCCCGCCCCACCTCGTCGCCGCCGGCGGGCTGGAAGGGGCGGGCGGTGATGGCCAGGACCCCCGGCAGGCAGACCCGCGGCGCGCGCAGGCCCTCGGGCAGGCTCAGCTCGGCCGGCACGCTGGTGCCCAGGGTGCGGCGGGGCTTGCCGGCGGCGGCGATCACCAGCTTGGACCCCTGGTTCAGCCCGCCGCCCGAGTAGTCCAGCGTGTCGATGGTGGTGCGGGTCTGGAAATGCAGGTCGCGGGCCAGGTGCACCCGTTCCAGCACGTGCCGCAGGAATGCGGCGATGTCGTCGATCTTCAGCGCCGGGTCGTCGTCGGCGGCGGCGATCAGCAGGTACTTGGCCAGCGACAGCTGGCCCTGCCCCAGGATGGCGTTGGCCTGGGTCAGCAGCTCTTGCGGCTCGTCGGGGCGGGCGTAGGGCACGTAGCGCTCGCTGCCGATCGCCAGCAGCAGCGGGTGCACCCCGGTGGCGTCCACCGCGTGCACCGCCTTCACCCCCGGCAGCACCGTGGGGATCACCGGGCCGGTCAGCTCGTGGATGAGCGCGCCGAACGCGGTGTCCTCCTGGGGCGGCCGCCCCACCACCGTGAAGGGCCAGATGGCGTCGCTGCGGTGATAGACCCGCCGCACCTGCAGGACCGGGAAGTCGTGCACCAGGCTGTAGTAGCCCAGGTGATCGCCGAAGGGGCCCTCGGGCTTGCGCGCCTCCGGATCGACGGTCCCCACCAGGCAGAAGTCCGCGTCGGCGTGCACCGGCAGCGGTCCGTCCTCGCGCCGGTAGGCCAGCCGCACGCGGCGGCCGGCCAGCGCGCCGGCGAAGGCCAGCTCGGACAGGCCCTCGGGCAGCGGCATCACCGCCGCCACGGTCATCGCCGGCGGGCCGCCCACGAACACGTTGACGTCCAGGTTCTGCCCGCGGCGGATGGCGGCGGCGTGGTGCACGCCGATGCCGCGGTGGATCTGGTAGTGCAGCCCCACCTCGCGGTCGGGCTGGTAGCGGCCGCCGGCCAGCTGGATCCGGTACATGCCCAGGTTCGCGTGCATGGGGCCGGGCCGCTCGGGGTCCTCGCTGTACACCTGCGGCAGGGTGATGAAGGGACCGCCGTCGGCGGGCCAGCAGCGCAGCTGCGGCAGGTCGCTGACCTTCGCCTGGTGGGCCAGCACCGGCCCGCGCCGCCCACGCCGGGGCAACATGTGCAGGGCGGTGGCCGGCACGCCCAGGTAGCGCAGCGGGTGGCGCCAGAACGAGCCGGGATCGATCTTCAGCTCGACCACGCGGCGGACCGCCGCCAGGGTGTCGCGGAAGATGAAGCGGGCGCGCTCGAGCGTGCCGAACAGGTTGCTGACCATCGGGAAGCGGCAACCCTTGACCCGCGCGAAGTACAGCGCCGGGCCGCCCGCGCGGAAGACGCGTCGGTGGATGGCCGCCGCTTCGAGATCCGGGTCGATCTCGTCCTGCAACCGGACCAGCTGGCCGCCGCGTTCGAGGTCGTCCACGCATTGGCGCAGCGACGGATGGGACATCAATCTGTCTTTTTACCTGGTTGTAGCGGAACCACGCGTCGGCCGCGGCATAACACCCGGGATTTGCGGCGATTCCCAGTGCGGCGTGATTTCCGCCCCAAACCCGTGGGACCAAATGCGACAGCTGAGGGGGACCGGGTAGCGAGACCAGGTGTGCATGATATTATGCTGCGCCAGGTAGCGGTCGTACACATGCGCGCTCCAAACGAACGAGGGTCCGGCGTCGGTCCGGGGCCGGCCCAAGCCGGGGCCCCCGGAACCGGTCGGCCGCCCACGGGCGCTGCCCGCTACCCGACCGCCCCCGGCAGCAGCCCCATGCGCGCCGACGGATCGCTGCCGCCGGGAACGATGCTGGGCAAATACCAGATCGTGCGCCAGCTGGGCCAGGGGGGAATGGGCGCCGTGTTCGAGGGGGTCCACACCGGCATCGGCAAGGCCGTCGCCATCAAGACGATGAACCCGGTGCTGGCCAGCGACCCGCGCTCGGAAGAACGTTTTCTGCGCGAGGCCGAGTCCGCTTCCCGGCTCGAGCACCCGCACGTCGTCAGCGTCACCGACTTCGGCTCCGACGCCGGGGTCATCTATCTGGTGATGGAGCTCCTGCGCGGCGAGGACCTGGCCAACCTGATCGCCCGGGCGCCCGCCGGCCTGGACGCGCCGTTCGTGGCCGACGTCATGCTGGCGGTCTGCGCCGGCGTGTTCGCCGCGCACGAGACCGGCGTGGTCCACCGCGACCTCAAGCCCCAGAACATCTTCCTGTCGCAGACGCCGCTCGGCGAGCTTTTGCCCAAGGTGCTCGACTTCGGCATCTCGAAGCGGGTCGACCGGCTCGACGGACACTCGCTGACCCAGTCCGGGTCGGTGATGGGCACCACCCACTATCTGTCGCCCGAGCAGGTGCAGGGCGCGGCGCTCGACGGCCGCAGCGACGAATACGCGCTGGGCGTGATCCTGTACGAGTGCGTGACCGGCCGCCGCCCCCACGAGGGCGAGACCCTGTACGCGATCATGCGCAGCATAAGCGAGGGCCGCTACTCGCCGCCGCGCATGTTGCGCCCGGACCTGTCGCCGGAGTTCGAGGCGGTGATCGCGCGCGCCATGGCCACGCGGGCAGACGACCGCTTCCCGTCGGTGCATGCGCTGGGGCGCGCGCTGCTGGGGCTGGCCTCGCCGAAGGGTCGGGTGGTCTGGGGCGACTACTTCTCGCGCCAGCTGGGGCCGGCCTCGCCGCTGGTGTCCAGCACCTTCCAGCCGTGGGGCGCGCCGGCCGCCCCCACGGTGTATTCGGCGCGCGGTCCGTCCAGCGACGTGTCGCCGGTGTCGGTCATCGCCACCAACCAGCTGCTGCGACGGCGGGCGGCGCGCTGGTGGCGCGTGGGCCTGGCCACGGTGGCGCTGGGCGTGGGCGCGGCGGCCTACCTGAACTTCGGACCGGCCCGCAGCCTGATGGACGGAGCCAAGCCGGGCGCGCAGGGAATGCGCTCGCAGCCCGGCGTGGTCGCCTCGCCGCCGG
>JBKPRZ010000396.1:0-3316 GCA_046734815.1 Myxococcota bacterium | reverse complement strand
GCGATGTACGTGGGATCGTCAGACCGTGGCAGGGTGGCGAGCAGATACCCGCCGGGAGCTGTCCAGCGCCTCACCTTGGCAACCAGCGCTGCGTGCTCGCTTCGCGGGACATGGGAGAGGGAATAGAAGGCAACCACGGCGTCAAACGAGGCCGTCGCAAAGTCCTGCGCCATGATATCGCCGTGAATGAGCTCAGCGGAAGGGACGTTCTCACGCGCCAAGGCGATCTGTGCCGATGAGATATCGACGCCGACCACCCTTCCCAGTCGCGCCAACGTCGCGGTCGCCGGCAGGCCCGCTCCGCATCCTATGTCTAGGAATCGGCCGGGGGAGGGAACCTTCTCCGCGAGCAAGGTCAACTCGGGGCTCGGTTCGTGAGAGCGCGCTGCCGAGTAGGCATGGGCACATCGATCGTACCCGGAAGCAACAATCTCCTTCGGATTTTGGCCTTCCATCACAGTCTGCCCAACGATACTGCCGTTCCGCGCCGGGCGCGAAAGGGAGCCCGAAGGGCGACCGTCGCGCCGGTTCGTCTGCAAGGGCCGGTTAGACGGCGCTCGGATCACGTGACGGGCTCGTTCCTCAGCATCTCAAGCATCCGCAGGAGTTCGGGACTTGGACCAATCGTTCGCTCCGTCACCGTCCGCGACCTACCGGCGAGGTCAGCAGTCAGCTTCATCGCCCCGTCGTGAAGGCGCTCGATCGCCACGCGAGGCTGCCCGCTACGAAGTCCGTACTCGCGTGAGCGCGAGAAGATCAGGATGAACATGCTGTGGCCCGCGCGGAGAACGCGATCGTAGCCAAGCGCGCGAAGTCCAGAGAGCAGCCCGAGAAGGTCTTTCTTCGTCGAGCCATCAGCACCCTCCCGGTAGAAGTCTTCGACCCACCACCACGATTCAGTGAATTCGTTGTCGAGTTCCTGCGGATCCACGATAGCCGTCCAGTCAGACCTGGCGTTCACCTGCGGGGCGAAGCCCGGTCAGGTGCAACGCCGGGTTGGGCAGTATGGAGGTTCTCCTTGAGAGCGTCGAGGTGATAGGCGATGGCGTCCAACTCCGACCCGGTGGGATTCCCTTTTGCCGAGCACCACGCGACAACGCATGCTCGTCGGAGGCCCACGAGCAGCCGGAGAAGTCCGGAATCGTGAGGGACACCTGGTGTGCAGCTCTGAAGCGCGCTCAGGTCCCACTCGACCGGCCCCGCGCAGGCAGATTCGAACTCCAGCCATCTTGGTCCCTCAGCGGTGAGTACGACATTGGCAGCGTGCGGATCGCCGTGCAGCACCCGATAGTTTCGGGGAAACGCCGACAGAGCTGAAAGGCTGGAGTCGAATACCCCGCGCAGGAAGGCGGCGTCCTCATCTGGTAGACCCTGCAACTCTGATTCCACCAAGCCTCTCGCCCCGGAGATCGCCCGCCGAAAATCGGGCAAATCACCGCCGAATGAATCCAGGCAGCGTCGCAGTTCCAGGTAGGCGCCCCACGCATCGTCTCCAGACAGTTCGCCAACTACCGTTACGCGCTGCCAGACCGAAACGGCGAGCCGCGACCCCCGATATGGGCCGGGGCCGGAGGCTGGTGCTGCGGCAGGGCCGTTGCAGGCTACCACATGCTTTGCAACGGCGACCTCTCGGGCGAGGTCATCGTAGCGCTCGATCCGAACGATTTTAGCGATCAACCCGCTCGGCCTGAGTTCCAAGATCAGACGATTGGAGCTGCTGAGAACAGTCCAGGCGTCGGCCTCGACCCCATTCGTGGCCAGGACTTCGACCGCCTCAGCTATGGTCGATGCGTCCCAGTCGCTCATGGTGGCAGTCTGCCCAACGATCTGGCATCAAGCTGCGAGCGGCCGACCGACCAGAAGGGGAGGCGATCGGCAGCTTCAATGCCGGGTTAGGCGCGTTCATAGCCCGCAAACGGCCCGAAGAAAATGGCACCTTCAGCCACGCCAGCCAGGACTTCCGCTTGCGCTGGGAAATGCACTTCGAACTCCGGCCAAGTCTGGCGCACATAATCCGACCATCGATGGGGGTCAAGCTGCTGGATTGGTCCCCTTATTTCGAGGAACTCAAAACCTTGGCTGACCAGGTTTGACGCGGCCGACTTGGCCGCGAGTTCATGAGTCTCGGCGGCTACGAAGACGGGGACAAGTGCACCTGTGAGAGCAGCAGGCATGTCGGAATTCGCGCCACGCCCGACCCTCACCACGACGAGAAACAGCCCGTTCCCCGGCGGCACCGCCTTCTTCTCGAATGGACCGAACATGGACCTCCTGCGCCTAACGACCTGCTTACGCGGCCGCCGAGGCGGCGTGAGTTAGCCGGCTCCACTCGAGCAAGCCTGAATCGTCGTCTGCAAATCCAGGCCATCGGCCCAAGAGGATTTCCGCGAAGCGACGCGCCTCTGCGCGCCCCTCGTGTCGACCGCTGACGTCCGCGATGACCGAGATCGGCAGGCGGCCTCCATACCGCTCCTTCAAGTGAGCGAGTTCGTCTGGTCCAAACTCGTCGTAGTCGCGATAGAGGTGGATGTATAGACAAGCGTCACCGCTTACGCGCAGAATCCAAGTATCGCCATCCTGCCTCTCGTACTCGGCGTCGAGCGCCGCGCCGACGTCATCCTCCGATGAGTGATCGACGTGTATCAGGATGGAACGCATTGTCTTGTCCGGCTAACGCCCCGGCGTTCAGCAGCGAAGCCCATCGCGATGGTCAAGGCTACCATGTCGGTGGCACCTTCGTGATGTACACAGGTTCCGAGTTGGGCGTCGCGGGCTTCGTCCGCTTCATCGCCTTGGTTAGCCGGCGGTGGCTCTCATCGGGCGTTCCGTAGAGCGAACTCCCGGCACACGGCGAGCGCCAGCGACGGTTCGGTCTCAGTGGCCTCAACTTGCATTCCCCCCGGGCCCACCCCTTTGGCTCGATAGACACCGGCGCTGACCTCGTCGGCCGAAAATTGCCAGCCAGCAGGTTCGGCCGCCAGTTCATCGGTGTGGAAGTCTGCGAGCCAGAGGGTCATTCCCGTAGCATCCACGCTCTCCACAACGTAGGCGTCCGGTCCGAGCACATGGACGACGCTGCCCTGATCTCCAACTCGAGGCTGGCGCTTGACCGCGTCGCTGCCGTCCACCTGTCGCATCGGCGTAAGCAGCGCGCGAACCACCACGGTGTCGTCCTCGTTGAACATGTTCCCGGCCGGCTAACGACTGGTTAGGCGCGATCATGCCAGTTCCCGGTCAACTCCGCGCAAACTTCCATCCCAAAAAATGCGCAAGATCATCCGCGGCGGCATGTGCCTGACTGCGAACGTAGGCGTCA
>JBKPRZ010000395.1:0-2165 GCA_046734815.1 Myxococcota bacterium | reverse complement strand
CTGCCCGCCCACGCCCGCCTGCGACGCACCGGCGCCGCCGGCGGAGATGCGGCGGCCCTGGCGCAACGGGGGGAGCACGCTGCTGGTGGCGGGTGGGGCCCGGCACCGCGGCCGCGATCAGCTGCTGGCGCCGGGCGCGCCGCAGTGGTTGATCGGGCGGTTCGCCTACGGGCTGTTCGACAGCCCGCTGGTCGACGAGGACGTCGACGTGTATCTGCTGCGCGGCTGCGGCACGGTCTGGGAGAAGCTGGGCACCGCCCGCACCACCCGCGCCGGCGAGCACGCCGCCGTCGAAGGACTGGAGGACGACGGCGGCCGCGTGTTCTGGGAGATCCCCGCCGCCCAGGCGCTGGGGCCCGGCCGGCACCGGGCGCTGTTCGTGGTGGCGGGCGACCGCACCAGCGCCGACGTCTTCGTCGAGGTGTTGCCGCCCGGGGGGCCGTTCTTCGTCAGCGACGTGGACGGCACCTTGACCACCTCCGAGACCGCCGACTTCACCGCGCTGCTCACCGGCGCCCTGCCCGACGCCAACCCGGACGCCGCCGCCGTGCTGCAGCGGCTGGCCGACCGGGGTTATCGCCCGCTGTACCTCACCGCCCGCCCCGAATGGCTGGTGGGCCGCACGCGCGAGTTCCTGGCCAGGGCGGGCTTTCCCGCGGGGCTGCTGCGCACCACCGCCGGCGCGCTGATCGGCGCCACCGGCGCGCCGGCCGTGATGTACAAGACCGCCGAGCTGGCCCGCCTGGCCGCCGGCGGCCACCACCCCGGCTTCGTGTTCGGCAACACCGACACCGATGCCGAGGCCTACGACAACGCCGCGGTCGAGCCCCGCGATCACCGCCTGTATTATCGATTCACCGACACGCGCGGCATGGGCCGCCGCTTCGAGAGCTACGGCGCTCTGTTGCCGGAGGTGAGCAGCCTGCCGCCGCGCTGTCCCTGACCGAGCGCTCCCACGCGCCGTGGTTCGGGATCGCCGGCTACCACTCGCCCTGGTTCGGCATCGAGGACCAGGGCTCGCGCGGGGCCAGCGATTCTCCCCGCTGCAGCAGCTCGACCGACTGGCCGTCGGGGGATTTGATGAAGGCCATGTGCCCGTCGCGCGGCGGCCGGAGGATGGCCACCCCGCGCTCGCGCAGCCGCGCGCAGGTCTCGTAGATGTCGTCCACCTGGAAGGCCAGGTGCCCGAAGAAGCGGCCGGTGGGGTAAGGCTCCTTCTGGTCCCAGTTGTAGGTCAGCTCGATCTCGGCCGGGTCGCCCTCGACGCCCGTGCCCAGGAACACCAGGGTGAAGCGCCCCTTCTCGCTCTCCTTGCGGCGCAGCTCGCGCAGGCCCAGCTGCTCGACGAAGAACTTCAGCGAGGCGTCCAGGTCGCGCACGCGCAACATCGTATGCAGGTACCGCATGAGCGGGAGACTACCCCAGACCGGCGCCGGTGCGACAGGCGCCCCCGCGTCAGCGCGACAGCGGCGGCTGCTGCCCGGCGGCCAGCCCGGCGATCTCCTCGGGCGTCAGCGGGCGGTCGTAGATGGCCAGCTCGTCGATGGCGCCGATGAAGCGCTGGGTGGTCACCGCCCCGTCGGGGCCGTTGACCCCCGCGCCGATCAGGATCGGGCTGTCCGCCTCCACCGTCCGTCCGCGGTACGAGCGCCGGCTGGCCACCGGGACGCCGTCGATGTACAGGCGGACCTCGCCGTCGCGATGCACCGCCGCCACGTGGACCCAGCGGTCGCCGGCCGGCGGCAGTGCGTGGTGCAGCGGCCCGTTCCAGACGTGGCTGGCGACGCTGAGCTCGTCGCCCATCAGGCCGAAGAAGAAGTGGTCGCGCGCGCCGCTACCCAGCTGGCGGGTGGCGATCACGCGCATGCCCTTGCCCGCGTGCGGCCGCCGGATCCAGGCCGCCACGGTCAGGTCCGGCGAGTGCCCGAAGCGCGGCTGCGGGCATTCCAGCCAGCCCAGCCCGCCCAGGCTGACCGCCCCGCCGAACCGCCCCGCCGTCCACTCGACGCCCGACCCGCGCGGCGTGCAATCGGTGGCGTGCCCCGAAAGGTCCCGTGCCGCCGCGCCGGCCGCTGCCTCGTCGAAGCGCCAGTAGCCCACCAGCCCCTGCGCCAGGCTCGGCGCCGCCGGTGGGGTCAGCGCGGCCACCGCGCGCACCGCCGGCA
>JBKPRZ010000394.1:0-5524 GCA_046734815.1 Myxococcota bacterium | reverse complement strand
CCGGTTGCCCGTTGCCGGTCTGCCCGCCGCTGGGCGGGCCGGCCGCGCCGCCGCCCGGTTCGTTGCTGGCGCCGCTGGTGGGCGGGGTCTGGCCGTTGCTGGCCCCGCCGGTGGTCGTCATGTCGCCGGCCTTCTGGGAGGCGCACGCCGCCGCCAGGGTCAGCCCCAGGGCGAGCGCGATCCGTGTGCTGCTCTTCATCGCGCTGTCAGCCCGGACCGCGGGTGGTGGGGATGCTGGTGGAGGTCTGCTTGGGCTTGGCCACCGCAGCGGCGCCGATGCGCTGGAAGGTGCGGCGGATGTCGGCCTGGTCGCCGTTGCCGAAGCCCTGCCGCTGGATCATCAGCACGTAGACCAGGTCGTTCTTGGGGTCGACCCAGGCCTGCGTGCCGTAGGCACCGCCGTGGCCGTAGCTGCCCGGGGCCAACGACTCAGTGACCTCGGTCGGGGTCATCACCACCTGCACCCCCAGGCCCATCCCCAGCCCCGGCGAGAAGCCGACCTTCTCTTTCGAGGTGAAGTGCACCTTGGTGAAATCGGCCAGGGTCTCGGCCTTGAGCAACCGCTTCTTGCCCACCATCCCCCCGTCCAGCAGCATCTGCAGCAGCTTCGCGTAGTCGGGCGCGGTCGAGAACAACCCGCCGCTGGGCGTGGGGTAGACGATCCTGTCGCCCGGCTTGGGCCCCTGGTTCTCCGAGCGGACCACCCCGGCGCCAGGCTTCTCGCTCTCCTTCTTGTACAGCGCCGCCAGCCGGCCCAGCTGCGCGGCCGTCGGGCGGAAGGTGGTGTCCTTCATCCCCAGCGGGCGGAACAGCCGCTGCGCCAGGAAGTCCTCGTACGGTCGGCCCGACACCACCTCGATGATCCGCCCCAGCGTATCGAAGGCGGTCCCGCAATATTTCCAGGTCACCCCGGGCGGGCCCTCCAGAGGCTGCTGCGAGAAGGCCACCACCGCCTCGGCCAGCGTGCGGTTCTTCTTGGCCCCGAGGTCGGCGAACCCCGGCGGCGGGTTGCAGCGCATCCCCGAGGTGTGGGTGAGAAGATCCGTGAGGGTGATCTTCCGCGGCGGGTCCACCAGTGTGACCGCGTCCCCCTCGCGCTTGCTGATCATCTTCAGCCCGCGGAACTCGGGCAGGTGTTTCTCCACCGGGTCGTCGACCGCCAGCTTGCCCTCGTCGACCAGCATGGCGATGCCGACGGTGGTGGCGATCTTGGTCATCGAGGCGATCCGGAAGACGGTGTCCGCTTTCATCGGCGCGTGGGACTCGAGGTCGCGGTAGCCCACGGTCTCCAGGCTGCCCACCCGGCCGTGATGGCCGATGAGGGTCACCGCCCCCGCGATCTGCTTGCTCTCGACGAATCTGGAAAGCTCGGTGCGCAGCTCGGCCAGCTTGGTGGGATCGAGCCCGGCGGCACGGGCGTCCGCCTTGCTGCTGTCGGCCGCGGCGGGCAGCGCGCCCAGCGACAAGGTCAGGGCCAGCACGAGGACGGGGGAGGAAACGACCGTGGCAGCGTCCCGTTTCATCGGTCCCTCCTACCACGATCCGACGCGCGCCCTCCCGGTTTGTGCATATCGATACCCGCCCACGCCGCCGACGCCCGCCGTCCGCCAAGCGGACGGGGTGAGCGCGTCAGACATCGTTTTTTACGCCTTTTGACGCCCGGAATTGCGTGAGCCGAGTGTAAAACAGCCGGCCATGACCTCCCTGCTGGCAGCGATGGGACCCGGGTCGGCTGGCTGGCCGTTCCTGATCCTCCTGATCTCGGTGGCGTTGATCGTCGTGCTGATCACGGTGGTCCGCGTTCACCCGTTCGTGGCGCTGATCCTGGCGGGGTTCACCGCCGGCTGGCTCACGCCCGCAGGAAAGTTGCCGGGTGAAGCCGGCAAGAACCACTTCGTCCACGCCGTCGAGCTGACCGCCGTCGAGCTGGGCAACACCGCCGGCGAGATCGCGATCGTCGTCGGCCTGGCCGCCATCATCGGCATGTGCCTGATGGAAAGCGGCGCCGCCGACAAGGTGGTGCGCCGGTTCCTGGCCGTGTTCGGCGAGCGCCACTCGGGCATCGCCATCCTGGTGGCCAGCTACCTGCTGTCGATGCCGATCTTCTTCGACACCTTCTTCATGCTGCTGCTGCCGATCGCCCGCGCCCTGGCCCTGCGCACCCGCCGCAACTACGTCATGTACATCATGGCCATCTGCTCGGGCGGCGTGATCACCCACGGCCTGGTGGCGCCGCACCCGGGCCCGCTGGCCATGTCGAAGATCCTGACCGTCGACGTGGGCCAGACCATCATCGCCGCCCTGCTGGTGGGCGCCATCCCCCTGGCCGCCTCCTGGTTCCTGATCCGCCGGATCAACGCCCGTCTGGAGGTCGCGGTCCCCGGCAGCCAGACCGACACCGCCGCCATCGACCGCCCCGAGAGCGAGCTGCCGCCGTTCTCGCTGTCGATCCTGCCGGTGATCCTGCCCATCATCCTGATCTCGGCCGCCTCCACCGCCGCCGCCATCAAGAGCTTCCGGGTCGACTCGCCCACCGCCTTCGCGGCGATCGAGTTCCTGGGCAACCGGAACATCGCCCTCATCATCGGCGTGGCCTTCGCCATCGCCCTGGTGATCCGCCAGCGCGGCATCACCTTCGCCAAGGTCAACGAGCTGATCGGCCCGCCCTTCGAGACCGCGGGCGTGATCATCCTGATCACCAGCGCGGGCGGCTCGTTCGGTCTGATGCTCAAGAACGCCGGCGTGGGCGAGGCCATCCGCGCCGCCGCCGCCGGCCGCGAGGTGAACCTGATCCTGCTGGCCTGGCTGGTGGCCGCCGTCATCCGGGTGGCCCAGGGCTCGACCACCATCGCGCTGCTGACCACCGCCGCCATGGTGCAGCCGATGATCGCCTCCTCCGGCACCCTGCCGTACCACCCCATCTACCTGTTCCTGGCCATCGGCTTCGGCGGGATGATCCTGTCGTGGATGAACGACAGCGGCTTCTGGGTCATCGGCCGTCTGTCCGGCTTCACCGAACGCCAGACCCTGCGCACCTGGACGGTGCTGCTCACCTTCAACTCGATCGTGGGCCTGCTGGCGGTCCTGATCCTGTCGAAGCTGCTGCCGCTAGTGTGACGGTTCAGGCCGCCGGGCGGCGGCCAGGTTGGCGGCGGTGATCTCGGCGCCGCGCTTTTGCCAGTGCCGATATCCATCTGGCGGCATGCCGCTGGCATCGAAGGCGAAGACGACAGACACGCTTCCATCCTCCATCAGCGTCTCTCGCATCGTGCGGCCCAGAAAGCCGACCAGGTCGATCAGCTCCCCGAAGATCGCGAAGGGGCGCTTGCTGGGCCCGTACTTCTCGCTCAATCGACGATCGAGCTCGGCCGACGGCCGCAGAGTCACCCGGCAGCTGCTGGTGCGACACTCGACATCCCAGCGCAAGCCTGGAAGGTGCCGAGCGACAGCCTGTTCCAGAAATGTCCCGACACTGGCTTCCATCGCCGGCGCCCAGATCGGATGGCGAAGCTCCCGGTTGTATGCGTTCAGGGGACCGGCCCTGCGCGCCTTGATCTCCTCGAACGCGAGCGGCGCCGGGAGGTCCGCTTCCAGCTGGGCGGTCGAGGTCAGCAGCGCGCGGAGGCGCCGCATCTCCTCCTCGTGTTCGGCCCGCCGGTCCTCCCAGGGGTCCCGCTCAGGCACCTGGACCCGCACGGCGAACCGCGCGCCATCAGGACGGCCGGGCAGATCCGTCGGGGGCGGCACGCTGAAACTTCGCGGCCTACACGTCCTCACGAAGGGCCCCGCCTGCCTCGCCTGACGCACCGGGGATGCTCCAGGCTGCTGATCGGGGTGCGCACGTCATCATCATGCGTCATCATGGCCCTCCCGCAAGCGCCAGGGCCTGCCGCCGCTGACCGCGGCGGTGTCGGAACCAGCGCGGCACGGGAGGCCGGCCTGTCACGGGAACATCCGGGCCGCTGTGCGCCGCGGGGAACTCTGGCAAACTTCCGGGAGACAACATGATGATGCTTCTTTCCCGTCGACCCCTGTTCACCTCTCTTCTCACGCTGGCGGTCGTGGTGCTGGGGGCCGGGACGGCGCACGCCGAGTCGTTCGCCGAGGCGGCGGGGCGGGGCGCCGGCAACGCGTTCCTGTTCGCCTTGACGGCCGGGCTGCTCACCGCCCTCACGCCCTGCGTGTACCCGATGATTCCCATCACCATCAGCGTGTTCGGGGGCAAGGGCGTGTCGCGCGGGCGCGCCTTCGTCCTGGCCACGCTGTACGTGGCCGGCATCGCGGTGATGTTCGGGACGCTGGGCACCGTGTTCGCGCTGGTCGGCCGCGCCTTCGGGACCTTCCTGTCCAACCCCTGGGTGGTGGTCCCGCTGGCCCTGCTGTTCATCGCCATGGCCGCCTCGATGTTCGGCGCCTTCGAGCTGGCGCTGCCCTACGGCCTGCAGCAGCGGCTGGCCAGCGTCGGCGGGCGCGGCTTCACCGGCGCGTTCCTCATGGGGCTGGTCGGCGGCCTGATCGCCGCCCCCTGCACAGGCCCGCCGCTGGCCGGGATCCTGGCCTACGTGGCCACCACCCGCGACGCCTTCCGCGGCTTCTTCCTGCTGGCCACCTACGCCGCGGGCATCGGCGTGCCCTTCTGGTTGATCGCCGGGTTCTCGATGCAGCTGCCGAAATCGGGCCGCTGGATGGAGACGGTCAAGAGCCTGTTCGGGATCGCGCTGCTGGTGGCGGCGCTGTATTACCTCAAATTCATCATCCCGGCGTTCGGTGAGCTCACCGGGCGGACCTGGGCTTTTCTTGCCGGCGCCGCCGGCGCGGTGGTGCTGGGCCTGTTGCTGGGCGCCGTCCACCTGACCTTCTCGGGCGGGGCGGTCCGGCTTCTGCGCAAGACCGCGGGCGTGACCCTGGCGGTGCTGGGCCTGTTCGCGCTGACCAACTACGTGCTGACGCCCAAGCTGGAGCTGGCCTGGATCAAATCCGAATCGGCGGCCCTGGCGGCCGCGCGCGCCGAGGGCAAGCCGCTGGTGATCGACTTCATGGCCAACTGGTGCCTTCCTTGTAAGGAGCTGGAAGTGCAGGTGTTCTCCCACCCGCAAGTGGCCAGCGAGCTGTCGAAGTTCACCCTGCTGAAGGTGGACCTGTCGAACGAGGACATGGACGAGGCGCTGACCAGGCTGCGCGAGAAATACGGCGTGGCCACCTTGCCGGCGGTGCGCGTGGTGGCGCCGACCGGGAAGGTCACCGGCAGCATCAACTCGCTGGTGACGGTGCCCGAGTTCCTGAATGTGCTGTCACGTGGTCACGCCTGCGCCCTATCGGGCAAGATGTGCTGACGTCGCCGCCGGCGATCGGCCCGTCGACCAGCAATTGATCTGATCGCGTTTCGGGCTCAAGTTTTTTTCTTTGTATCGTCGCCACCGGCTTGCAACGCTTATTGAAGCATGCAGACGGCGACACGGGACAAGATGACGACCGTGGACGGTGGAGGTCGCCCAATCGACATCTGGCTGTCACTGGTCATCGT
>JBKPRZ010000393.1:0-9749 GCA_046734815.1 Myxococcota bacterium | reverse complement strand
GGTCACCCAGCGCCCGGCCGTGCGGGCCCGCTGCGCGATCGCCGCCGCCCGGCTGGCGGCCGCGCAGGGGCGGGCGGCCCCGGCGGTGGCCACCCTGCGCAAGCTGCTGGCCGACCCGGCCGTCAGGGCGCTGCCCGGGCTGACCCTCGAGCTGCGTCTGGCGGTGGCGGAGCTGACCCGCAACCACACCGAGCTTCACCACATCGCCGCCGCCGCCGAGCAGCAGGGCTACCGGATCCTGGCGGCCCGGGCTCGCCGCCCCGCGGCCCCGTAAAGTTCCCGGCGCACTCTGCCGAGCTGAATGTAGGCAGAGGGACATGAAAGAAATGGATAGCGGCGATGTGTTGCTGGCGACGTTGAAAGCGTACCGGGCCGTGCAGGCCTCCACCTGGCTGGACCTGAACCCGGGGATCGAGCAGCGGGTGGCGTCCTGGGAAACGATGGACGCGGCGGCGCTGGACAAAGAGCTGCGCCGCCTGGTCGAGGAGACCAACCGCCCCGGCTGCGAGGTGCGGGTGTTCTGGAAACGGGGCAACGACTTCGTCTACGCCGGCTGCAACAAGAAGTTCGCCGAGGACGCCGGCTTTGCCGAGCCGGGCCTGCTGATCGGCAAGAACGACTTCGACCACGCGGTCAGCTGGCTGCGCCAGTCGCCCAAGTACCGCGCCGACGACCTGGAAGTGGTCAAGACCGGCGTCGAGAAGCTGAACATCATCGAGCGCCAGCGCTCGGCCCGCGGGAACATCTGGCTGCGCACCGGCAAGTCCCCCATCCGCCCCGGCGGCGGCCTCCCGGTGGGCCTGGTGGGCATGTACGAGGTCATCGACGTCCAGATGGCCCTGCACATGGACCCCGCCCTGCGCGCGTAGCCCCTCGCTGTCTCCCGCTGTCTATTGACAGGGGGGCCGGGGGCGGGAACCCTGGTCGCCGGGCATGGACCCGGCCATCTCCTCGTTGATCACCGCCGTCGAGGCCGGCGATCGCAACGCCGCCGAGGCGTTGTTCCAGGTCCTGTACGCCGAGCTGCACCGGCTGGCCCGGCGCGAGCTCCAGCGCGGGGGCGGCGGCCGGGTCACCCTCGGGGCCACCACCTTGCTGCACGAGGCCTACGTCGACATGGCCGCGCGCGACGGCCCCAGCTTCCCCGACCGGGCCCGGTTCATGGGGTACGCCGCCCGGGTCATGCGCGGGCTGATCATCGACCACGTCCGCAACCGCCGGGCCCAGAAGCGCGGCGGGCAGTTCGAGATCACCTCCCTGGACGTCGAGCTGGCCGACCGGGGCGCCGACGACCAGGAGCTGACCCGCCTCAGCGCCGCCCTGGATGAGCTGGCCCAGGTCGACCCGGCCTCCGCCGAGGTGGTCGACCTGAAGTTCTTCTGCGGCTTCTCCTTGGTCGAGATCGCGGCCATGCGGGGGGTCTCCGAGCGCACGGTCCAGCGCAGCTGGGAGAAGGCCCGCATCTACCTGCACCGGACCCTGCGCAGCGAAGCCCTCCTCTAGGCTCCAACCACGGGTCGGGCGCAACTTTCTTGCCCCGGAAACGTTGAACGGGGTTAAGAAGGACGGGTCCGAATTTCGCTTATTGAACCGGCGTTCAACAAGCCAGATCCGCGCCTCGGCGCACCGGAGGGCAGGCCATGTTCAGAGCACGATGCCGTTTCCGCGCACGTTCGGGTAGCAAGCTCCTCGTTGCGGCCGCCGCGCTGGCGGCCCTCGGTCTCAGCGCGTCGGCGCGGGCCCAGACCGGCAACTCGGTGGTGCAGGGGGCGGTCCAGGACGCGGTGTCGCGCCAGCCGGTGGCGGAGGCCATCGTCACGGTGACCTCGCCGGCCCTGCAGGGCGAGCAGACCGCGCTCACCGATCGGGCCGGCTTCTATCGCATCCCCAGCCTCCCGCCCGGCGTGTACAGCGTGCGCATCGACAAGGACGGCTACGACTCGTTCGAGCAGTCGCGCGTGACCGTCCGCACCGAGGTCACCTTCCGGGTCAACGCCTTCCTGATCCCGCGCCAGGTGCAGGGCAAGGTCGAGGAGATCCAGATCACCGAGAGCCCGCCCACCATCGACGTGGGGTCGAGCTCGGTGGCCAGCACCTTCTCCGCGGAGGCCATCCGTCGGCTTCCCCTGACCCGACCCGACAACGGCGGGGGCGTGCGCTCGTATGAATCCGTGGCGGCCTCGGCGCCGCAGGCCCGGGGTGACAGGTTCGGCGTGTCGATCAGCGGCACCACCTCGCCCGAGAACCGCAACCTGATCGATGGCCTGTCGGTCAACGACGCCTCCACCGGCATCGGCACCACGCCGCTGTCGTCCGAGTTCCTGCAGGAGGTCACCGTCGTCACCGGCGGCTACCTGCCCGAATACGGGCGCGCCACCGGCGGCATCATCAATGCGACGGTGAAGTCGGGATCCAACGAGGTGCGGGGCTCGGCCTGGGCCAACGTCTCGCCCGGCTTCCTCGAGGGCACCGCCAAGACCATCTTCGAGGAAGGCAACACCATCCACACCGACCGGCCCAAGCTGGACATCATCAGCGACATCGGCGCCGACGTGGGGCTGCCGCTGGTGCGCGACCGGCTCTGGCTGTACGTGGGCGTGCTGGGCTCGACCACCCGGCGCAGCACCACCCGTTCGCTGTACGCCACCCAGGTGGATGCCATGGGCATGCCGATGAAGGACCCCGCCGGCAACACCCTGCGCACCCTGATCCCCGACACCACCGCCACCTACCAGCGGGTGAGCAACTCGCTGCAGGCGGTGGGCAAGCTGAGCTATTCGCCCAGCCCGAACCACTCGCTGTCGCTCACCAGCATCGCCACGCCGTCCAGCGACCACGGCCCCTCCGGCAGCCTGCGCGGATCGGTCGAGATCTACGACGGGCTGGATCGCGAAAACGACATCTCCAACCTGCTCAAGTGGACCGCCACCGCCTTCCACAAGCGGGTCACCTTCGAGAACACGATCGGCCTGCACCATGTCAGCACCGCCGGCCTGCCCGCCGACGGTTCGCTACCGGGCAGCCAGGAGGGGCTGGCCGGCAGACCGCTGGTCACCTTCCGGCGCAGCCGCCCCGGCTACCACCCCATCACCGATTTCGAGTCCTTCCCCAACGCCGAGATGTATTGCGAGCCGGCCGGGGCGACGCGGGCGGTCCGCTGCCCGGTCACCAGCTACTCCGCCAACGGCGTCGGCTTCATCTCCACCCGCCTGCAGGACAGGGCCCAGCTGCGCAGCGTGATGACGGTGCTGGCGCAGGCGCTGGGACACCACGTGCTCAAGGTCGGCATCGACGTCGAGCGCGTGGCCAACGACCTCACCAAGGCCTCCAGCGGCGGTGGCTCGTTCCGCGAGAGCCCCAGCGGCGACTCTTACACCGACAGCGGCGGCTACGGCTATCTGGTGGGCCCGGACCAGGTCGTCTACGCCGACAAGGTCCGGGCGCAGGTGACCCAGTGGGGTCTGGGCGCCTTCGCCCAGAACAGCTGGTCGATCGCCGACAAGGTCACCCTGAACGTGGGCCTGCGCTACGACGCCGAATACCTCTACAACAGTGAAGGGCGGCTGGGCATGGCGTTGCCCAACCAGCTGGCGCCGCGGGTGGGTTTGATCTACGACCCCACCCAGGCGGGGCGTTCGCGGCTGTTCGCCAGCGTGGCCCGCTATTACCAGCAGGTGCCGCTGGACGTGGCCGACCGCTCGCTGTCGGCCGAGCCGGGGGTGTCCAGCACGGTGGAGGCCGGCGCCTGCGACCCGCGCGATCCCGCCAAGCTGGCCGCCTGCCGCGACAGGGCCAACCTCCGCGGGAACGGCGATCCCACCGCGCCCGATCAGTTCTTCACCCCGGTCGGGGGCGGCACCACCCCGATCGATCCCAAGCTCAAGACGCCTTACAGCGACGAATACGTGCTGGGGGGCGAATACCAGCTGCTGCCCGAGAGCCGCCTGTCGCTCACCCTGACCCGCCGGCGGCTGCGGAACATGATCGAGGACATGAGCGTCGACGAGGCGCAGACCTATTTCATCGGCAACCCCGGCAGCGGCATCGCCGCCAACTTCCCGACGGCCCGCCGCGACTACGACGCGCTCACCCTGCTGTTCGCCAAGGAGTTCCTCGACAACTGGCTGGTGCAGGCCAGCTACACCGTGACCCGCCTGCAGGGCAACATCGCCGGTCTTTACCGTCCCGAGACCGGGCAGCTGGATCCGAACATCAACTCGGACTTCGATCTGCTCAGCCTGCTGCCCAACCGCTCCGGTGCGCTGGACGGCGATCGCCGCCACCAGCTGCGCCTGCTGGGGGCCTATGACATCGCGGTCAGCCAGCGGCACCACTTCAACATCGGCACGGTGCTGCGCGCGACCTCGGGCGCGCCCACCAACTACTTCGGCGCGCACACGATCTACGGTCCCGGCGAGGTGTTCCTCCTGCCGCGCGGGTCGGGCACGCGGCTGCCCTGGTCCTATACCGCCGACCTGAGCGTCCGCTATGCGCTGGGCCTGGGCAGCGGCCGCTCGCTGGAAGGCTACGTCAACATCTACAACCTGTTGAACCGCCAGGGCGTGACCGGCCGCGATCAGACCTACACGCGCGCGGACGTGTTGCCGGTGGGCGACGGCAAGACCTTCGAGGACCTCAGCCGGCTGCGCACCCAGGACGGGATGCCGTTCGACCAGGCGGACGTCAACCCCAACTTCGGCAAGATCACCGCCTACCAGGATCCGCGGGTGGTGACCATGGGGCTGCGCTACAACTACTGAAGCGCCGTCAGTCTGGACCGCCTCCGTGGCCGCGGCCCGGCCGGAACGGTCCGCTGGGCCCCTCGGGGTGGTGCTCCAGGATCTTGTCGATCTGCCGGATCAGCTTCTGCTCCTCGGCCAGGCGCTCGGCGTGAGGCGCGTGGTAGCCGTGCTGCTGGTTGTTCGCCGTGCGCTGCTTCGTGCTCGCGCGCAGCTCGTCCTGCAGCTGCCGCAGCTCGTCCGGTGAGTAGCGGCGCAGCTCGGACACGGTGGGCAGGCGCTCGCCCGGGTTGGTGTGCACCCGACCGGTCGGTATCGGCTCGCCGACCGCGTTCCGGTCGAAGCTCGGCAGCTCCCCCGGACGCGGCCCGGTCCGGCCCTCCATCTTCGCCAGCAGCCCCTCGACCTCCTCCAGCCGGGCCTGTTCGAGCGCGTGGTGCTGGACGTACAGCGGATCGGTGGCCATGGGGCCGCGCTCGGCCCGCGCGGCGATGCTCTGTTGCAGCTCTCCCTGCAGACGCTTGAGCTCGGTCTGGCTCAGGGTGGCCAGCTCCTGGCTGGTGGGCAGGCCGGCCAGCTCGCCGATCTCGGCGCTGGTGGCCATCCGGGTGGCGGCAGGCACCTCCGCCA
The DNA here is from genome assembly GCA_046734815.1 of Myxococcota bacterium. Lineage (GTDB taxonomy): Bacteria > Myxococcota_A > Polyangia > Fen-1088 > Fen-1088 > CAVYGB01. Next base: position 4,380 of record JBKPRZ010000393.1, on the reverse strand, counting down.
CCACACCCTCGGCCAGCGCGCCGGCGGCCCGGCGCGAGGCGATGGCCCCGAACAGCAGCTTGCCTGCGCCCACCACCCCCGCCGCGGCGAAGGCGTAGTCGATGGGGCCCAGCCCCTCGTTGACCAGCGCGGCCTCGGTGTGAAACTCGCCCACCTTCTCGCCGGTGCGGGTGAAGATCTCGTGCACCCGATCGCCCGAGCCGCCGGTCACCTGTTCGTACCCGGCCACGCCCTTGTTGCGTTCGAAGATCGGGATCAACGTCGTCGAGGGGTCCTTGCCCCAGCCCGCCACCAGGTGGCTCTCGAACTGGGTCAGCGGCCCCTTGTTCAGGTCGCGCAGGAAATTGCCCAGCCCCTTGGGCGTCAGCTCCCGGTAGGAATCGTCGCGCTCGATCTCGGGCAGATCGATCCCCATCATGCGTTTGTGCTCGACCTCGTAGTGGAAGGCGTCGGCCTCGCCGGGATAGATCGGGCGGTCGCGGAACAGATCCCGCTTCACCGGCGCCGGGCTGGCAGTGGTGGCAGCGCTGGCGGTCGCCGGGGGGCCGCTCTCGAACACGTCGGGGGCCGGGTCGTCGCCCTCCGGCGTGCACATGGGACCGTCCGACGACTTCTTCGGGTCAAGCTGCAGCGGCGGGGGCAGGGGGTCGCTGTAGGGAAGACTGGCGGTGCACCGATCCACGCTCATGATTTCCTCCTCGTGAGTTACGAGGGGATCATCGACCTCGCGCCGGCGCGGTTTCCTGCAACACAAAAGGCTTTCCAAATCGGCGAAACGGGAAGATCGAGGTGTGCCTGCGTTTGTCAGTTGTGAGCCTCGGTCCGCGGGAACGAAAAAGTTCCCGGCCCGGGGGTTCGACGTGGGGTGGCGAAAGGGTGGGAAACGGGAGGCGGTCGCTTTTATGCGAGACCGGGTTAAGCTCCGGGGCGCCATGGAGCGAAATAGACGGACGTCGTTGTTGCTGGCCCTCCTGCTCGCGGCCTGTGCCGGGAGCCAGACCACGCCGCCGAAAGGTGGGGTGGCCCCCGATCCCGCTGCGGCCACCGCCGCGGCCGAACCGGAGATCCCGCTGGATGCGCGGGTCAAGCGCGGCAAGCTGGCCAACGGGCTGACCTACTACGTGTTGCCGCACAAGAAGCCGGAGAAGCGCGCGCAGCTGTGGCTGGCGGTCAACGCCGGGTCGATCCTCGAGGATGACGACCAGCAGGGCCTGGCCCACTTCATGGAGCACATGAACTTCAACGGGACCAAGCGGTTCCCCAAGCAGGACATCGTCAACTTCGTCGAGCGCGCGGGCATGAAGTTCGGCCCGCACCTGAACGCCTACACCTCGTTCGACGAGACGGTGTACATGCTGCAGGTCCCCACCGACGACGCCGAGCTGGTCAACAAGGGGCTGCAGGTGCTGCGCGACTGGGCCGGTGACACCACCCTGGATCCGGGCGAGGTGGACAAGGAGCGCGGGGTGGTGCTGGAGGAGTGGCGGCTGGGCCGGGGGGCGGGGATGCGCCTGTTCGAGAAGCAGAGCCCGGTGGTGTGGAAGGGCTCGAAATACGCCCACCGGCTGCCCATCGGCAAGCCGGAGATCATCAAGGGGGCGCCCCGTGACACCGTGGCCCGCTTCTACAAGGACTGGTATCGCCCCGACCTGATGGCGGTGATCGCGGTGGGCGATTTTTCCGGCCCGGAGATGGAAAAGAAGATCGCCGACGAGTTCGGCAGCATCCCGGCCCGCCCGCAGCCGCGCCCGCGCGCGCTGGCCGAGATGCCCCACCACGACGAGACCCTGATCAGCATCGAGACCGACTCGGAGATGCCGGTCACGGCGGTGACCATCCTGAACAAGCTGCCCTCCCGCCCCAAGCGCACCGAGACCGACTACCGGCGCATGCTGGCCGAGCAGCTGTATCACATCATGCTCAACGGGCGGCTCGACGAGATCCGCCGCAAGCCCGATGCGCCCTTCGTGCAGGCCGGGTCCAGCACCGCCTCGATGGTGCGGTCGGCGGACGTGTTCCAGCTGGGGGCGGTGGCCAAGGAGGGCCAGGTCGAGCGCGCCACCTCGGCGGTGCTGTCCGAGCTGAACCGGGTCGAGCGCTTCGGCTTCACCAAGACCGAGCTGGACCGGGCCAAAAAGCGGGTGCTGCGCTCGGCCCGCCAGGCGGTGATCGAGCGCGAGAAGCAGGACGCCAGCGGATTCGCCTCCGAGATCGTGCGGCACTTCCTGGAGGGCGAGACCATGCCCGGCCCCGAGAAGGAGCGCGAGCTGACCGAGAAGCTGCTGCCCACCTTCACCGCCGAGGAGCTGAGCCAGCTGGCCAAGGCCTGGGTTGGCGGCGGCAGCCGGGTGGTGGCCATCACCGGCCCCGACCGCATGAAGAAGCCGACCTCGGCCGAGATCCAGGCGCTGGTGCAGGCGTCGGAGAAGGAAGAGATCAAGGCCTACGACGACACCCAGTCGCAGGCGCCGCTGCTGGCCGAGCGGCCCAAGCCCGGCCGGGTGGTGTCGACCAGGAAGATCGACGACCTGGGGGTGACCGAGTGGAAGCTGTCCAACGGCATCCGGGTGGTGGTCAAGCCCACCACCTTCCGCAACGATGAGGTGCGGCTGACGGGCTTTTCGCCGGGCGGGACCTCGCTGGTCAAGGACGGGGATTACGACTCGGCCCGCTTCGCCGGCAGCATCGTGGCCGAGGCCGGGCTGGGGCCGATGGATGCGGTCAGCCTGCGCAAGGCGCTGAACGACAAGATCGTCTATTCGAACAGCTTCGTGGGCGAGCTGGAAGAGCAGGTGCGCGCCGGCTCGTCGCCCGAGGACATCCAGACCATGTTCGAGCTGGTGTACCTGGCCTTCACCGGCCCCCGCAAGGACGAGGGCGCCTTCAAGTCCTGGCAGCAGCGCCAGAGCGAACAGGTGCGCAACCGCCGCATGAGCCCCGAGGGCGTGTTCTCGGAGGACATGCAGCTGTTCCTGTCGCGCAACCACCGCCGCCGGCAGCCCACCACGCCGGAGGTGATCGAGAAGGTGAACCTCGACCGGGCGCTGGCCATCTACAAGGACCGCTTCCGCGAGGCGGGCGACTTCACCTTCGTGATCGTCGGCAACGTCGAGGAGGCCAAGCTGCAGCCGCTGGTCGAGACCTACCTGGGCGGCTTGCCCACCGTCGGGCGCAAGGAGAAGTGGCGCGACATCGGCGTGCACTGGCCCAAGGGCGGCGCCAGCAAGGTGGTGGTCAAGGGCCACGAGCCCAAGAGCCGGGTGATGATGGCGTTCCACGGCACCGAGCGCTGGTCGCGCGACAAGGACGACGACCTGGACCTGCTGGGCGACGTCCTGTCCATCCGCCTGCGCGAGGAGCTGCGCGAGGAGATGGGCGGCGTCTACGGCGTTTCGGCGGGCGGTGGCATCTCGCGCCGGCCGCGCCAGGAATACACCTTCACCATCGCGTTCGGCTGCGCGCCCGACAACGTCGAGGCGCTGAAGAAGAAGGCGCTGGACGAGATCGCCGCCATCCAGAAGAAGGGCATCGGGGCCGACTACCTGGACAAGGTCAAGCAGGCCCGCCGCCGGTCCCACGAGATCAACCTCAAGGAGAACGGCTTCTGGGAGCGCGAGCTGGAATCGGCCTACCGCTACGGCGACGACCCCCACGAGATCCTGGACATCGAATCGCGCATCGCCCGCGTGACTTCGGAACGGGTCCAGGCGGCCGCCCGCCGCTACCTGCGCACGGACGCCTACGTGCAGGGCACCCTGAAGCCCGAGACGCAGTCGCCGGCCGCCTCGGCCCCCGCCCGCCCAGCCACCGGCGCCCCGAACTGAGCGCGCCTCGCCCCGCTGGCCAGCGGCCGAGGTTGGTTGCCCGGCTTCACCGGCTGTGCGCGCTCGGTGCCGGTGGCTCACACCGCCGGCGGACCTCGGCGAGCGACTTGCCGTGGCTCTTTCGTTCCTCGGGATCGAGCAGCGACTGCAAGGCTGCGGCACGCTCATGAAACGGCATCGCCTCCGCGCAGTGTCCGGTCCCTGCCAGCGCCTTGGCGTGGGTCAACAGCGTGGTCGCGTCGGGCGCCACCTCCACCGCCAGCTGCGACAGCGGCAGCGCCTGCTGCGCTCGACCCTGGGACAGGTAGAGGTCCGCCAGGTTGTTGAGGGCGGCCGGCTCGCGCGGTGCGAGCTCGAGCACCCGCGCGTACGCGCGCTCCCGCTCGGCGATGGCGGCGGCAGTCTCGTCCAGCGCGGATGCCAGAAACAGCCAGGCATGCACGCTGTCAGCGTGGGCGGCGGTGGCTCGACGAGCCAGAGCCAGGCGTTCCGTCGGGGCCTTGGCCTGTATCGCCGACAGCAGGAGCGCCGTCAGACCATCGGGATCCCTGGCCAG
>JBKPRZ010000392.1:0-3326 GCA_046734815.1 Myxococcota bacterium | reverse complement strand
GGCGTGGCGGGGGGCGGCGGCGTGGCGGTCGGCGGCGCGGGCGTGGCGGGGGCGGTCGGTGCTTCTGCGCCGGGGCCGTGCGGGCGTTCAGGAGTCGTGCGAGGGACGTTGGGGTCGCTGCCTTCCAGCAGCGGCGTGCAGCCGGCGGCGGCGATCAGCAGCAACAGCAGGGAGGCGCGCATGACGAGGGTTCGCGCTCAGAAGCGCGCTCCGCACGAGAGGCCGTCGAGCGTCGGGGTGCATGCGGCCAGGGCGAGACGCCGCGCCCTCGAGGCGGTCGGTTCCCCCGGCGCGGTGACATAGAAGTAGGCGGAGAGCGCGGCCAGGACGGCGGCCCCGGCGTATCCGGCCACCGCCGCGGTCTGGGTCAAGCCGACGCGCGACCGCAGCTGATCGCAACCGTCCTGCCTGATCGGGTAGCAGGTGCGGTTGAACTGACGTGCGTTGTCCTCGCGGGCGAGGTGCAAGGTGGCGCCCGTTCCCAGCGCCACCCCGGCGGCCGTGGCGGCGACCAGCGAGTAGAGGCGTCTTTGCGACGGGGCGGCGACCGGCGGCGCGGGGACGGAAGACGCCTGCGCGGCACTCGCAGCCACGCGCGATCGCGCCGGGGCAGGGTCGGCCGGCGGCCAGGCGATCAGGCCGGGAGACGTGGGACGGGCGGCGGTTCCGGACGCGTCGGTCCAGGGCGCCTGGATGGAGTTGGCGGACGCTGGGGCGCTGCCGTCGCTCGCGGGTTCGGGCGCCCCGGACTCGTCGATCGCGTCGCTGACGGGGGTTGGGCGAGGCTGCGCCCTTGCGGCGGCGTCGGCGAGCCATTTCTCGCTCAGCTGCAGCAGGCGGGTCTCGATCCGCTCGCGCTGCTTCGACGTCAGCTTGCGCGATACACGCAGGAATTCGCGGTATCGCTCGATGGCTTTCTCGTCATTGCCATTACGCTGATAGCAGACCGCCTGACGGTAGACGTGGAGCGGGTTCAAGGTCTCGACGTAGATCTGGCTGTAAAGGAGCACGGCCGCGCGGGTGTCGCCCGCCTCGCAGAAGCGGCCCGCCTGCAACAGACGCTGGTCGGGGGCGGTGGGAGCGGCGCGCGCCGCCGATGCGGCGGCGAGCAGCAGACAGAACGGGATCGAGCCGGGAAAACGCACGCGCATGAGAATCCTGTTTGGACAACGAGGACGCCAGGCGATTGTTCCTATCAGACCAAAACGCCGCAGCTCCAGTTTTTGCCAGACGCTGCGGGCCTGAAATCGATCTCGAAACAACCGGTTGTTGCGAGGGCAACACAAAGAGATCGATGTGTTTGCAAACACGACGCTCCGTGGACGTCTGCCGCCTACATCGGGGGAGGTCGGCGTGCGAGCGCTCAGGGACTGAAGGCGTTCGCGATCGAAGAAGAGTGTCGCCGGCCATGCATGATCGCACCGGTCGCGGCGTCAACAGGATGAGGAGCCGATGGAGCCGATGGCCGCGACAGCGCGCGGGCTCCGATCGCCTCGATCGCCGACAGCGCGGCGGGCCCCGGCCGCCTGGATCGCCGGTCGTGCTGGGGCACGATCGCCTCGATCGCCGTCGGCCGGGCAGCCGATCGCCTCGATCGCCCGTCAGTGGGCCGGGTAGCCGATCGCCTCGATCGCCTTCGGGCCCAGGCGCTGGCAGAGCTGCGCCAGGTACAGGCTCGCGGGAGCGACGGGCGTGCCGTGCGACTCGAAGATGCCGTTGCCGTCCTGATTGCCTTTGTTGCCGATGGCCCAGTTGGCGGTGCCCTCGGGCTGGAACGCCTTGATCGACGAGGCGACCGAGTTCCAGATCACACCCCAGCCCATGGTCCAGCCGTGGCCCGAGCCGGCGGTCCCGCGGTTGATGTATTCGATGTTGCCGCTGTCGACGCGCGCGCCGTCGATCAGCAGGCCGGTGGCCCAGCGCTGGTGCGGCTGCACGTGCGAGCGCATGCCCGAGGCGTAAAAGCCCAGCAGCACGTTGGGACCCACCACGCCGCTGGCGGTCGAGTGATAGAAGATCTTGTTGCCACCGCGCGAGCCCGAGCGCTGGATCAGGAACTGGGTGCCGTCGATGTTGAAGTCCGAGGGCGCCGCGGCGGTGAAATATTCGACCGGCGTGTGCGACACCAGCGTGTCCTCGACGGTCACCCGCACGGCGGTGTCAGTGGCCACCACGCCGCTGGTGACGTCGTGGGCGACGACGTCGCGGATCCAGGCGTCGCGCACCGCCTGCAGGCGCACGAAGTGGAAGTCGTTGCCGGCGGCGCGCGGCGAGCCCACCACCCGCAGGTGCTCGATGCCGACCTGGCTGATGCGGCCAGGGTAGCTGTACTTGACGATCGACCCGCCCGGCGGGGTGACGTACTTGGCGTCGAACGGGTCGGGGTAGGGGATGTCGACGGTGATGCGGTTGCCCTCGATGGCGGTGATCACCCGTTCCCCGCGCAGCACGGTGCCCGGGCGGATCCAGGTCTGGGGCATGCCGTTGCGGACCAGCATGTCCATGCCCAGCAGGCTGATCCAGGCGGCGGTCACCGGGCGGCCGACCATCACCGCGTCGCCCACCTTGAAGGGGGCGGGGTTGTCGACGGTGAAGGTGCGCGAGCCGGCCGGGACGTAGCTGTCGGTGATGACGGCCGAGGCGCTGCTGTCCAGCATGCGGCTGCCGGTGCCCTCGATGAAGAAGGCGCGGCGGGGCATGCCGCCCAGCTGGATCTCGGTGCCGCCCGCGCCCGAGCCGCTGCCGCGCAGGACCACGCCGCTGGCGGCCAGGGTGATGTTGCCATCCAGTCGGTAGTGGCCCGGCGCCAGCAGCACGGCGCCCCGGAGCCCGTCGACCAGCGGGCGCGCGGCGACCTCGGCGATCGCGGCCTGGATGGCGGCGGTGTCGTCGCCGCCGGAGGGGCTCACGCGGGCGGCCACCGGCACGTCGGGGATGGCCACGCCGCCGCCCATGTAGCCGGCGCTGGAGAAATCCATGATGTGGTCGCCGGCCTCGTTGATCGGCTTGTAGGCCAGCTTGCCCGAGCCGTCGGGGTAGACCCACTGGCTCATCGGCCCGCCGGGGGCCAGCAGCTGGGTGCAATCGTAGGCGGGGGGTGGCTGGGCCGGTGGGCCGGCGTCGGCGGGCGTGCCCGCGTCGCTCGCCCCACCCGTGGCGCCGGCGCCGGATTGTCCGCCGGCGCCGGCGCCCCCGCCACCGGCTGACCCGCCGACACCACCCGTTCCCCGCGCAGCACGGTGCCCGGGCGGATCCAGGTCTGGGGCATGCCGTTGCGGACCAGCATGTCCATGCCCAGCAGGCTGATCCAGGCGGCGGTCACCGGG
>JBKPRZ010000391.1:0-6137 GCA_046734815.1 Myxococcota bacterium | reverse complement strand
CGGTGAAGCTGACCGCCCGGGCCACCCGCGACGGCAAGCCGGTTTCGGCGGTGCTGGGTCTGACCGTCACCGACGACGCCGTGCTGGAGATGGTCGAGCGCCGCGAGCAGGCCCCCGCCCTGCCGGTGATGGTGCTGCTGGAGCCGGAGGTGCGCGAGCTGGCCGACGCCCACGTCTACCTGGACCCGCAGAACCCGAAGGCGCCGCTGGCGGTGGATCTGTTGCTCGGCACCCAGGGCTGGCGGCGGTTCGCGCTGATGAACGCTCCCCAGCTGGTGGCCAGCCACGGCGACGCCGCCCGCCGCGCGCTGGCCCTGCGGATCGCCGCCCGCGTGGAGAAGGCGCGGGTGATGGAGCTCGATCGGGTGGCGGGCATCGCGGCCCCGCGACGAGCAGCAGCGATACCCATGCGCGTCCCCGAGGCCCCGCGGCCGATGATCCCGCAGGAGGCGATGATCCCGCAGATGGCCGCCGAACCGGCGGCGGCGCCACCGCCCGCCGCTCCCGCCCCCGCCCCCGTCGCGGAGGTCGCCGCCGCCGCGCCCATCCTCGACGGCGCCTTCGACGACGCCATCGCCCAGGCGGAGGGGGCGCGGGCCGACAGGGCGGTGCTCGGCCGGGCGGCGAGCCTGGCGGTGGCGCCCCGGCAGGACCTGGTGATGGTGCGCCAGTATGCGCACCAGCTGCGGGGCGGGCGCCGCCCCACCGACCGGGTGGACTTCACCGAGACGCTGTTCTGGGCCGCCGCCGCGCGCACCGATGCCCAGACCGGCGAGGTGACCGTGCGCTTCGCCCTCAACGACAGCGTCACCTCGTTCAAGGCCTCGGTGGGCGGCTTCGACGAGCGCGGCGCCCTGGGGGCGGCGGTGGCCAGCGTCGAATCGGTGCAGCCCTTCTATGTCGAGCCGAAGCTGCCGCTGGAGGTGACCGCCGGCGACAGCATCCGGCTGCCGGTCAGCCTGGTCAACGGCACCGCCGACCGCCTGACCGGCGCCACCGTGACGGCCAGCGGCTCGCGGGGCCTGCGCATCGCCAGCCTGCCCGCCGTCGACGTCGGGCCCGGCGCGCGCAAGCGGCAGATCCTGGCCATCGACATAGGCGCGACCCGGCCGTCGGTGGAGCTGAAGCTGGAGGGCACGGCCGGGCCCTACGCCGACACGGTCGTGCGCAAGATGGCGGTCAAGCCCAGCGGCTTCCCGTTCCGGCTGGCCTACGGCGGGCTGACCGTCAAGGACGGAGCGGTCGCGCACAGCTTCGAGCTGCCCGCCGGCACCGTGGCCGGCAGCCTGAAGACCAGCGTCACCGTCTACCCGACGCCGCTGGCCAACATGACCCAGGCGCTGGCCCGCCTGATCCAGGACCCCAACGGCTGCTTCGAGCAGACCAGCTCGACCACCTACCCGCTGACCATGGCCCAGCAATATTTCACCAGCCACACCGGGGTCGACCCCAAGCTGGTGTCGGCGGCGCAGGAGAAGCTGGACGCCGGCTACAAGCGCCTGGTCAGCTTCGAGTGCACCGACCGCGGCTACGAATGGTTCGGCGAGAACCCGGGACACGAGGCGCTGACCGCCTACGGCCTCCTGCACTTTCACGACCTGGCCAAGGTGCACCCCATCGACCAGATGATGATCACGCGCAGCCGCGAGTGGCTGCTGCGCCAGCGTGACGGCCAGGGCGGTTTCTCGCGCAAGCGCCGCGCCCTGCACACCTGGATCGAGGACCGCGACGCCTCCAACGGCTACATCCTGTGGTCGCTGCTGGAGAGCGGGCAGAAGGGGGTCGACCGCGAGGTGGCCGCCTTCAAGGGCGCCGCCGCCGGCAGCCCCAACAGCTACGTGCACGCGCTGGGGGCCAACGTGTTGTGGCTGGCCGGCGAGCGCGCCGCCGCCAAGGCGTTGATGGAGAAGCTGGCCAGCAAGCAGGCGCCCGGCGGCGTGGTCCAGGGGGCCACCACCTCGATCGTGGGCAGCGGCGGCGAGGCCCTGGAGATCGAGACCACCGCGCTGGCGGTCCTGGCCTGGCTGCGCGACCCCGCCTTCGCCGCCTCGGTCGAGCGCTCGATGAAATACCTGGCCGAGTCCTGCCAGGACGGCCGCTACGGCTCGACCCAGAGCACGGTGCTGGCCCTGCGGGCCATCGTGGCCTACGACCGCGCCCGCTCGCGCGCCCAGGCGCCGGGCAGCCTGCGCGTGCTTGTCGACGGCCGCGCGGTCGGCGCGCCCGTGACCTTCGACCGCAACAGCCACGGCGCCATCAAGCTGCCCGACCTGGCCGACCACCTCGGCCCCGGCAAGCACCAGGTGCAGGTGAAGATGGAGGGCGGCGTCCCCATGCCGTATTCGCTGGGCATCGAATACAACGCCCTCACCCCCGACAGCGCCGCCGCGTGCCAGGTGAGCCTGGAGGTCGGGCTGACAAGGAACACCATCCCCGAGGGCGAGCTGGTCGAGGCCAACGCCACCGTCACCAACCGCAGCAACCAGCCGGTGCCGTCACCGGTGGCGATCGTGGGCCTGCCCGGCGGCCTCGAGCCGCGCCACGACCAGCTGAAGGAGCTGGTGAAGAAGCAGGTCATCGACGCCTACGAGGTGCTGGGCCGCGAGGTGGTCCTCTACTGGCGCGCGCTCGACGCCGGCCAGAAGGTGCAGGTCCCGCTGTCGCTGGTGGCGGCCGTCCCCGGCCGCTACACCGGCCCCGCCAGCCGCGCCTACCTCTATTACACCGACGAGCACAAGGTCTGGACCCAAGGCCTCAAAGCCACCATCACCCCGCGCGCCCGCTGACGCCGATTGTGTCGGTCGCATCCGACGGCGCGTGCGTTGCTAGATCGCTGAGCAACGAGCCCCAGCGCCGACCTTCCAGGAGAGACCCATGACACATCGATTGTCGCGTCCGATCGTCGCCACCCTGTGCCTGGCCCTTTCGCCGGCCCTGCATACATCCGCGGTCCGCGCGGACGCTCCGGGGGCGACCGCGACCACCCGACCCCATGGCTACGTGCACGCCGGCATCGGCCTGCTGGAGATCGCCCACCTGCAAGCTGGTGGATTCCTGACACCTCGCCTGACCGTGGACGGCATGATGGCCTCGCTGGGCGTCTTCGGAGCCCACTTCGGCGGCGGTCTGACCTACGCCATCGGCCCGACCTCGCCGGGCCGCCCCCCTCGTCACGCCCTGCTGCTCGGCGCCCGGGTCATGCTGAACGCAGATGCGAGCTTCGACAGCCACGGCGACGACCTCACCTCGTACATCGTCGCCCCCATCGGCTACGGCTTTCTCGCCAACAACGGCTTCTCCTTCCGCGTCGCGGTGGGCCCGGTGATCGACCGCGAGCGAAAGGCCGACTCCCACGCCTGGACCATCGGCGGCCCCTTCCTCACCGCCTCGGCCGGCTACTGGTTCTGAAGCTGGCGCTGGGAACTGCCGGACGGCGCGCTCGAGCTCAGGCCAGGGGATACACGGCATCGATCGCGTCGAGGCGGTCTCAAAAGGTCGCGCCGCTAAGGCCAGAGATACTGTCGATCGCGGGTGTGGCTTCGTCGACTCAACGACGTCGCATGCGCAGCACATACGCCTCACGGCCGAGCTGTAGCTCGTCGCCGTTGGCGTTGTAGGAGAACGTCCGATCGACGATCGGTCCGCAGGTTCCCGAAAGGGTCAGCGTGCTCCCCGAAACGGAGTACGGGCCGGTCGAACGTTCAACAAAATCTCGCGGGTCGCTGGGGGATTCGTAATAACTCACCCAGGCAAACATGCCTTGCGAAAACCGCAAGGTAATCGCTCTCCGACCCATCATGTTCACAACCCATTCCGCCGCCACAGTGTCGTAAATGCCGTCCTCAAGCGTGCCCCCTGTAAAGGTGGGTGTTTGGGTCAGACGGGTTGGGGGAATCAAGCTTCCGGGCTGGATGTCGTTACATCCCTCTCCACTGACCGTGACCTGCCTGGCGCCGTCTTGGGAACCGGCCGCATCACTTACAATCTGTCGATCGGCCGGGGAATCCGCAACAAATCGGGTGTCGGCCGATGAGTCTGTGCGCTCGAGCGCCGCCTCGATCGGATCTGCATCTCGAAGCGCCCCATCGCCTGCATCAGCAGGGGAACGAGGCGATGCGGCGCTGCAGGCGAAGCACACAAGATAAGCGAATCCAACGACACACACATCTGGCGGGCGCGTTTTCATCGGCCGGTCTACCCGCTCGCGAAGTCGCTCATGGATTCGCATATGCAGGTAAGGCCTCCCGCAACTACGGTTCGCGTCATTCGCCGGCACCCCTTGCAGGCCTGGCCACGCTGGGGAGCCTTGTCCACCCCGCAACGACGGACAGTACACGTTTCGAGACGTCGAGCGATGCGCATATGAGCGGATGACCTGTCGCTCCTCCTCTCGAGACCAGCGGCGGTTTGGGTCGCCCGGCTCGCATGCCTCTATCCGTTGCAGGGGAGAACGGGCGCGAGGGCGATGTTGTCCGTCTCTCTCCGGGGACAGGAGCCTAGGCCGCGGCCGCGGCGGTGCGGGCGGATTCGAAGCGCCAGATCAGGTCCAGGAAGGTCTTGGGGCGCTGGGTCCTGGGCAGACCGAAGAGGAAGGCCCGCAGCCCTGGCCACTCGCGCTCGGCCGCCGGCAGGTCGGCCTCGGTGACGAGGCCCTGCAGCGACGGCGCGTCGGCTGTGGGCAGCGGGTTCATGACCAGGTATCGGCCGCCGCCCCCCGCAGTTGCGGGGGGCGGCCGTCACCGGGCGTTACGGGCCGGTGGGCAGCAGGACCATCAGGATTGCCGCGCACATCTCGTTGCGGGTGCCCCAGCCGGGCAGGATGTCCTTGTCGTCCTTCGACGTGTCGTAGTCACAGGTCATCTCCAGGCGCGTCGAAGGCGTCAGCCGGACCGGCGCCTCGTAGAAGTAGAACTTCTGCCAGTTGAAGTCCCAGCGGTCGACCCGCGCCGCGCAGGACATCGTGCCGCCGTCGGGGCCGATGCGGAGCTGCTGGCTCACCCCGCGCTCGTGCATGTGCGGCATCACGCCGATGATGTCGACGTAGGGCAGCTGGTCGCCCATGCCCATCTCCTTGCCGGTCATGCTCCAGCTGAACTTCACCGAGGGCTGGCCCGCGGTCAGGCTGGCCGGCTTGTCACCGAACAGCGTGTCCAGAAAACCGTCGCTGACCACGAACATGGCCGGCTTCTCGACCCGGTCGGCGTGGCGCAGCCGCAAGGTGGTGCTGTCCGACATGCCGGCGGCGCTGGGATGGCCGGCGTGGCCGGCCAGGTTGTAGTGCATCTGGATCACCAGCTTCTGCGAAGCCCGGTGCTGCACGCCCACGCCGGGCGGGTAAGCCATCGGCCCCTGCCCCGGCGCCCACACCGCCGGCGCGCCGTCGGCGTCCACACCGTCGCCGGCGCCGCCGAAGCAGGACCAGCCCGGCCGGCCCGGATCGGCCGCGTCCAGTTCGGCCATCACCTGGCCGTTGGTCTTGCCCCCGCGGGTCATCTTGTCGGGGTCGACAAGGAACGCCACCAGGTGGTGCACCAGGGCCGGGCTGCCCGGCAGCACCTCGTAGCCCGTGATGAAGCTGTCGTGGTCCATGTTCGAGTCGAGCGCAAAGCAGCGGTACTCGTCGAACTCGGCCAGCTGCCCGCCGTCGGCCACCGGGACGATCTGCGGCGTCTTCCACTCGCGTGCCTCGCCCAGCCCCGCCACCGGCGGGCGCTCGAGCGTCCGGGGGCTGCCCTCCTTGCGCTCGCCGTTGGCCCAGTCCCAGATCTTCGCCTTCTCCTCGGCGGTCAAGGTGGCGGCGTCCTCGAACTGCCCGCACGAGCCGTCGTGGGTCATCAGATAAGGCGGCATCACGCCCTCGCGCGTGGCCACCGCCACCTTCAGCGCGTTCTGCCGCGCTTCCAGGTACCGGTCCAGCCGGAACGGCCCGATGCCGCCCTCGGTGTGGCAGCCCACGCACTTGTCATTGAAGATCGGGGCGACGTCACCCCAGTAGGTCAGCGCCGCGGGGGCCGGCGCCGGTGCGGGCTGGTCGTCGTTGCACGCGGTGAACGCGGCGGCGGCCAGCGCCAGCGCCGCACACGAAAGCGAGATCATCTTCATGGTGGTGTCCTTGGTGGAAGGTTGCTGTTCCTTCC
>JBKPRZ010000390.1:0-8213 GCA_046734815.1 Myxococcota bacterium | reverse complement strand
TGACACCTCGTCGGCAGCGTCAGATGTGTATAAGAGACAGGGTTCACCCTGTACACGCGGCTGCGGCGGGCGCGCCGCGCGTTCGCCCAGGAGGTCGCCCGCGTGCAGGCGCAGCCGCCCGAGCGCCGGGCCGTGAGCGCGGCCGCCTTGCTGGCCCTGGAACGGCCGGTCCCGCCTGCGCCCGCGAGCCTGCGCCAGCGGCTGCGCAAGCGCCTGAAGTCGCTGAGTGGGCCGGGGCCCGATCGACCGCCACCAGCCGGATCGCCGCCGTTGCTCGCGCGCTGCATCCCCGTGCTGGGCATGAGCGCGGTGCTGTGCCTGGCGGTCGGCGCGGGGGCGCTGCTGGTGCCGGTGGCGATGCGTTCGCGGGCGAGGGAGGTGGCGCCGCCGGCACAGGTGGTGTGGCCGGTCTCGGTGGTGCGGCACGGCCTGCGGCCGGTGCGGATCGTGAGCCCCTTGCCGCGCGAGGATCGGTCCATGGCCGCCGAGCCGCAGCGGGACCTGATCGGGCTCTGGCCCTTCGACGATGGTCCGGGCAGCACCCGGGCGGCGGACCGCTCGGCGGGCGGCCGTGACTGCCAGCTGCGCAATCTGGACCCTGCGGGAGCCTGGGTCCCGGGGGTGCGCGGGGGCGGGCTGGAGCTGGGCTTCAACGGCTGGCTCGATTGTCCGCAGCCGCAGCTGCCACCGCGCAGGACCGCCGCGCTCACGGTTGCGGTGTGGGTCAAACGCAGCGGTACGCCGCCGATGCACCGGACCCTGGCGATGCGGCCGATGGGCGGCGGGCGCGGAAACTACTTCTTCTTCGGGTTCGTCGGCGACCAGCTCACCGTCTCCAGCAGCGGCTGGGGCGGCAGCTTGAACGCGCCCTTCCCCGAGGCCGTGGGCCGCTGGGTGCACGTGGCCTTCACCCACGACTCCGACCACCTGCTCAAGCTGTACATCGACGGCGTCGAGGTGGCGCGGCGCCGGACCAGCGCGCGGCGCTTCGGGGCGGTGGACGGCTCGCTGCTGGTCGGCGCCGGCCTGCAGGGTTCTGCGCGCGACCGTGTGGGCCAGCGTTTCGAAGGCGCGCTCGACGAGCTGCGGGTGTACGAGCGCGCGCTGACGGAGGCGGAGATCGGTGCGCTGGCCCAGCCGTGAGACCGAGGGATCCCGCGCGCGTCCGGGGAGGGGCCGCCCTCACGTGAACAACACCAGGCCCTGGTCGCCAATACCCAGTCGTTAGCGCGCGCAAGGAGTCATCTGATGCCGAAGAGTCCGTCGCCCCTCGCCCCGCCCGTGTCCTGGGCTGCCCCTGCTTCACCGCTGCGCGTGGCGTGCGGGCTGGTCGCATTCGGCGCCCTCGCTGGCTGCCTGGGCAGCGTGGGGGAGGGCCCCCGCGCGGCGGCGGCGCCCGCAGACGGTGTGCCGGCGCCGGGCCCCACCGCCGGTGCTCCTTCACCCGGCAACCGTTGCCTCGCGGGCGCGCGCGCGTTGGCCGCCCCCTGGCGGGCGACGGTGCTGACACGCGAGCAATACATCAACACCGTCTCCGATCTGCTGGGCTTCGACGTTCGGCCGCTGGTGACGTTCGACGATCTGGGTGGACGGCGATTCGTCCCGGGGGTGTCGCTGTCGGCGCTGGGGATCGAGGAGCGGATGACCGCCGCCGAGGCGATCGCGGTGGAGGCCGCGCGACCCCAGCGGTGGCCCGGGTTCATTGCCGCGGATCCGGCCCAGGGCGAGGACGCCGCCGCTGCCGCGTTCGTGGACGAATTCGGGGCCCGGGCCTTCCGGCGCCCGCTGAGCTCCGAGGCCCGCGCCGGGTTGCGCCGCCTGTTCGATGGCGGGCGCGCCGACGGGGGCGGCTTCGGCGGGGGCGTCGAGTGGGTGGTGGCCGGGGTGCTGCAAGCTCCGGATTTCCTCTACCAGCTCTCGCCGGCGCCCGGCACCGCCCGTCCCGGCAGCGCCGTCGCGCTCGATCCTTCCACCCTGGCCAGCCGCCTGGCCTTCTTCCTGTGGAACTCGGGCCCCGACGCCGAGCTGCTCGCGTCCGCGCGGCGAGGTGATCTCGCCACCCCGGCCGCGATCGCCGCTCGGGTGTCCCGCATGCTGTCGGACCCGCGCGCCCGGCGCATGCGCGAGGACTACTACACCGAGTGGCTGAAGCTGGGTCAGCTCGCGACCGTGCAGCGGGCGCCGCGCGAGTTCAACCCGGGGCTCGGCGCCGACCTGGTCCGTTCGTTGCTGGACGGGGTTCACGACCTGTACACCCAGGGCGGTGGCAAGGCTGCAGCGCTGTGGGGGACGCCGACCTTGTTCGTGAACGATGGGCTCGCGGCGCTGTACGGGCTGCCGCCGCCCGCCTCACCGGCGGCGATGAAGGCGGTGGCCGCGCCGCCCGACCAGCGCCGCGGCCTCCTCACCCATCCGGCGGTGCTGAGCGTGCTGGCCCAGCCCGATGCCAGCGATCCCGTCGCCCGCGGCGTCTTCATCGAGGAGGAGGTGCTGTGCCAGACCCTGCCCGATCCGGCGGCCGACATCCCGGAGTTGCCGCCCTTGCGGGCGGGCCTGTCCACCCGCCAGCGGATGGAGGAGCACCGTCGCAACCCGGCCTGCGCCGCCTGCCACCAGCTGTTCGAGCCTTTCGGCCTGGCGCTGGAGAGCTACGACGCCATCGGGCGCTACCGCACCACCGACCAGGGCGTGCCGGTGGACTCGTCCGGCGAGATCCGCGCCGGCCTGGATCTCGACGGGGCGTTCGCGGGCGGCATGCAGCTGCTGGACAAGCTGGCCGCGAGCGCAGCGGTGCGCGACTGCCTGCTCCGCAAGACCTTCGAATACGCCCTGAGGCGCGAGCTGAGCGAGGCCGACGCCTGCGCGGTCGAGTCCATCGAGGGGCGCTTCCGGGACAGCGGCGATCTCGTCGACCTGCTGGCCCGGGTTGCAACCAGCGACACCTTCCAGACCGTTCTCATCGAGGAGTGAGTGGCCATGAAGTCAGCCAGAGGCACCGAACTGCGACGGCGTGAGCTCCTGCGGAGCCTGGGACGAGCGGCCCTGGCGCTTCCCTTCCTGGAAGCGGCCGGCTCGCGCGCCGGGGCGCAGCCAGCGGCGGCGGGCCACGCGAAGAACTTCATCATGATCACCATGCCCAACGGCATCGACCCGGCCACCTTCTGGCCCACCGGTGGCGAGCGCGACTTCGTTCTGTCGCCGGTGCTGCAGGCGCTGGATCGGCACCGGGACAAGCTCCTGATCCTCGGGCCGCAGTTCCCCGACGCCACCAGCCGGGTGCCGGTGGGCGGCAGCGGTCTGGTGATCAAGAAGAGCCCGGGCATCCACCGGGCCTGGACCGCCACCACCGGCCACAGCATCCAGGCGCACCGGTTCCCGCAGACCGGCGACGGTCTCAACGTGAAGACGAACGCGCCCTCCGTCGATCAGGTCATCGCCACCCGGTTGAAAGCGGCGCGCCCGGCCGGCACCCGTGCCAGCCTCTTCGATTCGCTGGAGTTCGGGGTCCACCCGGTGGGCGGCGACGTGCCCACCATCGTCAACTTCACCCCCACGGGGGCGCCGATGCCGCGCATGCAGAGCGACGTCCAGGCGTGGACGCGCGTCTTCGGGGGGATCAAGCCCACCGGGGAGGCGGGGCCCGATCGCCGCGCTCTGCGCCGGGCGGCGGTCTCCACCTTCCTGCGCGACCGGTTCACCGCGCTGGCGCCGACCCTGGGGAGGGACGATCGCCAGCGGCTCGACAGCCACCTGCAGAGCCTGCGCGAGGTCGAGGACCGCATCAGCGCGACGACGCCCGTGGGGCCGGGCTGCATGGTCACCGCCAAGATGCCGTTCGTGGCGGCAGCGTCAGACCCGCAGGTGCCGATGGCGGACGTGCCCGCGCTGTACGCGAACATGCAGGACATGGTGGCGCTGGCGTTCGCCTGCGACCTGACCCGGGTCGCCTCCATCAGCTTCAGCCACGAAGGTGGCGGGGTGATGGTGCCCAGCTGGCTCGGTATCTCCAGCGAGCATCACGGTCTGTCGCACAAGCTGACCAACCCGGTCGAGCGCGACAAGTTCAACAAGATCATGGCCTGGGCGGCCGGGATGGTGGCCCGCATGCTGGACCGGCTGAAGGCCCACACCCACCCGGAGGGCGGCACGCTCTACGACCACACCGTGGTCTGGTGGATGTTCCGTCACGGCGACGGCAAGGCCCACGCCAGCTTCGGCATCCCCGCCATCATCGCCGGGGGCGCGGGCGGACACTTCGGCAAGATGGGGCGGTACCTGAATCTGCCCGCCACCAACTACTTCTCGATGCTTTTCTCGCTGGTCAACGCCATGGGCATCGACATCCCCAGCTTCGGACTGGCCGAGAACCTGGCCACCGCCCCGCTGCCCGGCCTGCGCGCCTGACCAGCGCCTCCAACGGCGCGACCGCCCGGTGAATCGGTCCGGATGGGGGCTAAGATGCGGCCCTTCGCCGGAGCTGTGTACGTCATGCGTCAGCCCCTCTCGCGCGCTCTTCTTCTCTGTGGCCTGGCCGGTTGTGGGATGACCGGCCAGGAGATGCCTGCGCCGAGCCCCGCTGACCGTCCGGACGGCGCCGCGTCCGCCGCCGCCGATGTCGGCGCCGCGAGCATCACCGCCGATTCCGCGATACCGATCGCGGATGCCGCCTCGCCGGTCCCGCCCCCGGAAGACGCGGCGGTCGCGCTGGACGCCGCGGCGGTCGCGGACCGACGCGCGTCCTTCCTGGCCCAGCTGCGCGCGGTGGTGGGCGAAGTGCCGCCGCTCGACCCCCGGCTCGAGCCGCCGAAGAGCAGCGGCGGCATCGTCGAGCAGGACTTCAGCATCGCCTCGACCGCCAGCTGGCGGGTGCCCGGCACCCTGCGCCGGCCGGCCTCCGCGGGCGGCCGGCTCCCGGTGCTGATCTGTCTGCACGCCACCGGCAGCGACCGGACCAGCGGCGACGTCGTTTCCATCACCACCACCATGACCGGGCGCGGGTTCCTCACCGTGGCCATCTCCGGGCGCTACTTCGGCCGGCCGGGCGGCAACGACGCGTACATCGCCGCGATGAAGGCGGCGTACCGCTCGCCGGGGCAGGACTACCCGTTCCTCTACGACACCGTCTGGGACGTGGTCCGCACCATCGACTATCTCGTCACCCGGGACGACGTCGACCCGGCTCGCATCGGGCTGACCGGGATCTCCAAGGGCGGGATGGAGACCTACCTGGCGGCGGCGGTCGACCCCCGAGTGGCGGCGGCGGCGCCGATCATCGGCATCCAGAGCTTCAAGTGGGGCCTGGAGAACGACGCCTTCCAGGCCCGGGCTCAGTCGCTGGGCGGAGCGGTCCCCGACCCGAACAGCGCTGCCTCGGCGCGCATGTTCTACGACCGGGTCGCTCCCGGGCTGGTCGACCGGTACGACTGTCCGGACATGTTGCCGCTCATCGCCCCGCGCCCGCTCATCGTCCTCAGCGGCACCCGCGATGCCCGCAACGCCATCCGCGGGGTCGAGCTGGCCGTCGAGGCCGCGCGCGCCGCTTACACCGCCGCCGGCGCCGCCGATCACCTGGTCTACGCCCCCGCTGATGTGGGCCACGAGAGCGGCCCTTTCCGCGATCCGGCCATGGCCTGGATGGAGCGCTGGCTGGGCAAGAAGTGACCGTCGACCCGGCCCCGGTCAACCTCCCGCTGCCGGCGGCGCGGCTGCGGAAGTCAGGCGCGTATGACCAGGACCAGACCACGGCCGCTGCACCGGGACGCCACCTTCCTATGATGCCTGCCCCCCTCACCCTGATCAGCGGGCGAGCGGGTGCCACCGATGCGAGGTAAGGCCCTGCTCGCAATCCACTCGATGTTCTTTCCCCTCGGCGAACGGGGCCTCCCCCGCGCTTCATCGCCGCGGCAATCGTTCCTCCAGGAGACGGACATCGGTGCTCCGGCAAGCCACCGCTGCTCCAATGGGTCTGCTACGGCGCGAGGGGGGGACGCCGGCTTCGTCGACTACTTGGCCCCGACCGTGCCACTCACGGAAGTGTGGACGAGGGGGTCGACTGGCACACGCCGCCTTTCCCGATCTTGAAGCGAACCGCAGCCACTCCCTGGAACCGCGCGGGAAATCTGGACCCGGGCTCAGCCTGCAAGGAGAAGGGAACCCCCAGCCCCGTGACGTAGCAGCGAATCGCCTCCTGCGAGAGCGGGCTTCCCTTTCTGGTCTCGAAGCCGACAACGCTCTCCGCCACGGCCCGAGTCTCTTCCGCGCGAAGCTTCAGGTAGACCGCGGCGGCTCCGCCCTCATAGTCGCCAGGAACACAAGGCGCTCTGGCCTTCATCGTCCGTGCGATGGTCTGTGCCAGCGTCGCTTGCAGCTCACTGGCCCCGCTTCGGCCCTTGAGGATCGCTATTTCCAAATCGGTGGTGTCGTCCGGAAGAGTGATGGCTGCGGAACGAGCAGTCTGTTTCCGGGAATCCCGGCCAGGGCTGCGGCCGATCCCCTGAATGGCCGTAGTCGCCACGACAAACGCAGCGACGCCCAACGACGCCAACAGCAATGCATACCCGAGTTGTCGCCTCTTCATTTCAGGTCACTCCTTTGGCCATTTCGCGATCTCGATCTTGCGTAGCGGCCATTTGTCCTGGGCGATGTCTTTGAGGGTCGCCTTCCGATAGTTCTCCAGATCTGCCATCAACTGGTCCGGTGTCGACTTGTCCGCCAAAAAGCTACCTCCATAGACGAGAATCAGCTCGTTCGGGCCTGTCGCCGTACGACCAGTGCCCATGTATAGCGCCGCGTGGACTTCCTTGACCTTGGTCAAGGCGTCGCGGGGCCCATCCCAGTGGAGCTTGCAAGTGCTCGTTCGACACTCTGCCGTCACGTTGGACACCTCGGGGACCAGGGCCTTCAGATCCTGTGTCAGGCGTGTTGTCAACCACCGCTCGACGGGACCCGCCCAGTCCTCCTTGCGGGGTTCCTGCGCGAAGATGTCGCTGATTCTCAGGATCCCTCGAAAACGAGTGGGGTCGTACCCCGGTGCGCCCGGAACGTTGACGATCGTGCCATCGTTGCTGGTTCGGGTCTGGAAGCCGCGGGCGACGCGGGTCGAGTGCTCCGCGGCGCCGGGCTGGCGGGGAGAGCCACTCGGCGAGGCATTTTGCGACCGCGGTCCAGATCGCGCGTGGAACGCGGCAGCCAGGACGCCCACGATGACCGCTGCACACATGTAAATCCACTTTCGAATCGTCATGGCACTCTTCCTCCGACGTACGTTTTGCACCGGTTTGTTGTGCGGGTTTCGTTCATTCGAGGTTCGAACCGTCATCGAGCGTGCTTCGAACCGATGACCAGATCGACCCCGGCGGTACCCGAGAAATCCGCCGGGAACTCCGACCCTTGTGTTGGTGACAACCGGAATGGACCGATCGCCCGGTTCAACAGGCAGGCGCGCAGCGCTTGCGACAGGGGGCTGCCCTCCCACGTCTCGACGCTGTCAATCGCCTCCGCCAGTGCGTGATCCCCGAACGAGCGCACGCGCATGCCGATCTTCGCGACGGTCCGGCCCGGATGGTCGCCAGCAGGACAATCCGCCCCTCGTATTGCCTTGAGCAACGCGCGTTCCAGAGCGCTCCGGAGCTCGAGCGCGGAGGCGTCACCAGCAAGAATACGGGCATCGAGATCGGTGGTCGGTTCGGGGAGTTGTATGAGCGGCTCCGCGGCTGCCACTGGAGCTTTCGCCAAGATCTCCAGCGTCCTCCTCAGTTCGCGAGACTTGTGTTTCCAGGCGAGAGATCCGTCGCGTCGTGAGGCGGTCGCGTGCTCATCAAGGGTCGGCTCGCCCGCACCGAGGGCTCGGCTGGAAGGTCGTTCGAGACAGCGGCCGGCGAGCAGGAAGGAGGCGACGAGCGTTGAGCCGGTGAGACCAGCAGTGAGCAGTCTATCGGGCATGAAGCCCTCCTGGTTGATCAGTGCCTCGATCGTCGGGGCGGGAGGGCGCGAGCCACCGCAGGGGTGGCTCGCGCCCTAGGTGTCCTCTCTACCAATCGTGCCGCCAGGCACGTGTTGACTCAGAAGCAGGGGAACAGGCCGCCGCAGTTCGGGTATCTCAGGCCGTCTGCGTTGCAGACGATCACCCACTCGTCGCAGATCTCGAAGTCGAATCCGAAATCGCAAAAGCACTTGGTGTAAAAGTGTCCGTTGCAGATGAGGGTGTAGGGAAC
>JBKPRZ010000389.1:0-12478 GCA_046734815.1 Myxococcota bacterium | reverse complement strand
GGCCCTGCGCTACGCCGGCACCCACCGCGGCAGCGGGCGCGCCTACGCCTACGACCGCATCTTCCAGGTGCACCTGCCGGTCAGCCCCGCCACCGAGCTGTCCTACCGGATCTTCCCCGAGTTGACCGACGACGACCTCCGCTATCCCAGCACCTACGCGGCGGTCGACCTGGCCTTCTCCGACGGCACCTACCTCAGCGATCTGGCAGCGGTGGACCAGCACGGTGTGCGCCTGGACCCGCGCGCGCAGGGCGCCAGCAAGACCCTGTTTGCCAACCAGTGGAACCACAAGAGCGCAGCCATCGGCGCGGTGGCGGCCGGCAAGACCATCGAGCGCATCCTGATCGGCTACGACGGGCCGGCGGGGCCGACGGCCTTCGCCGGCTGGGTCGACGACATCCGCATCGGGGCGGCCGAGTCGCCGGGCCAGCGCCGGCCCTCCGACTGGGTGCTCACCACCCGGGGGACGCAGGCCAGCGGGGCGTTTTCCCGCGGCAACAACCTGCCCGCCACCGCGGTGCCGGCGGGCTTCAACTTCTGGACGCCGGTCACCAACGCCAGCTCGCTGAGCTGGGTGTACGAATACCACCGCGGCAACGACGCCGAGAACCGCCCGGCCCTGCAGGCGCTGGCCGTCAGCCACGAGCCCAGCCCCTGGATGGGCGACCGCCAGACCTTCCAGGTGATGCCGTCGGTCGCCCCGGGGGTGCCGCCCGCCGGGCGCGCCGCCCGCGCGTTGCCCTTCCGCCACGAACACGAGATCGCCCGCCCGCACCACTACCAGGTCACCTTCGACAACGGCCTGCGCGCCGAGATCGCGCCCACCGACCACGCGGCGATGTTCCGCTTCACCTTCCCGGGCGCCGCCGCCGCCCTGATCTTCGACAACGTCAACGACAAGGGTGCGCTGACCCTGGACCCCTCGCATCGATCCATCAGCGGCTACTCCGACGTGCGCAGCGGCCTGTCCACGGGCGCCACCCGGATGTACGTGTACGCCGCCTTCGATCGCCCGGTCACCGCCAGCGGCATGTTGCCCGACGGCGGTGGGCCACACGTGACCGGCTACCTGCGCTTCGACGTGTCCGCCGGGCGGACCGTCACCATGCGGATCGCGACCTCTCTGATCGGCATCGATCAGGCGAAGAAGAACCTGGCCCTGGAGATCGCCCCCGGCGATCGCTTCGAGGATCTGGTCTCGCGCGCGCAGAAGCTGTGGGACGAACGGCTGGGCGTGGTCTCGGTCGAGGGCGCCACCCCCGACCAGCTGACGACCCTGTATTCGAACCTGTACCGCCTGTACCTCTATCCCAACGCCGCCCACGAGAACACCGGCAGCGCCGCCCACCCGGTGTGGCGGCACGCGGTGCAGTCGTCGACCAGCACGCCGCCCAGCGGGCCCACCAGCACAGGCGCGCGCATCGCCGACGGCAAGGTGTACGTCAACAACGGTTTCTGGGACACCTACCGCACCGTCTGGGCGGCCTACGCCCTGTTCAGCCCGCGCCTGGCCGGCGAGCTGATCGACGGGTTCGTGCAGCAGTACCGCGACGGCGGCTGGATCTCGCGCTGGTCCTCACCCGGCTACGCCAACCTGATGACCGGCACCAGCTCGGACGTCGCCTTCGCCGACGCCTACCTGAAGGGCGTGACCAGCTTCGACGCCGCCGCCGCGTACCAGGCCGCGCTGGCCAACGCCACCGTGGCCCCGCCCGGGGCCAACCCCAACAACCCCAGCGTCGGGCGCAAGGGTCTGGCCCGCTCGCTGTTCCTCGGCTACACGCCCAGCGACGTGGGCGAGGGCGTCTCCTGGGCGCTCGAGGGCTACATCAACGACTTCGGCATCGCCAACATGGCCGCCCGCCTGGCCGAGCAGCCCGGCACCGCCGCCGCCGACCGCCGCCGCTACCGCGAGGAAGCCGCCTACCTGCGCGCGCGCTCGCAGAACTACCCGTTGCTGTTCGACCGGCAAGTGGGCTTCTTCCAGGGCCGCTCGGCCACCGGCGCCTGGAAGTCCGCGTCCGGCAGCTACGACCCGCGGGTGTGGGGACACCAGCACGACTACACCGAGACCGACGGCTGGAACTTCGCCTTCCACGTCCCTCACGACGGGCAGGGGCTGGCCAACCTGTACGGCGGCCGCGCCGCGCTGGCGCGCAAGCTGGATGCCTTCTTCGGCACGCCCGAGGAGGCGCGCTTCCCCGGTTCGTACGGCGGCATCATCCACGAGATGATCGAGGCGCGCGACGTGCGCATGGGACAGTGGGGCTTCTCCAACCAGGTGTCCCACCACATCCCCTGGATGTACAGCTACGCCGGGCAGCCCCACAAGACGCAGGAGAAGGTGCGCGAGGTGCTCGCGCGCCTGTACGTCGGCAGCGAGATCGGACAGGGCTACGCCGGCGACGAAGACAACGGCGAGACCTCGGCCTGGTATCTGTTCGCCGCCCTGGGGCTGTACCCGCTGCAGGTGGGCAGCCCGACCTACGTCATCGGTTCGCCGCTGTTCAGGCAGGCGGTGGTGCGCCTGGGCAACGGCAAGCAGCTGGTGGTGCGCGCGCCGAACAACAGCTCCCGCAACATCTACGTGCAGCATCTGACCATCGACGGCCAGCCCTGGGAGCGCACCTTCCTGCCCCACGACCGCATCGCCCGCGGCGCCGTGCTGGACTTCGACATGGGCCCGCAGCCTTCGCGCTGGGGCACCGCTCCCGACGCCGCGCCCCCGTCGCTGACCAGCGGCGACGCGCCCGCGCGCCCGCTGCGCGACCTGACCGGCCCCGGTCGCGGCCAGATCACCGCCAGCGCCGGCATCGACCCGGCCGCGCTGTTCGACGACACCTCGCTGACGCGCGTGGCCCTCGCCGGCCGCACGCCCTGGGTGCAGGTGCATCTGGATGCGCCCGCGCTGGCGACCTTCTACACGTTGACCTCCGGCGACGGGCCCGGCGATGCCGCCGCCTGGACCCTGGAGGGCTCGTCCGACGGCGGCCGCAGCTGGACCGCGATCGACGCGCGCCGCTCCGAGCGCTTCCGCTGGCGCTCGCAGACCCGCCCGTTCCAGATCGAGCGCCCGGGGGCTTACACCGACTACCGCCTGCGCGTGACCAGCACCACCGGCGGCCCCGCCACCCTCGGTGAGATCGAGCTTCTGGCGCCGTCGCTCTGAGCGCGTTTTGCCCTAAGATGGGCGGCGCGCATGCGCGACGCGCCCGGGACCCGCCGCTCCGAGTTCTGCCTGAACTGCGGCACCGCCACGCCCGACAACTTCTGTCCCCACTGCGGCCAGCGCAACACGCACTACCGCGTGTCCACCTGGGAGCTGATGGGCGAGGCCGCCGGCGAGCTGTTCCAGCTGGACTCGCGCGTGCTCGCCACGGTGGGCACCCTGCTGTGGCGCCCGGGCCGCCTGACCACCGAATACGTGGCTGGCCGCCGGGTCAGCTACAGCTCGCCGCTGCGCCTGTACCTGGTCACCAGCCTGCTGTATTTCCTGGTGCTGTCGCTGTTCCCCTTCCTCGGCGAGAACCGACCCAGGCCGGTGCCACCGGCCGCCAAGACCTCCACGTCCGACATCAAGCTGGACGTCGACATCCAGAAGAACCCGTGGCTCCGGCGGGCCAAGGAGCGCTGGGACACCTTCCAGGCCCCCACCCAGATCGAGGGCAAGGACCGTTTCGTCCAGGCCGTCGTCGCCCACGCCCCCAGCGCGCTGTTCATGATGGTGCCGGTGTTCGCCTTGATCCTCAAGCTCGCGTACGTCCGCCGCAGGCGCTACTACAGCGAACATCTGGTCTTCGCCCTGCACGTGCACTCGTTCGCCTTCATCGCCCTCGCGGTCGCGACGCTGATCCACCGAGGCAAGGCGATCGCCGCCGCCAGCGCCCTGACCCTGGTGCACCTGTTCCTGGCCCAGCGGCGCGTCTACGGGCAAAGCCGCTTCCGCACTTTTTTGAAGTGGAGCCTGGTCCTCTTCTTCTATTTCTGGGCGATGCTGATCGGCGTGGTGGTCGCCGTCCTGCTGGCCTTCGCCTTCGGCTAGAGCTGATCAGGCCGCGCCGTACACCTCGGCCAGCTTCTTGTTCAGGACGCCCAGATCGCGCTCAGCCGCCTTGAGGACGCCGTCCGCGCCCCCCTCGATGTCGTATTCCAGGTGCAGCGAGATGGGACCGGCGAACCCATAGCGCGCGAGGATGGTGAAGATCCCAGCGACATCGACCATGCCCTGCCCCAGCGGCACCTTGCGGATGGTCCAGCCCTTGGACGTCTTTTCCCAGTGGAAGTCCTTCACCGAGACCGCCTTGCAGCGCGGGCCCACCAGGTGGCTGGCCAGCTTCCAGGCGCTCTGGCCGCCCTCGGCAAACGCGTGCCGGGTATCGAAGTAGTACCCTGCCCAGCGCGCATCCAGCGGCCCGACGATCTCGATCGCGTCCCACACCGCCCCGCCCAGCATCTCCCCGTGGTTGTGGAATCCCAGCTGCACCTTCTCGCGCCGGGCGACCTCGCACAGTCCGCGCAGCTTGCCCCCCGCCTCGCGCAGCTCCCGCCGCACGTCCTGGTAGGCATATTTGTAGTAGCCGGGCTTGAACAGCGGCACCCCCAGCTTGCCCGCCGCCTTGAGAATGGGCCGCGCCGTCGGATCGCTCGCCTCCAGCAACTCGGTCGTCACCAGCGGCACCGCCATCCCCTCGGCCCGGATCGCCTCCACCGCCCCCGGCAGCTCCGCCTCCACCACCTTCGGCTCGACATGCCCCCCCGGCCGCACCGTCAGATCGATCCCGCCGAACCCCAGCGCCTTGCAGGCCTTCGCCATCGGCCCCGGCTTCATCATGGGCAGGTGCTTCGAGAACAGACACACCGGCCCCGGCCGCACCCCCGCCGCGTTCTTCTTGCCGGCACCGTCCTCCGCCGCCGCCGCCGCCTTCCCCACCACCGCCGCCGCCGCAGACGCCATCAGCACATCCCGTCGGTTCATGGTCATGGGCGGGCATGATACCTCACCAGACTGGCGACCTTCCCTCGATGCACCTCCAGGCGCTGTTCGGCCGCCCGCTCCAGCATGGTTCGCAGCTTCGCCCGGGTGCGAAACAGGCGCGTTCCCACCGTGCTGACGCGGATTCCGAATCGATCGGCGATCGTCCGGTAGCTCATCGACCGGGCGTAGGCGAGATCGAACAGCTCGCGCTGCTCTTCGCTCAGCGTGTCCAGCGCCCGCAGAACATCGTCCGAGTCGACGAGATCGATCGGGGACAGGTTGGGCTCGGCGAACTGCAACGGCTCGGTCTGCTGATGCTGGTATTGCGAGCTCAGCTTGTTCCGACGGCAGTCGTCGATGAACAGGTTGCGCAAGATCGAGCTGGTCCACGAACGCAGGTTGCTCCCGCGGCGAAACTGGTGGCGGTTCGCCAGCGCGCGAGCGAGAGTCTCCTGGACCAGGTCCTCGGCGCAGGCGCGGTCGGGCGTCAGCAGCTGAGCCCGTCTGGTGAGAAGCGGTGCCAGCGCGGCCAGCTCGCGAACGAAGGAATCGGGTTCCTCACCCGGTATCGCTGCGACCGGGGCCCGGCTTTCATCGAACGGGTCTTGCGGGAGGGGGAGCTGGTGTTTGTGAGCGGTCATCTCGCATCAGGGAGACGAGCGCCCGGAATTTTATGCGTGTCGTTCAGTCGACGCCGTGATGGATGCTGCCGACGGAGTTCAGGATCGTGATCTCGATCTGACTGCGCACCAGCAGCAGCAGCGACTCCAGCTCGCGGGTGTCGATCTCCAGCTCGTCACAGACCGTCTCCTTGACGGTGGTGAAGATGTTCTGGGCCGTCTTCTGGATCCAGCGCGAGATGGTCGGCTGGCTGACCTTGTACATCGCCGCCAGCTTGGTGGTGCTGACCCGTTCGACCAGGTTCATGCGCAAGATCAGGCGCTCTCGACGCGGAAGCTGACGGAGCGCCACCGACAGCGCACGGTTGAAGATCTCCCGGTGTCGCATTCGCAGCATCGAGGTCTCCTGCTCGTGGATCTGCGAGAACTGCTGGATCAGGGCCTCCTCGCCCTGAAAGCGGCCCGAGTTGGCGGTCAGCCGCAGCGCGATCCGCCGGGCGGTGGTGCCCACGAACGCCGCCAGCGAGCCGGTGCCCGAATAAAGTCCGATCTTCGCCGGATGCTCTGGCCCATCGACGAACAGCAGCTCCGACAGACGCTGATAGACCTCTTCCGCGAACGCGTCTGAATCGTCGAAGCGGCGCACGGCCGCCGCCACCACCGGCGCAAACCGGTCACGAAAACATCGCAAGGCGTGGGGGACGTTCCGCGCGCAGGCACAGGCCAGGAACACATCGTCCGCGAAATCGGCCGGGATCGGTCCTTCCGGAGGCCGCCGACTGTCCGCGAAGGCGGCGAACTCCTCGAACGACAGGTTGATTTCCGGCCAGGCGCGTTGGCCAGCTTCGTACCGGCTGGACATGTTCCGTTCGGGCATCACTGACATCACGTGCAGTCCTCCTCGGTACTCCGAGACATCGACCCAGCCTCCTATGCAGCGGTCGACGTGTTTTGTTGCACCGGGTGTGCGTAGTAGCATCGCCCCGGGACGACGGGGGAACTACTGATGGTCTGTCCAGATTCGGGTTGGGTCGAGCTCTTCGTGGCCGGGCGTCTGGGGAACGACTCGGTTTCACGCCTCGAGTCTCACGTCGAGCTGTGTCAGGAATGTTTTCTCCGGGTCGCCGTGGCGGCGGGCGAGACCGAGCCCAGCGAACCGTCCCTGCTCGCGTCCATCGGGGCGACGTCGCGGCTGCGCCGCTGCCTCGAGAGCAGCTCGCTGGCCAGGACCACCGTCCCCGCCGAGCGGCTCGATGATACGGCCGCCGGCCAGCGCAAGTACATCGGCCCGTACCTGGTCACCGGATTGATGGGCGTCGGGGGCATGAGCGTCGTCTACCGCGCCAGGCACCAGGTCTCCGGTCGTGAGGTCGCGATCAAGACGGTGAAGATGCCGCTGATGGCGTCCTTCCTGGCCATGCTCCGACAGGAGATCCAGTTCCTCAAGGAAGCGCATCACCCCGGCATCGTCGAGGTCCTCGATTCGGACCTGATGGCCAACGATCCGTGGTACGCGATGGAGCTGTTCGACGGCCCCAGCTTGCAGAGCTTCAATACGCAGCTGTGGGAAGAACCGGCACCCCGGCCGGGTGAACCTGCCTCGGGCCAGCCCGTGGCGGCGGGCGGCCGGCTGGCAGACGTGCTGCGGCTGTACGCGCGCCTGTGCGATCCGATCGCGTTCATCCACCACGCCGGCCTGGTTCACGGGGACCTCAAGCCCTCGAACATCTTTCTGCGAGGGCAACAAGAACCGGTGGTCATGGACTTCGGGCTGGCCTCACGCGCCCGGGGCATGGTCGGCCGGGACGCGCTCGACGTGACCGGCCGGATCCGCGGCACGCTCCCCTACATCGCACCCGAGACGATCCGGGGCCAGCTGCCCGACGCCCGCGCCGATCTCTACGCCCTCGGCTGCATGATGTACGAGAGCATCGTGGGCGAGCCACCGTTCGTTGCCCGGAGCGGGACACGGATCATCGACATGCACCTGAGCGTGGCCCCGGCACGTCCCTCCGGCCGGGTCACCGGCGTCCCGGAAGGCCTGGAAGATCTGCTGCTGTCGCTGCTGGCGAAGAACCCGCGCGATCGTTTCGGTCACGCGCGCGCCCTGGCCTCGGCGCTGCTCGAAATCGCGGACTCGCTGGCCTCGGGTGCAGCGAACCGGGAATCGGCGGCCTTCGCCAGCGAGCCCAGCATGCCGCTGTTCCGGCCCCCGATCGTCGGTCGCGAGCCAGAGCTGGCGCGCATCCTGGACTTCGTCGAGCAAGCGGCCCGCGGCAGCGCCCAGGGCGGGATGTTTCTGCTGTCGGGAGAAAGCGGCATCGGCAAGACCTTCCTGGCGGCCGAGCTGGGGCAGCGGGCAGTTCTGGCCGGAATCCAGGTCGTGACCGGTGACTGCGTTCCCCTGACCCTGGGATCGCAGGCGGCGGCGGATGCCGGGACCGTTCCGCTGCAGCCCTTCCGTCGGTTCTTTCAGATGTTGCGGGACCGGTGCCAGGAACGAGGCTCCAGCGAGATCGATCGGCTGTTCGGTTCGCGGCTCGAGATCCTGTCTGCTTATCTGCCGACTTTGCGCCCGCTGCGCGGGCCGGACGCGGCCGCGGAGCCCCCCGCGCGACTGCCGGCACTGGCCGCTCGCGAACGCATCGTCACCGCTGTGCTGGATACCTTGATTGCTTATGCGTCGGGACGGAGCCTGGTGCTGGCCATCGACGATTTGCAGTGGGCAGACGATCTGTCGCTGGCGGTGCTCCACCGGCTGGACGAGGACATCTTCAGCAAGACCCCGCTGATCATCATCGGCACCTACCGCAGCGACGAGGCTGGTGAGGGGGTCAAACGCCTGGCCGAGAAGCCCACCGCGACCGATCTGCGGCTGAGCCGGCTGGGTGCGGGGGACACGGGCGCGATGATCGGCGGGATGCTGTCCATGTCCGCTGCGCCGCAGGCCCTGGTGGACTACATCCACGCCCACGCGGAGGGCATCCCGTTCTTCGCGGCCGAATACCTGCGCAGCTTCGTGGCGGCGGGGGCCTTGCTGTACCGGAAGGGAGGCTGGAGCGTTCAGGAGCGCGACTCCTGGCATGCCGGGGTGTCCTTGCCCAGCACCCTCCAGGAGCTGCTGCGCTCGCGTCTGGATCGCTTGCCGACCGGGACGGTCGAGGCCGTGCAAGCAGGTGGGCTGGTGGGCCGGCGCTTCTCGGCCTCGCTGGTTGCCCGCATGCTGGACACATCCGCGGGGGAGATCGTCTCGGCCATGAAGGACGCCGTCATCGCCCAGATCGCCCAGAGCGACGGTTTCGACGGATTCACCTTCCTGCACGACAAGATCCGGGAGACGCTCTATTCAGGCCTGTCACCCGAGCGCAAGCAACAGCTGCATCTGGCGGCCGCCCGGGCGATGGAGGCGGACACACCGATCCCGCCCGAGCGGCACGCCGAGATCGGTCAGCATTTTCGCCACGGCGGCGATGCGCTGAAGGCCCTGGATCACCTCGAGCGCGCGGGAGAGCACGCCCTGGCCATCGCCGCCAACACAGATGCCGAGCGGTTCTTCCGCCAGGCCCTCGAGCTGGAGGCCGACCTGTCCCCGCGCCAGCCGGCCATCCGCCGCGCGCGCTGGCTGAGGCAGCAGGGAGACGCGCTCCAGGGGCTGGGACTGATGGCCGAAAGCGTCGCTCCCCTCAAGGCTTCCGCCGCGCTGCTGGGGCGGCCCTTCCCGACCGGCGCCGGCGCCTTTGCCCGGATGTTCACCCGGGAGGTGCTGTCGCAGACCTGGCACCGTCTGAGACCGATCGCCCGCCGGCAAGGTCGATTGAAGGAGGCCGCGGCCAACGAAGAAATAGTGCGGGTGTTCGATCGCATGCACCAGGCATCGTTTTACCTGGGCCGCGATGCCGATCTGGTGTTCTCGACCAGCGTCTCGCTCAACTCTTCCGAGCGAGCGGCTCCCGCTCCCAGCCTGGTGGTCGCCTACACCAACGCCGCGATGATGTCCGGCGTGATCCCGCTGCCCCGGCTGGCCGAGCGATATTTCCGCCTCGCCCTCGAGACCTCCCGGAAGGTGCGGGATCCGGCGGCCGAGTCCTGGCTGCTGCTGATGGAGGGCGCGTACCGGACCTGGCTCGGCCAGCGGGCGCGATCGATCGAGTGCCTGGATCAGGCGCTCGCCCTTCTGACCGAGATGGGGTCCTTCCGCCACGCCGACGAGGCCGCTTCCGCTCGCATCGGGATCGACGTGTTCGCCGGCTTCCACCGCCCGGCCATGGCTCGTCTGCGCAAGGTGGAGGCCCAGGCCCGGAAACGGCGCGATCTCCAGATCCAGTGCTGGGTCGGGCTGCAGACCATGGAGACCCACATCATCCGGGGCGACGTCTCCGCGGCCTGGTCGCAGCTCGAGCAGGTGCGTCCGCTGGTGGCGACGCAGGGTCGCCCCGAACAGATCTGGGCCACCGGCTTCGAGACCTATCTGACGTCCCTCCGCCAGGACCTGGAAGCGGCCGAAGAGCTGGCCACCCGGGCGATCCAGCTCATCCGGCAGGGCCCCCCGGTCCACAGCTACTGCGCGAGCGCCTACGATCGCGTCGCCGAGGTGGTGGTAGGTCTCTGCGCCATCGAGAGCGACAAGGCGCAACGGAAGTCACGGATCATCCGCGCCAGGAACGCCTGCGGGATCCTGGATCGGGCCAAGCGGGTCTTCCCGATCGTCCGCCCGGCAGCGGCCCTGCATGGGGGCCGCCTCAGCCTCATCCTGGGTCGACAGTCGGTGCCGGCGGTGGTGGCAGGCTGGCGTGCGGCCTGCGCCGTGGCCCGCGAGCTGGTGTTGCCCTTCCAGGAGCTGCGGCTGTGCCGCGCCATCATCTCGCAGCTCCCGCCCGACGCCCCCGAAGCCACCCCCGAACGCGCGCGCGAGCGCGAGCTGCTGGAAACCATGGAGCTGGCCGACCGCCCGGCCGACCCGCCAGCTCCAGTTCCTGTACCTCCGCCGTCAACCCGAGGCGTAAAGGTCGAAAGTGAAGGCCATTTCGTCTGACTCCGTGTCGAAGACCGCCCGCCCGGTCCCGAACAGCTGCCGCCGGTTGAGCCACCGGTAAGTGGCGCTGGCGGTCTCGTGCCGGGTGGCGACGAACGCTGTTCCGGTTCGGTAGCGGGGTCCACCGAGATGCAGTCCCTGGGGTCCGCCGTCGAAGTTGACCACGCCGCTGCAGGCGATGAGGACCGGGGCTGCGGCTGAACCAAGACGCGCGCTGATTCGTAGGGTGAGCGCCGAAGAGGTGGGGTCCGTCTCGGTGCCCATCCGGCCGTCTCCGGCCTCGATTCTGCCCAGGGGCAAGTCCGCGCGCGTTCCGTCTGGGAGCGTCGCCACCGACTGCTCGAACAGGTGACGGATGGCGCCATCGCGCGGCTGCACGTTCAGGTGTAGAGCGGTCACCCCCGCGACGAATTCCATCGTGAGCACGTACTGCAGGCGTTTCGGAATCAGCACATTCCGATCGCCCCAGGGCGTGCTCGTCGCGGCGGGAGGTGGTGATGGGGGAGATGTTGATGGGTTCATGACAGTGCATACACGTCGCAGGTGATTCGACGAAACTTGCTACGGACCAGCTGGGCGCGGGCGAAGCCGATGCCCTGAACATCGTTGATCCACAGGTATTCCGAGCTGGCAGTCTGGAACTGCGGCGAGGTCATGATCTGTGCCTCGTAAGGCCGATTTTCCGTCCCGAAACTGTCCTTGCCCGTGCCGTTGACGATCCTCGATACGCCTCCCGGGCCCACGTACCCGAGCAACAGATACGACATGTGTATGATGGCTCCGTCGTCGGTGTGGATCACGAGCCGGATGTCCGACTGGGCGACATCGTCGTCGCGGAGAAATAGCGCATCTCCGCCCCATTCGATCCTGCCTGATATCGCCGGACGGCCACTGCCCGGAATGGTCGATTCGCGACCCACGTGATAGACGCGGGTCAGGTCACGTCGGGCGAAGCAGTTCATCCGCACGCCCCCCGGGAACTTGCCCAGCTTTTCTTGCCCCTCCAGGTCCAGTTCGACGTCGTAGCTGAAGAGGTACAGCAGGCCGAGATCCAGATACTCCCGGCGCGCGCCCAGCGCCAGCTCCTCTGCGGCGGTCGCGGACATCGTCATCGGCCGGTCTCCGCGAGGTGCTCGGCGAGCTCGATCCCCAGCCGGTACAGCCTGAGGTTGATGGACTTGATCGGGCTGTTGATGCCAAAGGCATACCGGGCCTTGCCCACCCCCAGGTAGATGGTTTCGCCCAGCTCCCGGCACCTGTCATAGATGGTGTTCTGCTCGTCATCGAACCCTGCCATCGGTACGTCGAAGACGACGCTCAGAACCAGCGGGACCCAGCTGTCGTCCGTGAAGCCGGCTTTCCAGGCACCTATCACGTCGGCGTCCGTGCTCTTCTTGTCGAATCTGGTATTGCCCTGCTTGTCGCGGACGCTTCGCAGGTCGGTGCGTCCGCGAATACGTCCTTCCAGGAGGCATCGACGCTGTTTTTCCAGGGGGGTGTTCAACTTCAAGGTGAACCGACTGTCGAACGAGGCTACTCCCTTGTTGTCGAGGAAGACCCAGTCGCTACCACTGAGCAATTCGCCGCCGTTCAGTAGCTTGGCGGTTTCGACAGAAATGACCGATCCCGTGCCAGCCCGGACCGACTGATCGGCGCCCTGGTAGTCCAGATCGATGCGGTATCCTCCCTGTATCTCGCCCGCATAGCGCTGGCTGATGATTGCGCTGAGATCCAGCGAGTATTTTCCGCCCAGGTCCCCGAACCGATCGGGCGGACCGAGCTTGCCGCGGGTTACGGGAATCGTGACTGTGCCGGTGTCCTGTGTAGTCATCAAATCACCCTCGGTTGGAG
>JBKPRZ010000388.1:0-7789 GCA_046734815.1 Myxococcota bacterium | reverse complement strand
GGCCTGCAGCGGCGCTGGTTCGCGGTCGCCACGGGGCTGCTGGGGGCGGCGCTGGTCGCGCTGCTGGCGCTGCCGGTGCTGGGCCTGTTCGTCAGCGCCTCGCCGGGCGAGATCCTGGCGGGCTTCCGGCACCCGGTGTCGGCGCCGGCGCTGCTGCTCAGCCTCGGCAGCACGCTCGGCAGCCTGGCGGTGGTGGTAGCGCTGGGGACGCCGCTGGCCTGGTGGCTGGGGCGCGCGCACGGGCGGGCGGTGCGCGCGGTCGAGACGCTGGTGGCCTTGCCGGTGGTGATCCCACCGGCGGTGGCGGGGCTGGCGTTGCTGCTCGCCTTCGGGCGGCGCGGGCTGCTGGGACCGGCGTTCGAGGCGCTGGGGTGGTCCGTCTCGTTCAGCACGACGGCGGTGGTGCTGGCGCAGGTGTTCGTGTCGGCGCCGTTCTACGTGCAGGGCGCGGCGGCCGCCTTCCGGACGCTGGACCCCGGGCTGCTGGTGGTCGCGCGCAGCCTGGGCGCCTCGCCGGCGCGGACGTTCTTCCTGGTCGCCTTTCCCCTGGCCCGCCCGGCCCTGGTCGCCGCGGCGGCGATGTCCTGGGCGCGGGCCCTGGGCGAGTTCGGCGCCACCTTGATGTTCGCCGGCAACCTGCCGGGCAGGACCCAGACCTTGCCGCTGGCGATCTACACCGCCCTCGAGAGCGACCTG
Source organism: Myxococcota bacterium (assembly GCA_046734815.1). GTDB lineage: Bacteria > Myxococcota_A > Polyangia > Fen-1088 > Fen-1088 > CAVYGB01. The sequence continues at coordinate 7,093 of JBKPRZ010000388.1, read as the reverse complement.
CACGCGGCCCAGGCCCTGTCGGTGCTGCTGGTGGTGGTCGCCTTCGGGCTGCTGCTGGCCCTGCGCGCGCGGCCGGCGCTGCCGTCGGCAGGCGAGAAGGAAAGAGCGCCGTGAGCCGGCTGCAGGTGGCGGTGTGCAAGCGCCTGGGGGGCTTCCAGCTGGACTTCGCCGTCGAGTTGGAGGGGCAGGCGCTGGCGATCGTGGGCCCCAACGGCGCGGGCAAGAGCACCGCCCTGCTGACCCTGCTGGGGATCGCGAAGCCAGACGCCGGGCACGTGCGTCTGGGTGACGAGGCGCTGTTCGACGCCGCCCGCGGCATCGACCTGCCGACCGAGGAGCGCGGGATCGCGTATCTGCCGCAGGACTACGCCCTGTTCCCGCACCTCAGCGCGCTGGACAATGTCGCGTTCGCGCTGGGCTGCCAGCGCCGCGCCCGCACCGCCGACCAGCGCCGGCAGGAGGCGCGCGCGCTGCTGGATCACCTGGGCGTCGCGGTCTGCGCCGAGCGACGCCCGGCCGCCCTGTCGGGTGGCGAGCGCCAGCGGGTGGCGCTGGCTCGCGCCCTGGCGCGCGCCCCGCGCCTGCTGCTGTTCGACGAGCCGTTCGCTGCCCTGGACGCCAGCGTGCGCGGTGAGGTCCGCCAGTTCCTGCGCGAGCGCCTGGCCGAGCTGGGCCTGCCCGCCCTGTACGTCACCCACGACCGCGCCGACGTGGAGGCGATGGGCACGCCGGTCGTCGTGCTCGAGGCCGGCCGCATCGTCCAGAGCGGATCGCTGGCCCAGCTGGCCGCCGCGCCCGCCACCGACTACGTCGCCCGGTTCGCGCGCGGCGCGCCCCGGGCCTAGCCGGCGCGTTCATTTGCCGAACAGCGCCGCGTACACGGTCTGCCCGCCCTGCGGGTAGGCCGCCACCGAACGCGTCAGCAGCCCCGCGTCCGAGTTGCAGTCGATCTCGTCGGCCAGCTGCTCGGCGGTCAGCGCCAGGCGGTACACGCCCGAGATCGCCGTCTTCTGGTGCCAGATGGCGCTGAAGCGGACGGCGCCCGCCTCGACGTGGGCGTCCAGGTAGACGAGGGTGCGGCCGGCGCGGGCGTTGGCATCGTCCCGGGCCTGCAGCTCGCGCTCGCTCAGCGCCGGCGAGGACTCGAAGGTCCCCACGTCGCGCTTCTCGTACAGGGCCAGCACGCTCGGCACGCCACCCGCGACCAGCACGCTGAGGTTCACCGGGCGCCAGCCGTCGTCGGTCAGCCGCTGGTACAGGCGGTGGTGCTCGTCGGGGCTCTTGCCGTGGTACAGCCAGAAGTCCGGACCCGGACCCTTGCGCAGCACGATTCCGTAACGGACCTGACCGCCGACCAGGTAGCTGTCGACCTGCAGCGGGCGGTAGCCTTGCTGGGTGAACGCCGAGAACTCGGCGCCGAACGCCGCCTCCGTCAGCCCGCTGCGCGAGCGCCACTCGGCGCCGGCCACCGGCCGGTCGATCGAATCCCAGAACGGCGCCGCCTGACTGTCGTGCACCGGCCGACGCGGGGTGGTCCGCTCCGGCACCCGCGCGCGCGCGTCCAGGCAGGCACCGCCCGCCGCCACCAGGAGCAGCAGCAGGCGGCAGAGCCCGGAGCGTGGTTCAGTCCCCGTCACCATCTGTATGACCCGTAGAACGATCGACGCGGCCATTTCCAGACACCCGTAAGACGTCCGGGGTTGGACGCCTATACGTAAAACTACATACGACCCGCACGCCCACCTTGGCTCTATCCTTGCCCTATACTGCGGGTCCCGGAAGGAGCGAGCTCCCGATGAAGAAATCCGACTCCGACCTGCCGATCCGGCCGCCCATCGACTTCGATCCACCCTCGAACGGCGAGTTCGTTCCCTTGCCGCCGACCGAGGTGGGCCGCCGCCGGCTGGAGCTGTGGCGGAGCCTGGTCGAGCAGAAGCACCGCCGCCTGGGCCTGTCCCGTCGCGAGTTCGCCGAGAGCGCCTGTGGCATGGCCGCCTGTCTGTTCGTGATCAACCAGATCGCCTGCGACGGCAGCGGCGGCGGGGCGGCCAGTCCCGATGGTGGCGCCTTGCCGGGAGACGCGGCTGGGTACGACGTCCACCCCGATATGATGGACGACATGGCCCGCGCGCGCGAGGCGCTGGCGGGCAACGAGTTCGTGTTCGATGTCCAGACCCACGTGGTCAACCCGGAGACGCCGTGGAGCGGACCGGTGCCGGACCGGATCCTCACCTTCATGAAGCTCATCTTCGTCGACAGCGACACGACCGTGGCCTGCCTGTCGGGCGTGCCTGGTACGCGCAGCGCCGGACTGATGAGCCCGCAGGGGCGGGCGCAGCTGCAGGAGCTGGTCGAGCGCTACGGCGGCTCGCGCCTGCTGTTTCACTGCAACATCGAGCCGCAGCGGGCGGGCGAGGCGGAGTACATGATGGAGGCGGCGGCGATGTACCGGAACATCGCCGCCTGGAAGAGCTACCCGCAGAACAACCCGGGCGGCCTGGGCGCCGACGCCGTCGTGGGCAGCATCCTCGAGGCGGCGCGCAAGACCGGCATCCGGATCGTGGCCTCGCACCGCGGGCTGGGCGCCGAGCCGGGCAACCACCCGCTGGACGTCGTGCAGGCGGCGAAGAAGGCGCCCGACCTGAAGTTCCTGGTCTATCACGCCGGTTACCAGGCGGGCGGCAACGAGAACCTGCCCTACGACCCGGCCGCCCCCACCGCCAGCCTGACCGGGATCAACCGGCTCATCCGCGCGCTGGAGGAGACGCAGACGCCGCCCGGCTCGAACGTGTACGCCGAGCTGGGCACCACCTGGAACTCGATCAAGAACGACCCCCAGGCGGCGGCGCACGCGCTGGGCAAGCTGCTCAAGTACGTCGGCGAGGACAACGTCCTTTACGGCACCGACTGCGTGATGAGCGGCAGCCCCCAGCCGCAGATCGTGGCCCTACGCATGTTGACCATCCCGCCGGCGTTCCAGCAGCAGTTCGGCTACCCGGCGCTCACCGACGCCATCAAGCGCAAGATCCTGGGCGAAAACGGGGCCCGGGTCTACGGGATCGATCCGGCAAAGATGCGCTACGCGATCAAGGACGACGACATCGCCGGCCTGCGCATGGCCCTGCGCGACGACCCGCGCTCGGTGCCGATGCCCGACCGCCGGCGCTTCGAGGGGCCGCGCACCCGCCGCCAGCTGTTCGCCTTTCTTCGCCGCGAGCAGCAGAACCGCGGCGCCCTGTTCGGCAGCTGACCTCGCCGCTGGTCAGGAACGGGGCAGGCCGGTCCGCTGGTGGCGGAAGTCCGACAGCGAGCGGTAGATGCGCATGCGCGCGCGGTTGATGCTGCCCAGCGGCCGGTGCTCGACCCGGGCGTGGCCGGGCGAGAAGCTCAGCACCTCGGCCAGGCGGGTGCGCTCGTCGGTGCGGAAGGTCTGCGGCGGGATGGTCAAGGTGGCCACCTTCTGGAACGGCGAGACGGTCTCGTCCCAGCGCACGGCCATGTCGTCCAGGGGCATGCCGTCCTTGCGGAACTGCACCGCGAAGTCGAAAGTGGCGGCCTGCTTGCGTTCGGTCAGCCGCCGCTCCATCGCGTCGCTGAGGTAGGCCGCGGTCAGCGGCGAGGGCAGGGGCGTCTGGAAGCCGGAGGTCGGGATCAACGAATATTTGACCACCCGGCTGGCCCCGAAGCGGTACGGGGTGGTGCTCCAGTAGCGGATCTCCAGCGGCGAGCCGGGGAGGATCTTGCCCGCCTCCAGACCCTTGAGCACGTGCAGCTGCCGGGTCAGGAGCATCTTGGCCGCGAACGCCAGCCGGCCCAGCCGGGCGCTGAGGTAGATGGCGTCGTGAAACAGGCGCACCGTCCCCAGCGGCATGGTGGGGTTGCTGATCAGGACGAAGTCCTGCACGCTGGGGTCGTCGCTCTCGGCGACCTTGTCGCCCGAGGCGTCCAGCAGCTTGATGGCCAGCCCGCGGAAGTCGGCGATGGCGTCGGACTGGGGCTTGCCGCTGGCGCTGGAGGTGCGCACCCAGGCCTTGTAGGTGCGGGCGCTGGCGAACAGCCCCTCGCGCAGCTCGGCCGGCAGGCCGGGTGCCACCTCGAATGTCGCCTCCAGCAGCCCGGTGTGCTTGGGATGGGCGTCGCGCTTGGTCTGCGGGGCCGGGTAGTCGCGGGCCATCTGCTCGCGCAGCACCCGTTCCATGCGGGCGATCATCCCGTCTTCGCCGGGCTCCTTCGGGTCGTCGGTGGGGGGTGAACCTTCCATGCGGGCACCATACACCGGCCCCGACGGAAGGAAGGCACGGGCCCTGGTCGAAAGATATCCGGGAACAAATCCGGGCGGCTGGCCGCTGTCACAGACACGTCACCCGCGGGTTGGCGGCGGCGCTGAGGTTCTGGGTGTCGGCCGAGTAGTTGAAGGTCTTGCTGCTGCCGGCGCCCAGCGCGCTGCTGGTCCAGGTGAACACGCAGTGGTTCGAGCTGGTGTACGCCGACGAGCCGCTGCCGGTCAGGGGCGACAGCGTGGCGCCCGACGGGACCGCGTCGTTGGTGCAGTGGTGGCCCGAGGGCACGTCGAACTCGACCTTGTAGCTGGAGACGCTGCTGGTGCCGCCGTTGCGGAAGGTCATGGTGCCCCACCAGTCGGTGCCGTTGTAGCTGTTGCCGGTGATGGACAGGCTGCAGGTCCCGGACGGCGGGGGCGGCGGGCTCGAGCCGGTGTTGTCGTAGACGACGATCCGGTCGAGGTCGGGGCCCCAGGCGCTGTTGTTGTAGAACTTGATGCTGTTGTTGCCGGCCTTGAGCGTCACGGTGGTGTCCAGGGCCGACTGCACCTGCCAGCCCGGACTGGACATGGAGATGGTCTTGGCGCTGCCGCCGTTGGCGCTGATGTAGAAGGTACGTGGATTCACGTCGGCGCTGTAAGCGTAGACCGTCATCTTGTAGGTGCCGGCGGCCGGGGCGTAGACGTTGTTCACGGTGACGTAGTTCGAGCTGTTGTTGCCGAGGAAGCGGACCTTGGTGCCGCCCGAGCAAGCGCCGGCGGCGGTCTGGGGATCCGACCCGAAGCCGAACTTCGAGAAGGCCTCGGCGCAGGTGTAGCCGACCGCCTGGCCGGAGAAGGTGTTCGCCGAGGCCTCGCCCTCGTAGCTCACGCTCTTGAGCGCGCAGACGTTGGGCTGGCCGCTGCCGCCGCAGGCTTCGGGGGCGGTGCAGCCGCCGCAGCTGGCCACCGTGCGCATCGTCCCGCAGTTGTCGGCGTCGGTGACCGAGCCGCAGTTCTTGCTCAGCCGCGAGCAGAAGGTGGCGTCGGACTCGGGCACGCAGGGGCCGGTCAGGTCGTAGTTGCGGTCCCACATGTGCACGTAGGTCTCGCTGAGCACCGGCTTCAGCGCGCCGCAGACGCCGTCGACCATGAGCGCGCGCTGGTACGAGCCGCCCGACTTGACCAGCTGCATGTACGAGTTCATCGGGGCGGTGGTGCCCGACACGGTGGACCAGTCGTCGGCGCCCTTCATGCAGAAGCCGGGGGCCCAGGACAGACCGTCGTCGCACTTGCCGGCGGGCACCGGCTCGCCGAACCAGGTGGCGAGGAACAGGGCCCCGCCGCAGCGCCGGGGCACCGGCTTGGAGCCGCTGCCGTTGGCGTAGGCCAGGTAGGCGGCGTTCAGGTCCACCACGCTGTCGATCATGCCCGGGGGCATGGCGCTGGCCGTGCCGGCGGCGTCGTCGAGGATGATGCTCACCGTGCCGTCGCCGTTGTCCAGGGCGATGTACAGCGCCTCGGCGTAGGTGGGCTTGTTGGTGGGCTGGACGTTGCCGAGCACCAGCGGCGTCTTGTCCTTCTTCTGGATCCAGGAGGAGAAGTCCACCAGCACGGTCTGGTTGTTGGTGGTGGCGGTGGCGAAGGCCAGCTCTCCGGCGATGAAGGTCGAGTCGGCGACGTTGCCCCCGCGCCAGGCGGCGCCGCTGTTCATCATTCCGGTGTACGAGAGCACGCCGGTGTAGACCGCCGGGTCGGACGGGGTGCTGGCCTCGATGCCGCTGATCTCGACGGTCTGCGAGGGGGGCGCGTTCCAGCGGAACACCGCCTTGACGAAGCCGGCCACGCCGGGCCAGGTGGCGTTCATGGGCGAGGCCATGAGGAACACGCAATAGGTCCGGTCACCCCAGACGACCGCCTCCCAGGCCCGCATGGTCATCGCGCCGCCCGAGGTGCTGGCGAAGCCCCAGGGCAACATGCCCAGGGCCACCGAGATCTTCGCGTTGCTGCTCTGCTGGGCCAGCAGCTTGGGAAACGCGGTCGAGCCGATGCCCACCACGATGCACTGGGCGCTCTTGGGGCTCCACACGTCCTCGCCGCTGTAGAGCATCCCGGTGGCGCCGCCGCTGAGCTTGTGGATGTTCGAGCCGGTGGTGGTCCCGGTCAGGGTGGTGGCCGAGAGGTTGGTCCCGGTGATGCTGTTGCCCGACAGGTTCGTGCCGGCCACCGACGAGCCGTTGAGGGTGGTGCCGCCGAGGATCTTTCCGGTCATCTTCGCGCCGGCCAGGTTGCTACCGGACAGGTTGCTGCCGGCCAGGTTGCTGCCAGCCAGGTTGCTGCCGGCGAGGTTGTTGCCGCCGACGTTGGTCCCGCTGAGATTCGAGCCGACAAGGTTGCTGCCCGCCAGGTTCTGGCCGCCCAGGTTCGGGCCACCGAGGTTGGCGCCGGACAGGTTGGCGCCCGAGAGGTTGGCGCCGGCCATGTTCTGACCACCCATGTTCTCGCCCGGGATGGCCAGCCACTGACCCTCCAGCTCCTCGGGTGGCAGCGGGGGCGGCGGCGGTTCGAGGCCGGGCTCGCCGCCCGCTTCCGGCGCTTCTTGCAGGGGTGAGACGCAGCCGCCCGCTGCCAGCGCGATCACACAGAGCGATCCGATCGCCAACCACCACCCCCGCCAGCCCAGGTTCCGCCGCGTCCCGTCCGAGGCCATGCCTTAGGGGACTGCATGAACTGTGCATATCTACCGTAAGTTCACATACAGATCGTAAAAACTAGAACTTGCGAGGGGTTGGACGTTCGACCGGACGCAACGTCAGTTCGCGTGCGAGACGTGGT
>JBKPRZ010000387.1:0-16334 GCA_046734815.1 Myxococcota bacterium | reverse complement strand
GCGTCGGCATGCCCGACGAGGGCGGCGGGCCGGGCGGCGCCGTGGGGCCCGGGGCGCCGGCCTTCGGCTCGTCTTTGGGCGTACCACACCAGCTGCAGGTGCCGGTGGGCAGCATGACGTTCATCGGCAGCGCCGGGCCTGTCATCTTCCACTTCTTTGCCACCTCCTCGTTGGGGAGGAAGGCGGTCAGCGCCTTGTTGCCGGTGAAGGACGCATGAGGAGCGATCTCCTTGGTGTACAGATCCCCCAGCCAGCTTCCGCCCTTGGCCTCGTCGATCTCGTACAGCTGCACCGGGCCCTTGCTGGGATCGGCATCGGCGGGCACGCGCATCTTCCAGGTGGCCTCGATGATGTCGATCATCATCTGCAGCGAGCCGGCCCCCACGTTGTCGTGCCCCTCGCCCTGCCCGATCACCAGGCTCATGGGAGCGCCCTTGGCCCGGTTGGCGAACATGCCCGCGCGCGGTTTCTTGGACCCGCGCTCGATCAGGTCATTGGTGCCCAGCTCGTACAGCACCGGCGTCTTCAGCGCCGCCGCGCTGTAGTTGACGCCGCCGCTGGCGTGCACGAACACCAGCGCCATCCGTTCCGGGTGGCAGGCGTTGAACCAGTTCCAGTAGTCGCCCCCGTGCGAGTGCCCGATGCCCACCAGCGGGGCGTTGACCAGCTCGGGGTGGCTGGTCATCTCGGCCAGCTTCTTCAGGGCGTCGGGGATGCCATTGAACTCGCCGCTGGCGCAACGCCCGGGGTACGAGTTGTCGTTCAGGTCGTCCCCGCCCTGCACCATCACCAGCGCGCTGTCCAGCCGCTTGATCAGGTCGCGGAACCCGGTGCCCGCCGCCCAGCCCGAGGCCAGCCCGCGGACCGTGAACGCGAACACCGACTTCACCTTCGTCACCCCGTCCGGGATGGTCAGCTTCAAGGTGACGTTGCCCGAGGCCGCCGTGGCGTTCGTCTCGGCGCGCACGGTCCGGGGGGCGAGAGCCAGGGTCACCACCGCGGCGAGCGAGACGGCCGTTCCGGCACGAAGGAGCGATTTCATGTTCCCGAATGAGTGCTTCCAGCGCGCCTCCGCCGCCCAGAAAAGGCCGCCCCGCACCTGGGCATATCGAATCGGTTTCACCGGTGCCGCGCCGGCGCGCGACCGACGCTACCCGACGCTGGCCGACGCGCCTCGCGACACCCGCGGCCCCGGCGTCCGCGCCCGCGCCAGCACCGGGCGCAGGAAGGCCGCGGTCCGCGAGCGCTGCACCCGCGCCACCTCCTCGGGCGTGCCCCAGGCCACGACCTCCCCACCCCCCTCGCCGCCCTCGGGCCCCAGGTCGATCACGCAGTCCGAAGCGGCCACCACATCTATGTTGTGCTCGATGACCACCACCGTGTCGCCGCGGGCGACCAGGCGGTGCAGCGCCGACACCAGCCGGGCCACGTCGGCCATGTGCAATCCGGTGGTCGGTTCGTCCAGCACGTACAGCGAGCGCCCCTGCCCCGGCGTGGCCAGCTCGGCGGCCAGCTTCATCCGCTGCGCCTCGCCGCCCGACAGCGTCGGGCTGGGCTGCCCCAGGTGCAGGTAGCCGAGGCCGATCTCGGCCAGGAAATCCAGGGGCGTGCGCACCGCCGTCACCGGCGCGAACAGCTCGCGCGCCTGGTCCACCGTCAGCTCCAGCACCTCGGCGATCGACTTGCCCTTGTACGACACCGCCAGGGTGTCGGGGTTGTAGCGCCGCCCGCCGCAGCCGGCGCAGGGGATGTACACCTCGGGCAGCAGCGCCATGGTCACCTTGATCCGCCCCTGCCCCTCGCACTTGTCGCAGCGGCCGGCCGCCACATTGAACGAGAACCGCCCCGCCTTGTAGCCGCGCGCGCGGGCGTCGGGCGTGGCCGCGAACAGCGCGCGGATGGCGCCCATGATCTCGACGTAGGTGGCCGGCACCGAGCGGGGCGTCCGCCCCACCGGCGCCTCGTCCACCTCCAGCGCCCGCGCCACCTCGTGCCAGCCCTCCAGGCCCTGCAGCCCGTCGGGCAGCGCCTGCCCGGCAAGCCGCGCCTTGAGCCCGCGGAACATCATCTCGCGCACCAGGGTCGACTTGCCCGATCCGCTCACCCCGGTCACGCAGGTCAGCCGCGCCAGCGGCACCTCGACGCTGACGTTGCGCAGGTTGTGCAGCGACGCGCCCACCACCTTCAGGCGCGCCCCATCCAGCGCCAGCCGCGGCCAGGCCGGCCGCTGCCCGGCGCCGCGCAACCAGGCCCCGGTCACCGAGCCCTCCACCCGCGCCACCTCCTCGGGCCGCCCCGCCGCCACGATCCGCCCGCCGTGCGCGCCTGCGCCCGGGCCCAGATCGATCAGGTGGTCCGCCGCCCGGATCAACGCCTCCTCGTGCTCGACCACCACCACCGTGTTGCCGCGGTCGCGCAGCCCGAACAGGGCCCCGGCCAGCGCCTGGCTGTCGCGCGGGTGCAGCCCCACCGTCGGCTCGTCCAGCACGTAGCAGACCCCGCGCAGGTTGGAGGCCAGCTGCGCCACCACCCGGATGCGCTGCCCCTCGCCGGTGGACAGGGTGTGGGCGCCGCGGTTCAGGGTCAGATAGCCCAGCCCCAGCTCCTCCAGCACCCGCAGCCGCGTCTCCAGCTCGGGCAGCACCGCCTCGTGCAGCTCGGCCGGCAGGTCGCCGAGCTGGCTCAGGAACACGCGCGCGTCCCGGATGCTCATCGCCGCCACCTCGCCGATGGACAGCCCCCGCACCCGGATGGCCAGCGCCTCGGGCCGCAACCGCGTGCCGCCGCAGTCCGCGCAGGGCGTCCGGTCGCGCACCGCCGGTGTCTCTTCTTCTTCCTCGTCGAACACCGCCTCGCCGCGCCCCTCGCAGGTGGGACAGGCCCCGAACTTCTGGCTGAACGTGAACAGCCGCGGATCGGGCACCGGCAGCCCCGACCCGCAGGAGGGGCACGCGCGCGCCATCGAGTAGAAACGCTCGCCGCCCGGCTTGCGGTTCGTCACCAGCACGCTCTTGCCCGACAGGGCCAGCGTCCTGGCCACCGCCGCCGCCAGCCGCTCGCGCCGTTTCGGCCCGGGCCCGACGATGTCGGCCACCGCCTCGATGTCGTGCACGGCGTAGCGGTCCAGCTTCGGTGCCCGCGCCAGGTCCACCAGCGCGCCGTCGATGCGCACCTGGTACACCCCGCGCTTCTCCGCCGCGGCCAGCACCTCGCGGTGCACGCCCTTGCGTTTGCGCACCAGCGGCGCCAGCAGCCACAGCTCGCCGCCGGGGAAATGCTCGGCGATGCGCTCGGCGATGCGCTCGGGCGCGCCCACCACCTCGCCCGCCACACCGCAGCCCGGGCAGTGGGCCACCCCGCAGAAGGCGAACAGCAGCCTCAGATAATGATAGACCTCCGAGGCGGTGCCCACCGTCGACATGCTAGAGCCGTGCGACAGCTTCTGCTCCAGCGCCACCGTGGGCGGCACCCCCTCGACCCGGTCCACCTCGGGCCGGGCCAGCGGCCGCACGAACTGCCGCACGTAGGTGGGCAGGCAGTCCAGGAAACGGCGCTGTCCCTCGGCGTACAGCACGTCGAAGGCCAGGGTGGACTTGCCCGACCCGCTGACCCCCGTCACCGCCACCAGCTGGTTGCGGGGCAGATCGATCGAGACGTCGCGCAGGTTGTTCTCCCGCGCCCCCGCCACCCGGATCGCGCCCCCGATCGCCGGCACCGCCTCCGCCTCGGCGCGCGCACCCTGGGCCCGCACCGCCAGCGGCGCCGCCCGCAGCGCCCGTCCGGTGCTGGTGTCGAGCGCGGCGATCACCTCCGGCGTCCCCTCCCCCACCACCCGGCCACCCTCGTCGCCGCCCTCCGGTCCCAGATCGATGATCCAGTCCGCCGCCCGCGCCACCTCCAGGTTGTGCTCGACCACCATCACCGAGTTGCCCGCCTCCACCAGCTGGTGCAGCGCCTCGAGCATCACCGCCACGTCCGAGGCGTGCAGCCCGGTGGTCGGCTCGTCGAGGATGTAAAGGACGTTCTTCTTCTCCGCCGCCTCGGCCAGGTGCCCGGCCAGCTTCAGCCGCTGGGCCTCCCCGCCCGACAAGGTCGGCGCCGGCTGCGACAGCGCCAGGTACCCCAGCCCGATGTCCAGCAGCGGCTGCAGCGCCCGCACCACCCGCTTGTTGTCCGCGAACAGCCGCGCCACCTCCGCCGCCGGCAGGTCCAGCAAGGAGGCCAGGTCGTAGCCGCGGCAGCGGATCTCCAGCACCTCGGGCCGGAAGCGGCGGCCGTCGCAGGCCGGACACTTGACGAAGGCGTCGGGCAGGAACTGCAGCTCGATCTTCTCGTAACCCGCGCCGTTGCAGGTGGGGCAAGCCCCCGCCTCGGAGTTGAAGGAGAAGGCCGACGGCGACAGCTGCGCCTCCTTGGCCTCGGGCGTGGCCGCGAAGCAGGCGCGCAGCGGATCCAGCACCCCCAGGTACGTCGCCGCGTTCACCCGCGAGCTCGCCCCCAGCGGCGTCTGGTCCACCAGCACCACGTCGGCGATGCCGTCGGCGCCCTCGACCGAATCGCAGGCCCCCGGCTCGGACTCGCCCTGCCCCAGCAGCCGCCGCAGGTTGCGGTAGACGATCTGATCCACCAGGGTCGACTTGCCCGACCCGCTGACCCCGGTCACGCAGACCAGCCGGTGCAGCGGCAGGTCCACGTCGACCGCCTTCAGGTTGTTCTCGCGCGCCCCGCGCACACGCAGCTGCAGGGCCGTGTCCACCGGCCGGCGCACCCGGCGCGGGTTGGTCTGCAGCCGCCCCGCCAGGAAAGCGCCGGTGCGCGAGCGCGGAGAGGCCAGCAGACCAGCGACGTCGCCCTGGTACACCACCTCGCCGCCCTCGCGCCCGGGCCCGGGCCCCAGGTCGATCACGTGGTCGGCGGCCGCGATCAGCGAGGGGTCGTGCTCGACCACCACCACCGCGTTGCCGGCGCGGGCCAGCTTGCTCAGGACGCCGGTCAGCTTGCCGGCGTCGCGCGCGTGCAGCCCCACCGAGGGCTCGTCCAGGACGTACAGGGTGCTGGTCAGCGAGCTGCCCAGCGCGGTGGCCAGCGACACCCGCTGCGCCTCGCCGCCCGACAGCGTGCGCGACTGCCGCGCCAGGGTCAGATAGCCCAGCCCCACGTCGACCAGGAAACGAAGCCGCCCGCGGATCTCACCCAGCAGCAGGTCGGTGGCGGCGTCGCTGACCGCCGGGGAAAAGGCGCGGAAGAAGGCGTCCACCTCGTCGATCGGCAGCGCCTCCAGCTGCGGCAGGTTGCGCCCGCCCACCCGGAACAGCAGGCCGTCGGGCTTCAGCCGCGCCCCCCCGCAGGCCGCGCAGGGGCGGTAGCGCCGGTAGCGCGACAGCAGCACCCGCACGTGCATGCGGTAGGTGCGGCCCTGCAGCCAGTCGAAGAAGCCGCGCAGGCCGTACCAGCGCTTCTTCCAGTTCTGGCGGCCGCCCGGCTCGCCCTCCCAGATCAGCGCCCGCGTCTCCTCGGGCAGCTGGTTCCAGGGCACGTCCACCGGCAGCCCCGCCCGCCGGCAGAAGCGCACCAGGTCGTCCTGGCACTCCTGATAGCTCGAGCTCTGGAAGGTCCGGATGCAGCCCTCGGTGATGCTCAGCCGCCCGTCGGGCACCACCAGGTTCGGGTCGATGTCCATGGTGCGGCCGAAGCCCTTGCACGACTCGCAGGCCCCCACCGGGTTGTTGAACGAGAACACCGCCGGGCTGGGATCGGCGTAGTCGATCCCGCAGCGCGCGCAGCGCAGATGCTCCGAGAACGCCACCGTGGTGTCCTCGATCCGCACCTGCACGTCGCCGCGGCCCCAGCGCAGGGCCGCCTCCAGCGAATCGACCACCACCTGCCGCCGGTCGGGCGCCAGGGTCACCCGGTCCAGCACCACCGTCACCTGCCCGTCCGTGACGGTGAAGGCGGCGTCCTCCAGCGACACCACCCTCCCGTCCTCCAGCAGCCGGCGCAGCCCCGCGGTGGCGAACAGCTCGCGCAGGGCGGCCGGCTTGGCCTTGCCCACCCGGGTGCGGAAGCAGACCAGCGCCGCCTTGCCCTCCCCCGCCGCCAGCAGCCGGTCGAACACCACCGCCGCCGAGGTCCGCTGCGCCACCTCGCCGCATCCGCGGCAGTGCAGCTCGCCCACCCGGGCGTAGAGCGCGCGCAAGTAGTCAGCCACCGACGTCATCGTCCCCACGGTCGAGCGCGAGGTGCGCACCGGCGCGGTGCGGTCGATGGCGACGGACGGCAGCACCCCCTCGATCCGTTCGGCCTTGGGCCGGTCCAGCCGTTCCAGGAACTGCCGGGCGTAGGGGCTGAAGGTCTCGACGTAGCGCCGGTAGCCCTCGGCATACAGGACGTCGAAGGCCAGCGAGGACTTGCCTGCCCCGGCCACGCCGGTCACCGCGGTGACCGCGCCCAGCGGCACGCGCACCGAGACCCCTTTCAGGTTGTTCTGCCGGGCGCCATCCACCCGGATCGAGCGAAGGTCCTTCACGGGCGAGACCGCGCAGCATGATCGGCGCGGGCGCCCGGCGCAACCCCCCACGCGCCGGCCTCCGTCGGCGAACGCATAGTAAGGACACACACTGGAGGAGACGAGCATGGCGAAGCGTAAAAAATTCGGCCACCACGGCAGCCATCCCTTCGAGCGGCTGTCGCAGGTGGCCACCCGGGGCGCTGGCAGCGCGGGCGCGTTCGCGCTGGCGGCGGGCGTGGTGCTCGCCTGGCTGGTGAGCGGCCCGCTGTTCCACTTTTCCGACACCTGGCAGCTGGTGATCAACACCAGCACCACCATCATCACCTTCCTGATGGTGTTCCTGATCCAGCGCAGTCAGAACAAGGAGTCGCTGGCCATCCAGCTGAAGCTCAACGAGCTGGTGGCGGCGATGCAGGGGGCCAGCAACCGCCTGATTGACGTCGAGGACCTGTCCGAGGACGAGCTGACCACCCTGCGCGCCCACTACCGCCAGCTGGTGGCGATGGCGAAGAAAGATGCCGACCTGCTCTGTTCCCACTCCGTGGACGAGGCCGAGCGCCGGCACCACCGCAAGCTCTCGCCCGCGGGACGATGAGGGTATAGTCGCGGCCATGAGCATCACACGGCGCGAGCTGGGGTTCCTGACCGCCGGCGTCCTGGTCAGCCGCGCGGCGGCCGCGGCGGGCAAGCCCACCTTCAAGAAGACCAGCGGCGTGATCCTGGGGGCGCAGAGCTACAGCTTCCGCGACCGCTCGCTGGACGACGCCATCGCCGCCATGAGCAGCCTGGGCCTGGCCACCTGCGAGCTGTGGCAGGGCCACGTCGAACCCAAGCTGGCGCCCGGGGCCAGCGAGGACGAGCGCAAGGGCTTTCGCGAGACCGTGCGCCGCTTCCGGCTGGACACTCCGCTGGACCACTTCCGCGACATCGCCGCGAAGTTCCGCAAGGCCGGGGTCCCGCTGTGCGCCTACAACTACAGCTTCAAGGACGACTTCACCGACGCCGAGATCGAGCGCGGCTTCGCCATGGCCCAGGCGATGGGGGTCGACGCCATCACCGCCTCGGCCAACCAGAAGGTCATCTCCCGGGTGGCCCCGCTGGCCAAGAAGCACAAGATCACCGTGGCGGTGCACAACCACTCGAACATCCAGCCCAACGAGTTCGCCACCCCCGACGACTTCGAGAAGGCGATCACCGGCAAGGACCGCGAGCGTATCGCCATCAACCTGGACATCGGCCACTTCACCGCCGCCAACTTCGACGCCCTGGCTTTTCTACAGAAGCACCACGCCCGCATCGTCACCTTGCACATCAAGGACCGGAAGCGCGACCAGGGCGACCTCACCCCCTTCGGCGAGGGTCAGGCGCCCATCCGCCAGGTGCTGGCCCTGCTGCGCGACCGCAAGTGGCCCATCCCCGCCAACATCGAATACGAATACAAGGGCGCAGACACGGTGGCGGAGGTGAAGCGCTGCCTCGAGTATTGCCAGAAGGCCCTGGTCTCCTGAGCCAGGGCCGATCGGGGCATCCCTGTCGGCGTCCTCCTGAACCGGTGGAGCCGTCGACGTCCGGGCGGCCGCTCGTCTAGCAGTCGGAGCGGCGGCCACTACACTCGATCGGGGTGGGGGCGGGAGAGCGCGCTGGTCGTGTCTGGCCGTGGCCCTGGGGGTGGCCGGGACTGTGCTCGGTCGCCGCCCATGGAGCGCTGGCCGCGGCGGTCGTCTTCGGGGGCTGGCTGCGACACGACCCGCGGGGGTCGCGGTTCGACGGCGAGGAGCCGCAGCGGTCGGTCGTCGAGGTCGAGCTGGTGGATCCGCCGAGCGGCGGGGTGGCGTCGCCGGCCGGGGCGCATGGAGACGCTGCGATCACGCGGGCGGCGGTACGGCGGCGCCGGCGGCCTGCCGCTCAGCCGCCCGTTCAGCCTCCCACGGCGAGCCCGGTCGAGCCGCCGCCGCTGATCCAGGCGCCCGTGGCCGGTGCGCTTTCGACAGGGCCACCGACGAGCGACCACGAAGCCTCGCACGAACCACCGACACGGAACACCGCGCTCGCGACCCATGCCCTTTCGCCGACGGAGGCGAACCACCTGCGCATCTACGAGATCTACCCGCACTTGCCCCCGTCGCTGCGCCAGCGGAGCAGCAGATACACCCTCGTCGTCCAGCTCTGCATCGCCCGCAACGGCCGGGTCGCCGACGTCGTGATCGAACGGAGCGCCAGCCAGGAGCTGGACGCCGCCGTCCTGACGGCGCTGCACACCTGGCGGTACCGCCCGCTCCTGGTGGCAGGAGTGCCGACACCCTTTTGCCACCGGATGCAGATTGACTACGACGTGCAGTGAGAGGGCGGCGGTGCAGGGTGGGCACACCGCCCGGTCTCATTGAGGGGATTGCCTCGCCGGTCGGCGGGCGCCCCCGGTCAGAACCGCAGGGTGACGCCGCCGCGCACCTGGGTGGCGCGCTCGTGCGGGTCGAACGAGTCGACGCCGTCGTCGAAGGTCAGCGCGTGGCTCTGGGCCACCTGCCCGTCGAGCACGACGTGCTCGCCCAGCCGGACCTCGAGGCCCACGCCCACCCGCGCCACCATCTGCGTCGCCTCGATCCGGGGCAACGCGTTCGACTCGACCGAGGCGTGACCCAGGCCGCCGGCCAGCTCGAGGTAGGGGGCCAGCCCCGCGTTCCAGAGGAACAGCCGCCCCGACACCAGCCCGCGCAGGTCGTTGCGGCGCAGGTCGTCCGACAGGCGGTGCGCGCCCAGCGACTGCAGCTCCAGCGACATCAGGCTGTGCGAGCCGGTGCGGAACTGCAGGGCCGCGTCCACGCCGCCCATCGGAAGGTCGCCGTAATGCGGGGTCTCGACCAGCCCCGAAAGATGAAAGCCGATGTTCACCGGATCCCGCTGCGCGTACACGTACGGCGCGGGCGCGGGCACGGGCTGAGCCGGCACCTGCACAGGCGGCGGCGGCTGCGCGTAGGGATAAGACGGGTAGGACGGGTAGGCGTACACCGGAGGCGGCGGCGGAGGCGGCGTCTCGTAGTGGTAGCCGAACCAGATCGGCGGCCCGAAGAACCAGCCCCGGAAGCCGCCATGGAAACCGAACCAGCCGTGGTGGCGCCAGTAGCCGCGCGCCTGCGCTTCGGCGGGAGCGGCGGTCAAGGTGAACATCAGCGCCAGCGCGGCGCTCAGCACGAGGATGGGCTTGCGAACGGCGGTCAGGAAGCGGGCTTTCGGCGCGGGTGACATGTTCCGAGACACCAGCATCGGTCGTGCCACGGAAAACGTCGCCGCAACGGAGCCGGCGCGGCCGCTTCCCGCGGGCACGCGCGCGGCGCAGCCCGGCTGTGGCGGCGCCGCCACGCTTGCAGTGCTCCGCAGGAACACCCGCATGAGTGGTGCGTGCGCCCACTGCACGGCCATGGATGCGCGCGGGCGCTTTTCTCCGACGGGTGGTCGCCCGACCAGGCCCCGGTGTATAAGGGGCGGCCGTGTTCTCGCTGCAGAGACCGTTACGACTGCTCGCGCTGGGCACCGCGTTGGCCGCGCTGGCTCCCAGGACCGCCGCGGCGCAGGCGGTCGAGGACCCCGACTCGCTGATCCGCGAGGGCGTCGAGCGCCGCCAGGTGGGCGACAACCAGGCTGCCTACCGTCTGTTCATGCGCGCCTACAACGCTCGCCACACACCGCGGACCGCGGCCCACCTGGGCACCTGCGAGTTCGAGGTCGGATTGTGGGTCGAGTCCGAGGTGCACATCACCGAGGCCCTGCGCGCCTCGAACGACCGCTGGATCCAGCAGCACTGGGACGAGCTGGGCGACCTGATGGGCCGGCTGCGCCAGGTGCTGGGCCGCCTGGAAGTCGTCGGCCGCCCCACCGGCGCCGAGGTCGAGGTGGCCGGCCGCAACGTGGGGCGCCTGCCGCTGGACGGGCCCATGCGGGTGGTCAAGGGCGAGATCGCGGTGCGGGTGACCGCGCCCGGCTACCAGCCCTACCAGCGCACCGTCAACGTGGCGGCCAACGAGCTGGCGCAGGTGGTGGTCGAGCTGGACCGCGCCGACCGCCGCACGACCGGGCTTCCGCCCAGCAACCGCGGCGGTGCCTACCCACCGCCGGGTGGCGCCGCGGGCGGCGGGCCTTCCGGACCGATGGTCGACACGGTCGCGATCGACTCCGACTGGCGGACGCCGGCCGGCTGGGCCAGCGCCGGCGTGGCCGGGCTGCTGGGCGCCGGCGCGGGGGTCAGCTACCTGGTCTCGTACATCAACGCCAAGCGCTTCAACGACTACCGGTCCGCTCCCTTCACCGTCGACAAGCGTTGCAACCAGGCCGCTTCCCGCCAGGCCGGCGGCGGGCCCTGCCCGGACTGGCTGTCCACCGCCCGCACCGCCCAGACCCTGGCCATCGTGGGCGGGGTGGGCGCGGGCGTCTCGGCCCTGGCGGCGGTGATCTTCTTCAGCACCGCCACCCCGGCCGAGCGACACGTGCAGCGCCGGCAATTCGCCTGCGCGCCCACCTCGGGCGTGGGCGGGTCCTGCGCCTTCACCTTCTGAGCGTGATGGTGGTGCGCGCGGGTCCAGGGCTGGGGCTGCTGGGCGTCCTCGCCGCGGCGGCGGCGCCGGGGATGGCGGCGGGCGCGGGCGCACCGGCGCCGCTGACCGGGGGGCAGGCGCTGCCCGGCCGCTTCACCCTGCAACGTCTGTACGATGGGGCAGCGGGCGAGGCGCGCGGCGCCCGCTTCCTGCACGCCAGCGGACTGCCGGTGGACGTTCTGATTTTCCCCTCGGCGCCGCGGCTGTCCATCATTGCTCGCACCTTGCCGGTGTCGGACAAGGGCGAGTCGCACACCGGCGAGCACCTGCTGCTGGGCAAGGGCCGCACCGGCCGCTTCCTCAACACGCTGGTGGAGATGCGGCTGGGCGAATACGCCGCCGAGACCCACCCCGAGCTGACCTGTTACCACTTCCGCGCCCCGGTCGGTCCGTCCGAGTTCTTCGAGCTGACCCGGGCGATGTTGACCGCGCTGCTCAAACCGGACTTCACCGACGAGGAGATCCGGCGCGAGGTGGCGCACGTCGAGCCGGTGGCGGGCCCGGGCGGCAAGCTGCACCTCGAGGAGAAGGGCACCGTCTACAACGAGATGGCCTCGCGGGTGCAGGACCCGGTCTCGGTGCGCTGGCAGACCATCCGCACCCTGGCTTACGGCGCCGGCCATCCGCTGGCCCGCGAGGTGGGCGGGCTGCCCGCCGGGATCCGCCGCCTCACCCCGGCCGAGCTGCGCCGGTTCCACGCCGCCCACTACCACATCGGCCCGAACATGGGCCTGGTGGCGGTGATCCCACCCGACTGGGTGCTGGCCGACTTCCTCGCCCAGCTGGACGCCGCCCTGACCGAGGTCGAGCCCGAGCCGCCGCGCGCGCGCCCGGTGGTGGTGCCGCCGGCGCGCCCGACCCGCACGCCCCGCATCGCCATCGGCAAGTTCCCCTCTGCCAACCGCAGCGCGCCCCAGGTGGCGGTGCTGGCCTGGCCGCCGCTGCAACGTCCCTCGCTGCGCGACGAGTTCCGCATCACCTTGCTGCTGTCGGTGCTGGGTGGGGGCGAGACCTCGCTGCTCCACCGCGATCTGGTCGATGGCAAGACCGCCGTGCTGGACACCGGCGCCACCGCGGTGGGCACCTACCTCGACGACGGGCCGCTGCCCATCCCCAGCTTGTCGCTGGCGGGCATGCGGCCCGACTCGATCCGCCTGCCCCTGCTGCGGCGCCTGCGCGACACGGTCGAGAAACGGATCCGCTGGCTCTCCGGCCTGCCCGCCGGCAACCCCGAGCTGGCCGAGATCGCCCGGCGGGCGCGCTCGCTGCTCAGCGGGCAGCGGCGCAGCGTGCTCAAGTCGCTGGACGACGCTCCCGGCTTCGGCGACTACAACGCCGCCGCCTCCTGGCACCGCTACCTGGACACCCTGGCCCGCGAGGGCGGCGCACGCGCCCCGCTGTTGCCCGAGGCGATCTTCACCGAGCTGCTGCGCGACCTGGACAGCGGGCAGAACCTGTGGCGGCCCATCGCCCAGCGCGCCGGCCTGCTCGGCCACCCGCACCTGAGCGCCGCTCTGCCCGACCCGGCCCTGCTGGCCCGCGAGCGCAAGGCCCGCGAGACCCGTCTGCGCGCGCACCTGCGCGCGGTGAAGACCCGCTTCCGCCTGCGCGGCGACGACACGGCGCTGGCCCGCCTGAAGAAAGAGTTCGACGCCGCCACGGGCGCCATCGAGAAGCGCAACGCCGAGGTGAAGCTGCCCGCCTTCCTGGCCCACCCGCCGATGGCGCGCGACGACGCTCCGTTTGCGCAGGAGAAGCTGGGGACGGTGCCGGTGATCCGCACCCACTTCGACGCCACGGTGTTCACCGACGTCAGCGTGGCGTTCGATCTGGGCGACATCCCCGAGGGCGACCGCGAGCTGCTGCCGCTGCTGAGCAGCCTGGACAGCCTGGGGGTGACCACCCGCCAGGGCGAGGTGCTGGACTACGCCACCACCGAGGAGCGGGTGCGGGCGTCGGTGTACAGCGTGGGGCTGGGGCTGGGGTTCAACCCGCGCACCCGCCGGGCCGAGCTCTACCTGGGCGGCTCCGCTTCCAGCACCCAGGAGATCGCCCGTCTGGCCGAGTGGATGGAGACCTTTCTCGAGCGCCCGCGGGTCGATCCCTCGGTGCGCGCGCGGCTGGTGGACGTGGTGCGCGGGCGGCTGCAGGGGCTGCGCGGGCTGTTCCAGCAGGACGCCGAGGACTGGGCCGGGTCGATCGCCAACGCCCTCGACTACCAGGACGACCCGCTGTATTTCGCCGCCTCCAGCCCGTTCACGGTGCTGTATCACCTGTCGCGGCTGCGCTGGCGGCTGGAGGACCCGGGGCCCGAGGCGCGGGCGGCGCTGGAGGGCTCGCTGGCCGAGGTGGCGGCCAAGCTGGGGCCGGGCGATCGCGTGGCGGTGGCGCGGCACCTGGCCGGGCTGCACGGGGACCTGGGCGAGCAGCTGCGCTTCGAGCTGGACCACCTGCCGCCCGACACCTGGCGGGCGGACCTCGCGCGGCTGGTGCGCGAGATCCGCGCCGACCTGGCTTCCGGGCCGGACGAGCTGATCGGCCGCCTGCGCGGGCTGCTGGGGCGGATCCGCGCGCGCGGCAACGCGCGGGTGCAGGTCACCAGCAGCTCGGCCAACGCGGGGGTGGCCCTGCGGGCGATCGATCCCATGCTGGCGGCGCTACCCGCTGGCGAGGCGGCGCACCCGCGCAAGGCGGGCCCCCGCTGGGTCGAGCAGCGCCTGCGCGAGCGCTACCGCGACCAGCCCATCGGACCGCACCTGGCGCTGGTCCTGGAGAGCGCCACCAACGGCGGGGTGGCGGTGCGCGTGCCCGGGCCCGACTACCGCGAACCGATCCGGGACAACGCCCTGGACATGCTGGCGCTGGGCCTGTTCGCCGGGGCGGGCCCCTCGTCGCTGTTCATGAGCACCTGGGCGGCGGGGCTGGCCTACAGCAACGGCATGTACGGCGATCTGGTGCGCGGGCGGGTCGGCTACCAGGCCTACCGCTGCCCCGACCCGGTGCAGACCCTGAAGTTTGCGGCCAGCTTCGCCCGGTCGGTGAAGGTCGAGCCGGCCCTGGTGCAGGCCAGCCTGGCCAACGCCTTCGGCGACTACGGCGGGGCCAGCGGCTATGCTGCGCGCGGAGCGCGCATCGCCAGCGACCTGATAGACGGCCTCGCGCCCAACCTGGTACGCGCCTTCAAGACCCAGCTGCTGGAGGCGGCCCGCGCCCCCGGCACAGTCGAGGCGCTGACCGCCCGGATCCCCGCCCTGCTGGGCCGCATGCTTGTCGGCGCCGGCGGGAAGGTGGCGGCCGACAAGCGCGCCCTCGCGCTGGTGACCGGCCCGCCCAGCCTGCTGGACCGCTACGAGCAGTTCCTGCGTGACAGCGGCGAGGCGACGGTGCTGCCGCGCCTGTACCCGCGCGACTTCTGGCCACCCGAACGCCAGTAGCGGGTCACTTCGCCCTGAACGGCAGCGGGGGAGCGGCGTCCCGCGTGGCGACGGCGTAGTCCTCACCGGCCAGCGCGCCCACCGTGGCGGCCACCTGGCTGAGGGTCAGCGGGGCGTGGTTCTGGCGCTCGCCCAGCGCCGGCGTGCCCGGGCCGATCAGCGCCACCCAGACCGACTCGGCCCCGGGGATCTCGGCGCCGTGCTTGCCCCATTCGGTGGGGCCGTCGCCGCGGCCGTGGTCGGTGGTGATCAGCATTGAGGTGCGGCCGCGGTAGCCGGGGCGGGTGGACAGCTCCTGCCACAGCTCGGACAGCCAGTGGTCGGCGCGCCCCAGCGCCTCCAGGTATCGTTCGTAGTTGCCAGCGTGGCCCCACTCGTCGGTGTCGCCTAGAGCCACGTACATCACCCGCGGCTCGTGCGCGCGCAGGTAGTCCATGGCGGCGTGGAACACGAAGGCGTCGTAGACGCTGTCCTTCCAGGGCGGCCGCACCTCGGCGCGCAGGCGCTCGATCACGTTCGGGCGCGCGGCGGGCTTGCCGACATCGAGCACCAGCCCGCTGCGCCCGCCGCCCAGGATCTCGGCGAACACGTCCCAGGAGGTGTAGGCCGCCACCCGCCCGGTGAAGCCCGGACGGGCGTGCAGCCATTCGAGCACGGTGTGGTCCGGGTTGGGGATGCGCAGGTTGTTGCGGATGAACGGCGACGAGAACCCGCACAGCAGCTCGTGGTAGCCGGGATACGAGACGCGAAACGGGTTGGCGACCGTCACCTTGCTGCCGCGGTCGGCGTTGCCGAAGATCTGCCCCTGGCGGGCGACCGTGCTCCACAGGAACGGCATCAGCGCCTGCCGCTTCTGCTCGGCGGTGCCGCCGCCCGGTCCCGCGCTACCCAGCGCCGCGTCGGCGCCACGGAACACCTCCTGCCAGCGCACGCCGTCCAGGGTGACCAGCACGACCCGCGGACCGGCTGCCCCCTCGACCGCGCACGCAGCCGGGAGCGCCACCGTCAGCATCGCCGCCGAGAACGCGCCCGCAAGCCGCCCGACCGCAAAGCCAGCGTACTTCGCCATCCACCACAGCATACCGACTGCCGCGAAAACCTGTCCACCCGTCCGTCGCGAAAACCCGCCCACGGCTGTCGGGAAAACCTGTCCCCCTCCAGCGCGCTAAGATCGCCCGCGTGCCAGTCCGTACCAAGCGCTGGAACGACCCCGCCGATCCCGGCGACGGCTTCCGGCTGCTGGTCTGCCGCTACCGCCCGCGCGGCGTAGCGAAATCGGACGAGACCTGGGACGACTGGTGGCCCGACCTGGGCCCCAGCCGCGAGCTACACGCCGCCTACTGGGGCAAGCAGGGTCACCCCATCACCTTCGCGCAGTACACCCCCCGCTACCACGCCGAGATGCAGGCCCAGACCTTCCGCATCCGCGCCCTCGCCGAACGCGTCGCCGCCGGCGAGACCATCACCCTCCTCTGCTCCTCCGCCTGCACCGACCCCACCCACTGCCACCGCACCCTGCTGGCGAAGCTGATCGAGGCAGCCGCCCACCGCCGGCGCTAGAGCAGCGTTGGCGATCTACGCGCACTATCCCGTCCTCGTCCTCGTCCTCGTCCTCGTCCTCGTCCTCGACTCCCGATCCGATCGTCACCGACATTGGGTCTCACAGTGCTCAGGGAACATGGGTGACAGACCTCTGATCAGAGATCACCATCGAGGACGAGGACGAGGACGAGGACGGGAAAGTGCGCCTACTACGCGAACGCTGGCCTAGAAGGGATACGGCGTCGCGCGGTCCTGGACCGTGAC
>JBKPRZ010000386.1:0-2664 GCA_046734815.1 Myxococcota bacterium | reverse complement strand
GGGCGAGGCCGTGGCGCCCGCCGTCCGTGCCGGCGGGGAAGAGGCGCCGGCGGCGCCCGCCGCGGCCGCCTCTCCGGGCGCCACCAGCGCGTCGACCAAGACCCTGGCCGAGGAGCTCAAGCGGCAGCTGGTGGGCGACAGCGCCATCAGCGTCGAGGCCCGCGGCGACAAGGTGGTGGTGGCGATGGACGACACCGCCCTGTTCGAGGGGGCCCGCCCCGAGGTCGACCAGGCCGGCTACCGCGTGCTCTACCGGTTCGGCAAGGCGATCAAGAACGTGCAGGACCGCCACATCGTGGTCTCGGTGGTGTCCAACGGGGGCTTGCAGAAGCGCCCCTGGGTCATCGCCTCCGCCCGCAGCGTCTCGCTGGGCCGTTTCCTGATCGGCGACCTGGCCATCGATGCCGCCCGGGTCTCGGTGATGGCGCCCGCGCCGCGCACCGGGGAGCGCGCTGGCAAGACCGATCGGGTCGAGTTCTGGCTCGAGCCCGCCGCCGCCGACGGCAGCAGGTCCTGATCGTTTCAGCCGCGCGCGCGCGGCGTCCGGCCGGGGCGTCCCAGCAGCCGGGGCGCCTCGCGCCGCATCTCGCGGCCGAAGAACTCGACCACCGCCCGCACGCGGGCGACGTGGCGCAGGTCCCGGTGCATGACCAGCCACAGCTCGTCGCCGCGGCTGATCGTCGGCAGCACCCGTTCCAGCCCCTCGGTCTGATCGCCCAGCCAGCAGGGTAGCGGCCCCACGCCCAGGCCCGCCTTCACCGCCGCCAGGATGCCGTGGCTGCCGTTGACCCGGAAGGTGCAGCGGCCCCCGCGGGTGCACTGCCGGTACCAGGTCATGGTCTCCTTCTGCAGATAGGTGTCGTCGTAGTCGACGAAGTCGTGGCCGGTCAGCTCGGCGCCGCGCGGGCGCCCGCGTCGGGACAGGTAGGCCCGCGAGCCGTAGAGGCCGGTCAGCACCTCGCCCAGCCGCCGCACCACCAGCAGCGGCTGGCGGGGCTTGCCCAGGCGCAGGGCCAGGTCGGCCTCGCGCTTGGTCAGGCTGAGGTTGGCGTTGTCGGCCACCAGCTCGACCAGGATCTCGGGCTGCTCGGCGTGCAGGCGGGCCAGCATCGGCACCACGAAGTCGTTGCCGAAGGCCTGCGCCGCGGTCACGCGCACCACCCCGGCGATGCGCCCCTCGCGCCCCAGCAGCGCCCGCTCGGCGGACAGGGCCTCGTCCTCCATCCGCTCGGCGTGGGTCAGCAGCGACTCGCCGGCCTGGGTGGGCAGGTAGCCGCCCGGGGTGCGGTCGAACAGGCGGGCGCCCAGGCTGGACTCCAGCGCGGCCAGCCGCCGCCCCACCGTGGACTGCTGCACACGCAGGGTGCGTCCGGCCGCAGACAGCGAGCGGCCGCGGGCGATGGCCAGGAAGTAGCGGGCGTCGTTCCAGTCGAACACCCTGTGCATGATTGCATAGCGGGGGTGCGCGGATCGCTATTTTCGGTGCGCAAAGCGCGGGGCTAATCTGGCCGGCATGAAGAATATCCAGATTGTCGGCACCCGCCTCCTCGCCGCGCTGCTGATGCCGGTGGCCGCGCTGGCGCTGGTCATTCCCGGCCGCGCGTGAGCAGCGCGCGGGCGTTGTCGCTGTACACCTTCCGCAAGACGTCGTCGGGCAGCTGGATGCCGTAGATGTGCCAGCGGCCCTGGGCCGGGTAGTCGTAATAGGGGAAATATTCGTCGGCCGTCTCCAGCCAGCGGAAGTAGTTGGCGTAGAGCTCCGGTTCGGGCCACATGTCGGTCCCGAACAGGATCCGGTCGGCGTGCTCGAGAAAGAAGCGGCGGGCCCGGCGAGGCTGCCGCCCCAGCTCGGCCTGGCGGGCACCGGTCTCGACCCAGACGTTCTTCAGGCGCCCCAGCAGCGCCGAGACGTGGTCGAGGTTCTCGGGCCAGCCGCCGAAGTGCAGAGCCACGAACCGGGTGCGCGGGTGGCGCGCGAACACGCGGGCCTGCGCCTGCAGCAGCGCCTCCAGCGGGGGGAAGTCGCGGCCGGAAAAGCTCCAGTCCGGGTTGTCCCACAGCTCTTCGTGGCGCTCGTTCTTGGCGTCGTTCGGGTGGAAGAACGCCTCCGGGTCACCGCTGTGGATGGCCACCGGCACGCCCAGCCGCCCGCACTCGGCCCAGATGGGATCCCAGCGCGGGTCGTCGATGGCCAGCAGCTTGCCCTGGTGGTCGCGCGCGTACAGGCCCAGCTCCTTGAGCACCTTCAGCCCGCGCGCGCCGCGGGCCACGTCGGCGCGCAGCTGCGCGGCGGCGCGGCGGCCGAAGCCGGGCGTGTCGGCCTGCGCCCAGTCGACCTGGGTGAAGACCACGAACCGCCCGGGGTGGGGCTTGACCAGGGTGGCGATCAGGCGCTCGAGGTCCTGGCCGCGCGGGCCGGTGAGGATGACCAGGGTCTGCACGTTCACCTGGTCCATCAGCGCGATCAGCTTGTCGGGCGGGAAGGCCAGCGCGCCCCTGGCGTCCAGGCGGTCGTCGACGTGCTGGTGGAAGTCGATGACCGGGAAGCGGGCGCGCGGAACCTGGTGGGCCTCGGCGTGCAGCATCGAGGTGGGCTGGAAGTCCGCCAGCCGCAGCGGCGAGCGCGGGCGGCCGTCGGCGGCGTCGGTGGGACCGGCATCGGGC
>JBKPRZ010000385.1:0-3531 GCA_046734815.1 Myxococcota bacterium | reverse complement strand
AGCGGCAGATGTCCGGCCGCGAGCAGGCGGCGGAGGCCGCGGCCCGGGCGGCGGCGGCCCAGGCGGCCGAGGCCAAGGTCCGCCTGGAGAAGATCGCCGGGATGACGCCAGCGCAGGCGCGCCAGGCGCTGGAGGCGGAGGTGCGGGACGAGGCGCGCCGCCAGAGCGCGGCCGAGGTCAAGCGCATCGAGGACCAGGCGCGGGCGGCGGCGGCCGAGCGGGCGCGCGAGGTGCTGGCGGCTGCGGTGCACCGCCAGGCCAGCGAATACGTGGTCGAGCGGACGGTGGCGGTGGTGCCGCTGCCGTCGGACGACATGAAGGGGCGGATCATCGGACGCGAGGGGCGCAACATCCGCGCGCTGGAGGCGGCCACCGGGGTCGACATCATCATCGACGACACGCCCGAGGCGGTGGTCATCTCCTGCTTCCATCCGGTCCGGCGCGAGATCGCCCGCCTGGCGCTGGGGCGCCTGATCGCCGACGGACGCATCCACCCCAGCCGCATCGAGGAGATGGTCGAGAAGGCCACCGCCGAGGTCGAGCGCCAGGGGCAGGAGGCGGCCGAGCAGGCGGCGCTGGACCTGGGGGTGGGCGGGTTGCACCCCGAGCTGGTGCGCCTGCTGGGCGGACTGAAGTTCCGGACCAGCCAGGCGCACAACCTGCTGCAACATTCGGTGGAGGTGGCCTTCATCGCCGGGGCGATGGCGGCGGAGATGGGCCTGTCCGTGAAGCTGGCCCGCCGGGCGGGGCTGCTGCACGACATCGGCCAGGCGGCCGACCACCACGTCGAGGGCTCGCACGCGGCCATCGGGGCGCAGCTGTGCCGCAAGCACGGCGAGGTGGGCCCGGTGTGCCAGGCCATCGAGAGCCACCACGGCGACACGGCGGCCACCCAGGCGCTGGACCACCTGGTCGAGTCGGCCAACGTGCTGTCGGGGCAGCGGCCGGGGGCGCGACGCGAGATGCTGGAGAGCTACGTGCAGCGGCTGTCCGATCTCGAGAAGATCGCCACCAGCTTCGAGGGGGTGGAGCGGGCCTTCGCCATCCAGGCCGGGCGGGAGATCCGGGTGCTGGTCGACAATGCCCGCGTCAGCGACGACGAGGCCCGGCTGCTGTCACGGAACATCGCGCGCAAGGTCGAGGCCGAGCTGGCCTATCCGGGCCAGATCCGGGTGGCGGTGGTTCGCGAGACTCGCGCCACGGATTACGCGAAGTAAGCTTGGCGCCGTGCCGCCACCTGCGACCGCCGAACGCCCCCCGCCGCCGCTGCGCGAACGTCTGCGCGGCAGCTTCTCGCAGACCCGCCGCACCCTGGGCCTTGTCTGGCGCTCGTCGGCGCGCGGGACCGCCGGGCTGGCGGCGCTGACGGTGGTCTCGGCGGTGCTGGCGCCCGCCATCGCCTACGTGGGCAAGATCATCGTCGATGGGGTGGTGGGGGCGCGCGCGCTCAGCGGGGCGGCCGGGCAGGCGGCGCTGATGCGGGTGGTGACCTGGGTGGTGATCGAGCTGTTGCTGGTCACGGGGGCGGCGCTGGTCGAGCGGGTGCTGGGGCTGTGCCGGCAGCTGGTGGGCTGGCGCCTGGGGATCGACGTGAACACGAAGATCCTCGAGAAGGCGCTGACCCTCGAGCTGCGCCACTTCGAGGACTCGGAGTATTACGACAAGCTGACCCGCGCGCGGCGCGAGGCCTCCAGCCGGCCGCTGTCGCTGGTGCAGGAGAACTTCCAGGTGCTGCGCAACGGCCTGACCCTGGCCGGCTACAGCGTGCTGCTGGTGACCTTCTCGCCCTGGCTGGTGCTGGTGCTCCTGCTGGCCACCGTGCCGGCGTTCATCGCCGAGGCATCCTTCTCGGCCCGTGGCTTCCGGCTGCGCAACCGCCGGGCCCCCGAGCTGCGCCGCCTGAACTACCTCGAATACGTGATGGCCAACGACGAGCACGCCAAGGAGGTGAAGCTGTTCGGGCTGGGCTCGTTGCTGCTGGGTCGTTACCGCACCCTGGCCGAGCAGCTGTTCGACGAGGACAGCCGCCTGGCCATGCGCCGCACCTTCTGGGGCTTCTTGCTGTCGCTGCTGTCGACGGCGGCGTTTTACGGCTGCTACGGCTACATCGTCTACTCCACCATCCGCGGGCCGCTGTCGCTGGGGGACATGACCCTTTACCTGGTGGCCTTTCGCCAGGGCCAGCAGAGCTTCTCGTCGATCCTCACGGCGGTGGGTGGGATGTACGAGGACACCTTGTACATGTCGAACCTGTTCGACTTCCTGGCCATCCCGGTGACGCCCGCCAACGGCGCCCACGCCACGCCTCGACCGGCACAGGTCCCGGGCGAGCAGGGCATCCGCTTCGACGGCGTGGGCTTTCGCTACCCGGGCGCGGAGGCCTGGGCCCTGCGCGCGATCGACGTGTTCATCCCGCGCGGCCAGAGCCTGGCGCTGGTGGGCCAGAACGGCGCCGGCAAGACCACCTTCATCAAGCTGCTCACCCGGCTGTACCAGCCGACCGAGGGCCGCATCCTCCTGGACGGCCTGGACCTGCGCGACTGGAACGAGACCGATCTGCGCAAGCGCTTCGGGGTCATCTTCCAGGACTTCAACCAGTACTACTTCCTGCTGCGCGAGAACGTGGGGGTCGGCAGCATCGAGCACCTCGACGACACCGAACGGCTGGGCGAGGCGGTCGAGCGGGGCGGGGCGCGCGAGCTGGTGGCCAGCATGGCCAAGGGCCTGGACACCCAGCTGGGGCGCTGGTTCCTCGACGGGGTCGAGCTGTCGGGCGGGCAGTGGCAGAAGGTGGCGCTGGCCCGCGCGTTCATGCGGCAGGAGGCGGACATCCTGGTGCTGGACGAGCCCACCGCCGCGCTGGACGCCGAGGCCGAGCACGCCGTCTTCCAGCGCTTCCGCGCGCTGGCCGAGGGCCGCACCACCATCGTCATCTCCCACCGCTTCCCCACCGTGCGGATGGCCGATCGCATCCTGGTGATCGAGCACGGCCACATCATCGAGCAGGGCACCCACAGCCAGCTGGTGGCCTCGCGCGGCCGCTACGCGCAGCTGTTCGACCTGCAGGCCCAGGGCTACCTCTAGCGGCCATGACCCCGCCGTCGCTGGCCGAGGTGGAGGGGTGGATGCAGCGCCTGTACGTGGACGCCGAGGGCGCAGGTTTGCGCCAGGAGGACCGGCGCAAGGCGGTGGAGGTGACGGCCATGCTGGCGGAGATCGCGCGGGCGCTGCCGGCGCGCGAGGGTGCCCAGCTGGTAGATGCGGCCTCGGGCAAGGGGTACGTCGGCCTGCTGGCGGCGATCCTGGTGTCGCCGGGACTGCGGGTGCTGGCGCTCGAGCGCGAGCCGGCGCGGGCGGCGCTGGCAGCGGCGCTGGGCGCGCGCTTTGCCAGCGGCTTTCAGTGCCGGGCCGCCGCCGTCGAGGATGCGGCCGCCTGGCCCGCGGCCCCCGATCTGGTCACCGCTCTGCACGCCTGCGGTCCGGCCGCCGACGCGATCATCGACCGCGCCACCGCCGCCGGCGCCCGCCGCC
>JBKPRZ010000384.1:0-7004 GCA_046734815.1 Myxococcota bacterium | reverse complement strand
GGCCGGGGCAGCTCGACCGCCTCCGTGCCCCAGGCGGGCTCGATCTGGATGCCCGCCTGCGACGGCGCCACGACGACGGCGGCCAGCGGGGCAGGTGCGGCCTCGGCGGGCGGCGCCGGGGGCGGCGCCGCGGCCGGCAACACCTGACGGCTGGCGATCGCCACCGGCCCCCAGGGTACATCCGGCGGGCGTCCCGGCAGCAACACCGACGCGACCGACATCGCACCGGCGGCCACCAGGCCCGCCGCCGAGAACCGCACCAGCCGCCGGCGCCGGTGGCGGACGGCGATCTCGGCCAGGCGGTGCACCGAGCTGACGGTCGCGTAGTCGTTCTCGGTGGCATCGCCGTCGGCCAAGGTGGCCGACGCGGTGGGAGGCACCGAATCGTTGGCCAGCGAGCCGCGGGTCGCCGGCACTGGCTTGCTCGAGAACACCGACGCCTCGCCGGGCAGGGGCAGCTCGCGGGCCGAGTCCTCCCCGCCGAACAGCTCGCCCAGCAGCCGCACCACCGATTCGGGCGAGAAGCGGCACTCGCGCAGATGCTCCTCGAGGTCGGCGGCCAGGGCCGAGGCGTCGGGGTAGCGCTGGTTCAGCTCCCGCTGCAGCGCCTTGAGGGTGATGGCGTCCAGCGCGGCCGGCACGCCCGCCCGCACCTCGGAGGGCTTGGGAATGGGCCGGTGGAGCACGTTGCGCATCGTCTCGAGGTCGTTGGGGTCGTAAAACAGGCGCAGCCCGGTCAGGCACTCCCACAGGACGATCCCCAGCGAGAAGATGTCCGAGCGGCCGTCGACGCCCTGGCCGCGCACCTGCTCGGGCGACAGATACGACAGCTTGCCCTTCACCAGCCCGCCGATCGGCGTGATGGTTCGCAGCTTCATGGTCGCCCGGGCGATGCCGAAGTCCAGCAGCTTCACGCCGCCCGTTCGCAGCAGCATGATGTTGGACGGGCTGACGTCGCGGTGGACGATCCCCAGCGGCTTGCCCTGGTTGGTCAGGGTGTGGGCGTGGTGAAGACCCCGCGCCACCTCGCGGGCCACGTAGGCCGCCAGGTCGGGCGGCATGTCGCTGCCGTGGCTGCGCAGCCGCCGGCCCAGCGCCAGCAGGTTCCGGCCGCGCAGGTACTCCATGGCCAGGAAGTAGTCACCCTCCACCTGGCCGAAGTCATAGACCTGCACGATGTTCGGGTGCTCGAGGAGCGCCGAGATGCGCGCCTCGTTGATGAACATCTCGACGAATTCCTTGGAGGCGGCCTTCTCCTGCCGGATGCGCTTGATGACGAACTGACGCTGGAATCCGCCCGGCCCATGGGTGACCGCGCGGTAGACCTCCGCCATTCCCCCCCGGTCGATCGCCTCTAGAAGGAGGTACCTTCCGAAACGCTTGCCGATGGGCTCAGAGAGCGAGCCTCTCCCGTCCACGCGCTTAACATCGGCAGTAACCGTTACATCTTTTATGGAGCAAACTTGCCGCCGCAGGGTGTGACATAGGTCTCGCGCGCCGCGCTGCCCGATCTTCCAATGATTCCCGATCCCTGGACGCCATGATGCTATCTGTCGTGACGAATCAGGCCCCTGAGCCCGATCGAGGCCTCCCGCCGGCCCGTGTGGATGCCGTGGGTCCTGACCTCGGCGGGACCCGTGGTACCTTCCCCGGGCCCCAAGGAGCGATTGGATGATTCAACACCGCGCCGGCGAACGAACCGCCGTCATCGTCGTGCTGGCCCTGGCCACGGCCAGCGGCCTCGGTTGCAAGAAGAACCAGACCGATCGCCCCTCGGGCCTGCCCGCCTCCTCCAGCGCCGCTACGCCGGCGAGCACGCCGCCCACGCCGTCCACGCCGCCGCCTACCCCCGCCCCCGCGGCTGACGACGAGACCGTTCCGGCCGCGCCCGATCCCAGCAGCACGATCAGCGGCACCATCACCGTCCCGGCCGGCCAGCGCAAGCTGCTGTCTCCCAGCGACGTCGTGTTCATCATCGCCCGCCGCGCCGGCGGAGCCCCGGGGATGGGGTCGATGATGGCGGTCCAGAAACACCCGCTGGGCCAGTTTCCGATGCGGTTCACGCTGAGCGCGCGCGATTCGATGATCCAGGGCCGGCAGTTCGCCGGGCGCATGGACATCACCGTGCGCATCGACAAGGACGGCGACGGCATGACCCGCAAGAAGGGCGACCTCTTCGGGCAGGCCAACAACATCGCCGTGGGCACGCAGGATCTGGCCCTCTCGGTGGATGGCGTGCAGAGCGAGGACCAGACGCTGACCATGCCCACCACCGGCGGCGGCGCCGGCCGCCCTCCCGGCCACCCGTGACCGAGCCCGCCGAAACCACCCCTCCCTGCACGAGTCCGATGTAAAGTCCCCGCCTCACGGAGAATCCCGACGCATGCCCGATTACAAGAAGATCCGCGACATGGTGAGCCACCGCGTGACCCTGGAGTACGACACGGGGGCGAAGATCGTGGGCTACGTGGCCTCGGTGGCGCCGACCACCGGGCCGGTGCAATACGCGGTGCTGTCCAAGGTGCAGGTGCTCGACGCCACCAACAAGGTGGTGGCCCGGTTCGAGGAGCTGCCCCTGGTCCCGAACAATCTGATCTCCGTGAAGGTCACCGAAGGACCGCTCTGACAGCACGGTGAGCCCCCCACCGGGAGGTGGTGCCATGGTCGACTGGATCGCGACTCGGCTGTTTCCGGTGGCGTTGCTCGGGGTCTCGGTCGGCTGCGCGACCGCGGGCCCCCGCACCGCGGTCGAGGCGCGCGAGCTGGACGAGGCCAGCGGCTCGCCCGGCATCACCGCGATCGAGGATCTGGGCGGGATCGACATCCCCGCCATCGGCGAGCTGCGGCCGCACGGCAGCGACGGCGTGGCGGTGATCGGCGAGACCCTGTGCATCCGCGGCCGTCAGTTCGGCCGCCAGCCCACCGTCTCGATCGGCGGGCGGGTGGCGGCGGTTGTCTCGCGCACCGGCGACGGCGGCATCCTGGTGCGGGTGCCGGTGGGCACGCCGGTGGGCGCGCAGAAGGTCTCGGTCAGCCAGGAGCACGGCACCGGCGAGCGACCGATCGAGGTGCGCCGCCTGGGCGTGCTGCACGCGGCTGACCGCCTGGTCTGGCTGGAGCTCGGCCCCGACGGACCCCACGTGCGCGGCTCCAGCGCGCTGCCGGGGGCGCTGCAGGCGCAGCTGTCCGCCGACGCCCGCGCGGCCTACGTCATCGATCGCCGGGGGACCTTGAGCGCCTTCGAGCTGGCCGCCGCCGGCACGCCCGCCCTGGCGAGCAGCCAGGAGCTGGGCGCCCCCCCCGTGCGCGCGCTGCTCGCCGCCAGCAGTGCCCACCGGCTGCTGGTCCTGCGGGAACGCGACGCCATCGTCCTGGACACCGCCTTCGCGCTGCGGCCGCGGCAGGAGGGGACCGGCGCGCTGCCGCCCTGGCTGCGCGGCAGCCGGCCGGTGCGGGTGGCTCTTTCTCCCGACGGCCGCCTGCTGGCGGTGGGCTTCTCCGAGCGCAACCGTCTGGCGGTGGTGCGGCTGGATCGGCTCGACGCCAGCACGCCCGCCCCCCCGGAGGTGAACCTGGCGCCGGAGATGCGCGCCCCGGTGCTGGTGGACGTGGCCTTTGCCCCGGATGGCAGCACGGTGTGGGCGCTGACCGGCACCAACGCCGCCAACCGCGCGCTGGGACCCTTGCCCACCACCGTGCACGCCCTCCGGATCCAGGACGGGCCCGAGCCGCAGCTCGAACGCACGCGCACGGTGGTGATCGAGGCCGCCACCGCACCGGCGGCGCTGTCGACCGGGCGCGGTCTGGCGCTGCCCAGCGGGGCGGCCATCCGCCTGCCGCCGGAGAAGGCCACCATCTACGTCGCCGCCCGCACGCGCGAGGCTGACCGCCCGGCGCTGTTCGCGGTGGGGCCGTCCGACACCGCCACCGCTGTCTTCACCGAGCAGAACGCCGCCGCCCCCGGGCGCCCCGACGTCACGCCCGACGGGCGCTGGCTGGTGGGCGCGGTGGTGGAGGGGGCCGGGGCCGTGCGCCTGGCGGCGGCCCCCGCCGACGGCCGCCCCGGCGCCACCACCTCCAAGGTTGTGACGAACCTGGATCAGCCCGCGGGCGACCAGCTGGCCGAGGTGAGGCTGCAGCCGTGACGGCCCCGGCCGTGCCGGTGCGTCTTCACGCCCTGGTCCGCGGCCGGGTGCAAGGGGTCGGCTTCCGCGCCAGCGTGCTGCACGAGGGTGGGCGCCTGGGCCTGGCCGGCTGGGTGCGCAACCTGAACGACGGCGCCGTCGAGCTGGAGGCCGAAGGTGAGCGCGCCGCCCTCGAACGATTGCTGGCGTACGTGAAACAGGGCCCGCGGACCGCCCGCGTCGACAGCGTCACCTCCCAGTGGCTCGAGGCCGCGGGGCTGCCCCGGCCATTCCAGGTCAGAAGCACGTTCTGATGGAGCCGTCGCACGAAAGCGGCCCGCCGGGCTGATAGGCTCCACCTTCCCAAACAGAGGCCTACCGATGAGCAACAATGGTTCAGGAAGCGACAAGGAATCCGGTGTGATCCAGTCGGTGTCGCGCGAGGCGCGCACCTTCCCGCCGTCGCGCGCGTTCGCGTCCCGGTCGCGCCTGGGCGACGCCGCCGAATACCAGCGGCTGTACCGCCGATCCATCGACGACCCGAACGGCTTCTGGGGCGAGACCGCCCGGGCCGAGCTGACCTGGAGCAAGCCGTTCACCCAGGTGCTCGGCGGCGAGGTCCCCTGGGTCAAGTGGTTCGAGGACGGCGAGCTGAACCTGTCGGTCAACTGTCTCGACCGCCATCTGGGCACCCGCGGCGACAAGCCCGCCATCGTCTGGGAAGGTGAGCCCGGCGACGAGCGGATCTTGACCTACCGGCAGCTGCACGCCGAGGTCTGCCGGTTCGCGGCCGCCCTGCGCAAGCTGGGCGTGGCCCGCGGCGACCGGGTGGCCATCTACATGCCCCTGATCCCCGAAGCGGCCATCGCGATGCTGGCCTGCACCCGGGTGGGCGCGCCCCACACCGTGGTCTTCGGCGGCTTCTCGGCCGAGGCCCTGCGCGACCGGATCAACGACTGCCAGGCCAAGCTGTGCATCACCGCCGACGGCGGCTACCGGCGCGGCAAGGTCATCCCGCTGAAGGCCAACGTCGACCAGGCCCTGCAGCAGACCCCCAGCATCGAGACCTGCGTGGTGGTCAAGCGCACCGGCGAGAAGGTGGCGATGAAAGCCGGGCGCGACGTCTGGTGGGACGACGCCGTCACCGCCCAGCCCACCAACCTGCCGGCCGAGAGCCTGCCGGCCGAGCACCCGCTGTTCATCCTGTACACCTCGGGCACCACCGGCAAACCCAAGGGCATCGTGCACACCACCGGCGGGTACCTCCTGGGCGCGCACCTCACCACCAAATACACCTTCGATCTGCGCGAGGACGACCTGTACTGGTGCACGGCCGACATCGGCTGGGTGACCGGCCACAGCTACGTCGTTTACGGGCCGCTGTCCAACGGCGCCACCACCGTGATGTACGAAGGGGCGCCCGACCACCCCGAGAAGGACCGTTTCTGGTCGATCATCGAGCGGCGCAAGGTCACCGTCTTTTACACCGCCCCCACCGCCATCCGCGCCTTCGTGCGCTGGGGCGACGAGCACCCGGCCCGGCACGACATGTCCTCGCTGCGCCTGCTGGGCACGGTGGGCGAGCCCATCAACCCGGAGGCCTGGATCTGGTACCACCAGCAGATCGGCAAGCAGCGCTGCCCGATCGTGGATACCTGGTGGCAGACCGAGACCGGGGCCATCATGATCGCACCGTTTCCCGGGTTCACCGCCACCAAGCCGGGCAGCTGCACCATCCCGTTTTTCGGGGTGCAGCCCGAGGTGGTCAAGAAGGACGGCAGCCGCTGCGCGCCCAACGAGGGTGGGTTCCTGGTGATCAAGAAACCCTGGCCCTCGATGCTGCGCGGGATCCACGGCGATCCCGAGCGCTACGTCCGGCAATACTGGTCCGAGATCCCGGGCGTCTACTTCACGGGCGACGGTTCCCGCCAGGACGAGGACGGGTACTTCTGGGTGATGGGCCGGGTGGACGACGTGCTCAACGTGGCCGGCCACCGGCTGGGCACCGCCGAGATCGAGAGCGCCCTGGTCTCGCACCCGGTGGTGGCCGAGGCGGCCGTGGTGGGGCCGCCGCACGCACTGAAGGGGCAGGGGATCTGCTGCTTCGTGACTCTCAAGCAGGGCAACCAGCCCGACGAGCCGTTGAAGAAGACCCTGTCGGACCACGTGGTCAAGGAGATTGGCGCTCTCGCCCGCCCCGACGAGATCCGCTTCACCGACGCCCTACCGAAGACCCGCTCGGGCAAGATCATGCGCCGCCTGCTCAAGGAGATCGCCACCACCGGCGTGGCCAAGGGCGACACCACCACCCTCGAGGACATGGGCGTCCTGTCCCGCCTGGCCGCCAGCCGCGAGGAGGAGGAGTAGGGGGAAGGGAGCACGCTCTAGCGGTTGCGGCGGGGCTTGTCCCGGCGGGCCTTGGTGGTCGTGGCGGGCGCGTTGACCACCGGCTGGTCGGGCGGGGGCGGGCCGGGGCGGCGTCGGTAGACCAGCCAGGATCCCTCGGTGGCGATCAGCTCGAGCCGCTTGAGGGCGGCGCCGAAGATCGGGCGGTTGGGCGGCAGCCGGATGAAGAAGTAGTCGAAGAAGTCGATGGCCGGGTCCGGCTGCAGGCCGCTGGGACCCCAGGGGCTGACGTCGGGCATCGGTTTGCCCGGAGTCAGCCGCCGGCAGGGCATGTGGCGCATGCCGCAGTAGAAGATCGGGACCAGAGCGCTGGGCGACGGCCGCAGCACCGGGTACAGGCTGGGCAGCCCCACCAGCGCGGACTCGATGCGCATGACGCGCGAGTGGCGGTCGAAGACCAGGCCCACCGCGCGGCCACCGGGCGGCGTCTTCTTGACGACGGCGTCGAAATCGGCGACCTCGGCGTCGTAATAG
>JBKPRZ010000383.1:0-6621 GCA_046734815.1 Myxococcota bacterium | reverse complement strand
GCGCCCGGCCCCGCCCGCACGCGCCCGGCCGGCCACGCCCCGCCCGCCTGGCTGGCCAACGCCAAGCGGGCGGCTCCGCGCTTCGACAAGGGTGTCTACGAGCGCGTGCAGGCCACCGAGAAGCTGCGGCAGCAGTCGCGCCAGGACGGCTTTCTCTACCGGCTGGCGGGCACCGACGAGGTGTACGTGGTGCAGAAGGGGACCCGGTTCCGCGTCTCGAACCTGGATGAGCTGGACAAGCTGGGCCTCAAGCGCGAGCAGATCATGGAGGTGCCGCCCGGCTCGATGGACCACCTGTCGGACCGCCCGCCCGAACGCGCCCTGCTGCGCGAGAACGGCGACCCGCGCATCTTCGTGTTCGAGAACGGGGTCAAGCGCTGGGTCGCAGACGGCGGCGCCTTCAACCGCAACGGCTTCGACTGGGGCCAGGTGCGGGTGACGCCCGCCGGGTCGCTGTCCGCCTACGACACCGGCGAGCCGCTCCGCTAGGTTCGATTAATTGAACGTGGCGATGAACGAGGTGACGAACGAGACCGGGTTGTACCCGTCCATGATGCCGACGTTGAGCGTGCCGCCCACACCGATCCCGAACTGCGGGGCCACCCACCACTCCTTGCCTGCCTGGGCCTGGATACCAAACCCCGAGATGGTGGAGGAGTACTGGTTGGCCTTGTACGACTGGAGCATCAGGCCGCCGCCGAAATACATGTTGAGCGGCATGAGGTAATAGGAGATGCCGGGACCGATCCGGAACCCCGGACCGAGGACCAGCTCCCCGAAAATGGCGAGGTTGGGAATCACGCTGTATCCGACGGCGAGGTCGAGGAGGGTCAGGGCAAGCCCGTCGACATTGGTGCCCGGGACGGTCTGATAGCCGAGCCCGATGGCTCCGCCCCGCATGAAGAAGCCATCGTGACTGTAGGCGGTCGCGTCGTACCCCTGGTTGTACCCGTACATGTCCGGCTGCCCGTATCCAGGAGGCGCGCCGGGGGGACCGTAACCGGGAGGCGGGTAGGCGCCGGGCTGGCCGGGCGCCGGATAGCCCGGCTGCGCCGGCGGCGGGTAACCCGGCTGGGCTGGCTGCGCCGGCGGCGGATACCCAGGCTGCGCCGGCGGCGGGTAACCGGGCTGGCCGGGCGGCGGGTAGCCGGGGCGCTGGGCGTATTGCGCCGGCCGTGGCTGCTGCTGCGGCGGCTGCTGGTAGTTCGGCGGATAGCCCGGCTGCTGCTGACCGTAGCCCGGCGGCTGCTGCTGCCGCGGAGGCCGCTGTTGCTGTGCCTGCTGCGGAGGAGGATAACCGGGCGGCGGGTATTGACCGGCGCCGGGCGCCCCGGGCTGCTGGGGAGGATAGCCAGGCGGCTGCCCCGGGTAATACGGCTGCTGCTGAGCGCACGCCAAGGTGAGAACGGCCCCGAGGGTGACGAGCCCGCACGCGGCCACCGGCCGGCGTTCCGAATGGTGAGGACGTTTCATGGTCGAGCCTCCGCTTTCATGTGCGCGCGGGATGTTCCCGGCGACGAGCCACAAGCGATATCACGAAGGCGCCGCAGGCCATAAGAAAATGTCGACTGGCGCGCGGTCGTGTTTTGTGTCGCTCGTTGCGGCGGTGCGGGCGACCGCGGCCTCGTGCTCGCGCCGGTGGCCAAGAAGCGGGCCCGGCGTTAGCTTGGCCGGCATGAAACGAAACCGGCTCGGACCGCGCCTCCTCTACCCGTTCCTGCTCACCGGCCTGGCCCTGGTCGCGGCCGCGGCCTCGCGCGCGCAGAGCGCCGCCACGCGGTTGACCTGGTACGGCCAGTCCTGTTTCCTCCTGCAGAGCAAGGGCGGCACCCGGGTGGTGATGGATCCGATCCCCGGCGGGATCGGTTACACCCCGCCGGCCAGCCTGGCCGCCGACGTGGCCACCATCAGCCACGAGCACGGCGACCACAACAACGTGGCCCTGCTGGCGGGCAAGCCCACCATCTTGCGCGGGCTGACCGAGGACAAGAAGGGCTGGAACACCATCTCGCAGAAGGTGAAGGACGTCTCCATCAAGTCGGTGGGCGTCTACCACGACGAGGAGGAGGGCAAGAAGCGCGGGCTGAACGCGGTCTTCGTGTTCGACGTGGACGGCCTGCGGCTGGCCCACCTGGGCGACCTGGGGCACCTGCTGAGCGACAAGCAGCTGGCCGACATCGGCCCGGTCGACGCGGTGCTGGTGCCGGTGGGCGGCTTTTACACGATCGACGCCGCCCAGGCGACCAAGGTCATCGACCAGCTCAAGCCGAAGACCATCGTCATCCCGATGCACTACAAGACCGACGTGCTGACCATCAAGGAGCTCGCTCCGGTCGACGCCTTCCTCACGGGCAAGAAGGTCCGCCGCGAGAAGGGCAACACGATCACTCTGACCCCGGCCAGGAAGGGGAAGGCGCCCGCGGCGCCCGAGGTGGTGGTGCTGAACTACAAGTAGCCCGCGCGCAGCCGTCAGCGCGCCGAACCGAAGACCTGCACGCGGCCGTCGGTGGCGGGGGCCAGCTGGAACAGCCGCAGGCGCGGGCAGTCGGGGCGGGCGGGGAAGGAGAGGGCGGCCAGCGCCCGCCGCAGGCAGGCGAGCAAGGCCGGGTCGGCGGGCGGGTCTTCGGGACAGACGGCGCCGGGGTGGCCGCGCTCGTCGATCTCGATGCCCACCGTCAGCGGGCGCCAGCGCTCCTGATCGAAGAAGCACCAGGAGACGTCGGAGGTGACGATGGCCCGCAGCTCGGCCAGCGCCTCCTCGGAAGACAGCGGGCGGCCGGCGGGGCAGGGGTCCCTCTCGGGCGTGATCCGCCGGCGGTCCGCCCGGGCGCGCGCCACCTCCGCCGCGGTGGGATCGCGGGTGCAGGCGTGCAGCTCGGGCTCGCCGGCCGTGAACAGCGGGCGGGCGGGGCCGAAGGGCAGCTTCACCGAGGGGTTGGCCTCGGCCAGCCGCGAGGCGGTGACGGCGGCGCGGCGGGTTTCGGGCGACAGGAAGTCGCCGCCCGAAGACCGGTACAGCACCGCCCAGGCCAGCCAGTCGTCGGGGTGGCGCTCGGTCAGGGCGCGGGCGGTGGCGAGGTCGATCGGCTGGTCCAGGGTGAACGCGCGCGCGCCGTGGGCCAGCACGTCGTGCGGGTCCTGCCGGAGCGCCTCGGCGATCTCGGCCCGAGCCAGCGCCCGGGCGGCGGGCGGAACCTGGTCGCCCCCGGACCGCAGGTACACCAGCGCGCGCAGGGCGTGCACGTCGGCGTCGGGCAGCGGGCGTTCGTCGGTGGTGACCACGGGAGCCTGGAAGGCGCGGCTGATCATCATGTGGTGGCCGGCGCGCGCGTAGCCGCTCAGCTCGGCTTGCAGCGCCTCGGGCGACAGGTCGTCGCCGAAGCTGCGGCGCCAGGCCTCGGGCGCGGGCAGCCCCGCGTCCAGCGCCCGCATGTAGCCGGCGAAGGCGGTCCTCTGCCGGCTGATCAGGTAGTGCACCAGCAGCCAGCTGGTGGCGTAGAAAAGCTGGCTGTCGTCGTCCTTCAAGGTGCCGGCCAGGGTCTCGCGGATCTTCAGCGGGCCCGGGCGCGAGGCCAGCAGGTTCAGGTGCGACGATTGGGGCAGGCCGATCAGCACCTCGCCGGTCCCGCGGTCGTAGGCCAGGGTCTCGAAGAAGGTGGCCAGCCCCTCGGCCAGCCAGTCTGGCTGTTCGCGCACGAAGAAACGGCTGAGGTGGTGGGTCAGCTCGTGGCGGATGCGCATGCGCGTGTGGTCGCTGCCCCCCGCACGCAGGGCGATGAAAGGCTGGAACAGCGCCTCGGTGTAAAAGCCGTCGCGGCCCTCCTCGAACGCGCGCCAGTCGCGCTCGCGCGCGACGATCACGACGCGGACCTGGCCACCCTGCGGTCCCCGATCACGACTGCCTGATCGGGCTGGCGTCGGCGTCTCGCGGCGGGGCCAGGCGGTGGCGATGAGCAGCGCGCGGTACTCCTCCAGGTCGCGCACCGCCTCGGCCGCCTCGTCGGCGGGCAGGTCGGTGGCCAGCAGGAAATGTTCGCTGGCCAGCTGCCGCCAGGGGGTGCCGCCGGCGGCGGGGCAGCGGAACGCCCCCGCACATCCGCCTCCGGCCGCCAGCGCGCCCAGCATCAGCAAGCGCAGCAGCGTTCCACCCACCCCCGCAATCTGACCGCGGCTGCGGCGCCTGGCAACCGCCGATCTCCCTACGCTGCCGGTCACCGGCGGGGGGCGATGTTCCATCGTCCTCCCGCGGCCGGTTTACCAAATCCGCGGCCGGCGTATCATCGCTGCGTATGGGCGTTGGTGGTCGACGACGCTTCCTGGCGCAGCTGGCCTGGCCTGGCCTGGCCGCCGGGCTGGTCCCCGGCGCCTGCGCCCGCCGCACGCCCGCGCCGGCGGCAACGTCGGATGCGGAGCTGTTCGCGGAGGCGCGCCGGCACTTCCTGATTCCGGCGGACGTGGCCTACTTCAACACCGGCACCCTGGGCGCCTCGCCGCGCGAGGTGGTCGACGCCATCACCGGCGGCCTGCGCCGCCTGGAGAGCGAGCTGGCCACCTGGGACTACGGCCAGCAGGACGGCGAGCCGCTGACCGGCTACCAGGAGCTGCCGCAGGTGCGGGCGGCGGTGGGGCTGCTGGTCAACGCCCCGGCCAGCGACATCGCGCTGACCCAGAACGCGACCATGGGGATGAACTTCCTGGCTGGCGGACTGGATCTGCAGAGCGGCGACGAGGTGGTCACCACCGACCAGGAGCACGTCGGCGGCATCAGCCCCTGGCGGCTGCTGGCGCGCCGGCGCGGGATCGTGGTGAAGGAGCTGCCGCTGCTGCCCGCGGTGGCGGGGCCGCCCGGGGCCAGCCGGGTGCAGGCGGTGATCGACCTGTTCGCGGGGGCGATGCGGCCGCGCACCCGGGTGCTGATGATCAGCCACATCACCTCCAGCCTGGGGATCCGCATGCCGGTGCGCGAGCTGTGCGCGCTGGCCCACCAGCATGGGGCTCTGGCCTTCGTCGACGGCGCGCAGGCGGTGGGGCAGATCCAGGTGGACCTGCAGGCGCTGGGCTGCGACGGCTACGTCGCCAGCCCGCACAAGTGGCTGCTGGCGCCCAAGGGGACGGGGTTTCTGTACGTGAAGCGGGCGGTGCAGGATCGCCTGTGGACCACGCTGGCCAGCCGCGCGTTCGAGGACCGGGCCAGGGGCGCCTTTCGCTTCATGCAATACGGGACCGGCAGCGTGCCGGTGGTGGACGGTCTGATGGCCGCCCTGCGCTTCGTCGATGGGCTGGGGCTGGCGCGCATCGAGCGCTGGGACGCGATGTTGACCCGCCGGCTGCGCGAGGGCCTGGCCCACATCCCCCACGCCCGCGTGGCCTCGCCCGCCGACCCGCAGCTGGGCGCCGCCATCACCACCTTCGCGGTGCAGGGCATGCCGGCGCGGGCGCTGCAGGATGCCCTCTGGCGGCGGCACATCCGGGTGCGGGCCCAGCGCAGCGAGGCGGGGGTTCGCCTGTCTGCGCATCTTTACAACGCGCCGGCGGACATCGACGCCGTCCTGGAAGTGGTCGCCGCCCAGCGGCCCGCCTGAACGCCGCCGAGGCTGGAAATGGAACCTCGGTCGGGGGCCGGCCGTGGAACCGGAGGAACAGGCCCACCCGGTGCGCTTCCGAAACATCTGGCTCGAACCGCTGCCGTGAAGCGGCCGTCCTGGCGCGCGCGCGCTCGAGCGTCCGCCAGAGTGTCAGCCGGCGCGAGGTCCCGCACAACAGCGGCGGCGTGACGGAGCCGCCCGCTGCGGAGGCACCACCATTGCAGCGGCGTCAGCGCATGGTGCGAAACGGCGTCCTGATCGTCGTTCTGGT
The DNA here is from genome assembly GCA_046734815.1 of Myxococcota bacterium. Lineage (GTDB taxonomy): Bacteria > Myxococcota_A > Polyangia > Fen-1088 > Fen-1088 > CAVYGB01. Next base: position 765 of record JBKPRZ010000383.1, on the reverse strand, counting down.
GTCGATGGCGACGGCGCGCGTGCGAGCGGATACGCCGCCGGCGGCCGACACGCTGGTGATCGGCGAGCGCGAGTTCAACAGCTGCCTGCGGAACGGACTGCGCGAACGCATCAAGCTGTCGCTCAAGCCGGACAGCGACCTCACCGAGGTGATCGCCTGGATCAGCGCGGCCACCTGCAAGGGGTTCATCGTCGCCACCGGCCTGCAACTGAGCGGACGCAAGGTGACGGTGTTCTCACCGCAGGAGCTGACCCCGGCGGAGGCGTACCGGCTGTTCCTGGCCCTGCTGGAGACCGCCGGTCTGACCGTCGAGCCCAGCGGCCGATTCTTGCGGATCATCGAGGCCAGCAAGAGCCCGCGCGCGCAGCTGCCGCTGTTCCTGGCCGGACAGGCGCCCGAACGGGACGACGGCTTCGTCACCCGGGTGGTGCGCCTGCAGCACGCCAGCGTTCCGGACATCTTGACCGTGCTCCAGGCGTACCGCAGCGAGGCCGGATCGGTCACTGGCTATCCACCGGCGGGCACCTTGATCCTGACCGATCGGGCCGCCACTCTGGATCGCCTGATCACTCTGATCGGCGCGCTCGACGTGCCGGGCGAGGCGTTCCGGTTGTGGACCTTGCCGGCCCGTCATCTGTCGGCGGTGGATCTGGCCCAGACCCTGGGCGAGCTGACCGGGATCGTGCCGGCGGTGGTCGGCCGCGGGGGCAAGGGTCCGCCCGTGCCGGCAGCGACGGCGCCCGCGCCCGCCGCGGCGCCCAGCGG
>JBKPRZ010000382.1:0-11853 GCA_046734815.1 Myxococcota bacterium | reverse complement strand
CCCCCGAGCAGATCGCGGCCCTGCAAGGGAGGCTCGCCAGCTGCTACCCGATCGCCAGGGATCTCTACGGGCCTCCGGCCTTCAGCAACACCGTGAACGTCCGCCGAGGGGACGCCGGCGAGGGGTTCGGCGGGTTCTACTCGTCGTCGACCAACGAGATCGTGCTGTCGGACCTGAGTGGCAGCGTCGTCTGCCACGAGATGATCCACGCCTTCCACGACGATTACGTGTTCATGCTGCGCCCCTGGGAGGAGGGGTTCACCACCGCGGCGGAGATGGAGGTCACGCGGCGGGCCGGGATCCCCGACGGCGGCTACCACGATGCAATCCGGGACGTGCACCACCAGCTGCTGAACCAGCCGGCCATCGCCGCGGGCGCGAGCGCGCTCGGGCTGGGCGCCACCCGTTATGCGCTCTGGGGGTATGCCTGGGCCAAGGTGCTGCTCGAGCGGCCGGACTTCTTCCGGGCCTTCAACGCCGCCTACTACGCCCGGGCCGCGGGCGACCCCGAGGTCCGGCGGCGCGAGCCGGTGCTGCTGGACCTGGCGAGCTCGCTGCAGCCCACCGTCGAGGGGCTCGCCTTCCCCGGCTGGGTGGCCGGCCAGTACGCGCTGGACTCGAGCAGCCGGGTGGGTGACTTCGCCTATCACGCTGTCACGGCGCCCGACCAGATCGCGCTGCACGCCTTCACCTGGGCCAGCAACGGCATCCCGGCGGCGCTCGCCGGTGTGGCGGTGCAGTGGTCCGCGTTCGACGACACCGGGACCCTGTTCGACAGCCGCAGCGGCTCCACCGACGCCGACGGCCGCCTGGCCCTGTGGCTGACCTACCCGGCCGGGTACGCGGGGCGGGTGAAGATGCAGGCCGTGGCCCAGCTCCCCTCCGGGGCCGTCAGCTCGACGGTCCACTTCAAGGTGCCCGAGTCGGACGGGGTGTTCGGGGTGGTGGTGGGGGCAGAGAGCGGCTCGGTGACCTTCACGCCGCTCGACATGGCCGCGCCACCGGTCACGGTGCCGGTGGCCCACGGCGCCTTCGACGCGCCCACGCTGTTCGCGGTCAAGGGGCGCATCCGCGCCGAGCTCAGCGACGGCACCCTCAGCGCGCCCCCCACGGTGTTCACCAAGGACCAGGGGCGTTACTTCCTCCCTCTGGCCTTCGCCCGCACGTTCGCCGCTGTGGCCGACGCCGACGTGCGCGACGGCGGCGACTCGGGCAAGAACTTCGGCAACGGCGTCCAGCTGCTGGTGCGCAAGGGCAGCAGCGGCAAGAACCGGGTCACCTACCTGCAGTTCCCGATCATCCCGAACATGGCCCCTGTCGCGCGGGCCACGCTGCAGCTGTTCGGCCGCCGCTCGCAGAGCGCCAGCGTCACCGACAGCACGTTCGCGGTGGCCAGCACCAGCTGGTCCGAAACCGGCATCACCTGGCGGAACAGGCCCGCTCTGGGGGCCAGGCAGGGGACCGGGGTCGCGCTGGGCATGAACGACGCCGTCCTCTCCTGGGACGTCAGCGCGCACGTGGGCGCGCGGTCGAGCGCCGGCGCGGCGAAGCTCAGCCTGGCCGTGCAGATGGACGCCTCCAGCAGCGCGCTCGACACCTTCAACGCGCGCACCTCCGTCAGCAACCAGCCGCGGCTGGTGGTGGTCTACGGCGCGGACGCCCTGCCGACCGTGGCCACCGCGCCCACCGCCACGCCCGCCATCGTCACCGGAAAGACCACCGCGCTGGCCGTGCTGGGCGCCGACGACAACGGCGAGGGGGCGCTGACCTATACCTGGTCCGTCGCCACGCCCGCCCCGGTCACCTTCTCCAGCAACGGCACCCCTGCCGCCCGCAACACCACCGCCACGTTCTCCTGGAACGGCACCTACGACATGCGCGTGCTGATCCAGGACGCCGCCGGCCAGGGGACCGTCGCCTTCGTCACCGTCGCCGTGCCGCAGACCCCGACCACCATCTCCGTCAGCCCCACCGCAGCCACGATCCCCGCCGGGCGCGCCCGGCAGTTCACCGCCTTCGTCAGCGACCAGTTCGGCGGCAACATCTCCAGTCCCGCGGTCAGCTGGTCTGTCTCCGGCGGCGGCACCATCGACCCCACCGGCCGCTTCCAGGCCGGCAGCACGCCCGGCGGCCCCTTCACGGTCACCGCGACGAGCGCCGGCAAGAGCGCCACCGCTTCGGTGACCGTCGCCGCTCCGTGAACCGCCCCTCGTCCAAGACCGTCAGGGCCGCTGCCAGCCGGGGATGGGCAGTCCGCGGGCGGCGTTGTAACCGAGCGAGCGCATGGGCACGCGGTTGAATTCGTCCACCAGGACGTAGGTGGGCAGGGCCTCCACCTCGAACGTCTCGTTCACGCGGCGGCCGGGGTCCTGGGCGATGATCTCCGGGAAGCCGCCGGACCACTGTTGCAGAAAGGCGTCCACCACCTCGCTCGGTTCGTCGGTGATGGCGATGATGGGCAGGTGGCGGGCCTTCTGCAGCGCCATCAGCTCGGGGATGGACCGCTTGCAGACCCCACACCAGGTGGCCCAGAAGAACAGCAGGAAGGGCCGGCGCGCGGACAGCGTGCTGGCCAGCGGGCCCCGGTACTCGATCAGACCGTCGAGCGCGGCGCGAGCAGCGGCCTTCAACCCGGGAACATCGCGGTTCCCGCTGGAAGGGACCGGGGTCGCCCGCACCACCAGCCGCTGACCGCCGCGCAGGATCTCCAGCTCGCGTTCGGCCATGCCGCGCGGCCCCGCCAGAAACAGCTTCATGGCGCCGCGGTCGACCACCGGTTCGCCCGGTGCGCCCAGCAGGACGTCCCCGGCGCGCAAGCCGGCCTGCTCGGCGGGCGAGCCCGGGTCCACGGCGGCGATGGACATCGCTCCGCCGGGGAGGTGGTTCCGGGTCGGGTCCCCGCTGGGCAGATCCGTGACCACCGCACCCAGAGAAGCGGGCACCAGCGAGACGGCGACGCGTTCGTCGGAGCTGATGGCCGGCATGATCTTCGGGAACCGGGTCAGGGGCGCGCTGGGGCCGCCGGGCAGCTCCAGGTCCTCGCAGGCGCGCAGAGCTGCGTAGTCGGCGCGCTCGGTGGGTGAGCCCTCCTTCTGCAACAGCCGCCGCGCCACCAGGCTGGCCATCAGGGTGCGCAGGCGCAGCAGGGCCGCGGCGCGGATCCGGGCGCGCTGGGCGGCAGCGGCCACCGCCGTCCAGTGGTCGTGGCCGGCCCGCAGTCGCTCGAGCCGGCCCGGACTGGCGTCGGTGAACCCGACCAGGTCGTGGAGGAACGCAGCCTGGAAAGCATCCAGACGATCGATGGGAATCCGCACCAGCGCGTCCGGCTGAAGCTGCGGGCCCCAGGCCGGCCGCGCGGCCAGGAAGGCGCTCAGGTTCGCCTGGGCCAGCTCGCCCACCGCCACCCGCCAGGCGTCCTCGCCGGCGTCCAGCCGATCTTCCAGGTCATCGAGGCGCCGGCCGGTGGCGGCGATCTCGCCCGGATCGAACAGCAGCGGCACCGCGAACGAGACCGCGACCCGATCGACCAGTGACCGGTCCCCCGCGTCTTCTGGCAGGCCTGCGGCCAGCTCGGCCGCCAGCAGCTGATCGACGCTCTGATGGCGACGCTCGGCGACCCGGGCCAGGAAACGTTCGGCGTACACGTCCGAGCTGCGCAGGGGCACGTCGGGCGTGCGGTCGGTCAGCAAGGTCTCGGCGTGCGCATCGGCCAGCGAGCGGGTGCGGCGCAAACCGGCGATGAAGCTGAAGGCGTGGCCGACGTCGCGGTCGCGGCTCTCCGGGTAGCAGCCGTACGCCATGGGTCCGCGGTGGTGGAGAAGTAGCCACAGGTGCTGCCCACCGCGCGCCCGCGGCTCCCGGGTCTGAGCATGGCCTCGGCGAAAGCCCCCGAGAAACACTGGGACATGACCGCCACCACCCGCACGCCGGGAGCCAGCTGGTCGAGCATCCCGGCCAGCTCGCGCACCGACACCGAGTGGCCGCGCCACAACGTGATCCGGGCGTCGTCGGCCGACGATCCGCGCTGGCCGTGGTCGGTGACGAACAGGACCAGGGTGTCACCCGGGCGCAGCTCCCGACCGGCCGCCGCGAACCACGATTCCAGCTCGGGAAAGCTCGCCGGTCGGGTGGTCACCCCGCGGATGTCGGTGTTCAGGTAGCGAATCGGATTGCCGACCGCGCGCTCGAGCACGGTGCCCTGCAGGAGCCAGGCGCCCGGTCCGTCTGCCGGTCGCGAAGCCACGGCGTCGGCAAACGGCAGATCACCGTCGCTGGCCAGCACCGCGATCCGGTCCGCCGGCACCCCCCGCGCCCGCAGCACCCCGTGCATGTCTGCCAGGTGGTGCAGGTGCGACAGGTAGTTCGCCGCGGCCGTCGCCCCCCCGTTGATCAACAGCGCGTAAACGCCCGGCTTGCCGTCGCGCTGGCCGCTCTCGGAAAAAGCGTGCGAGCAACCCGCCAGCGCGATCAGGGCGAGCCACCGGGCCGTGCGCACCGAGCCATCGTAACACGCTCGTCCGCTGCCCCGCCCCGGTCCGAGCTCGGCGCCCGTCGCGGGCAAAGTCCGCGGCGAGTTGTCAAGGTCGCCGGCGCGATGTTTTCGGGCGCCAAATTCGTGCCGTGGCTTGCGCTACTATGCTGGGCTTTGTCTCGCTACGCCGACCTTCCCGTTCATTCCGCGCTCGCCGCCGCTCTGGCGGCCCGTGGCTACGAAACCCCCACGCCGGTGCAGGCAGCGGTGCTGGAACCCGCGCTGTCGGGCCGCGACCTGCTGGTCTCGTCGCAGACCGGCTCGGGCAAGACCGTGGCCTTCGGGACGCTGATCGCCCAGTCCCTGTTCGACCTGACCCCAGCGGCAGCGCCGGCGCCGGAAAAAAACGCGCCGCCCACGGCCCTGGTGGTGGCGCCCACCCGCGAGCTGGCGGGACAGGTTCAGCGTGAGTTGCAGTGGCTGTTTGCCCGGACCGAAACCCGCCTGGCGGCGTTCACCGGCGGCACGCCCGTGACCGGCGATCTGGCCCGCCTGCGGCGCGGGGTGGACCTGGTCGTGGGGACGCCGGGGCGGCTGGTCGATCTGCACCAGCGCGGGGCCCTGGATCTCTCGGCGGTGCAGGTGGTGGTGCTGGACGAGGCGGACGAGATGCTGGACCTGGGATTCAAGGACGACCTCGAGTACCTGCTGACGCGCAGCCGGGCCGAACGTCGAACGTTGCTGTTCTCGGCCACCTTGCCGGGCGAGATCGTCAGGCTGGCCGCCACCTACCAGCGGGACCCGGCTCGCGTCGACCCGCGGCCCGGGGGGGAGACGGCGGTCCACTCCGACATCCAGTACGTGGCTCACCTGCTGCGGCCGAGCGACCGGCTGGCGGCGGTGGTGAACGTTCTGCTGGCAGCGGGCGACAGCAAGGCGATCGTGTTTTGCCGGACCCGCGAGGGCGTCGGCGAGCTGCACCAGCGTCTGGTGGACCATGGCCTGCGCGCAACCGCGATGTCGGGGGACCGCGCGCAGGGCGAGCGGAATCGAGCCCTGGAGGCGCTTCGCACCGGCAGCGCCCAGGTGCTGGTGGCCACCAACGTGGCGGCGCGCGGGATCGATCTTCCCGACGTCGATCTGATCGTGCACGCCGATCTTCCCGACAGCGTCGATGCCCTGACCCACCGGAGCGGCCGCACCGGCCGCGCCGGCAAGAAGGGGATCAGCATGGTCATGGCCGACCTGCGCGAGCGGCCCCGGGCCGAGCGCCTGCTGGCCGCCGCTCGCGTGCGGGTGCCCTGGACGACGCCACCCACCCCCGAACAGGTCCGCCGCAAGCTGGAGGACCGCCTGCTGCAGGGTCTGCTGAAGGAGGCCCAGGCTGACGATGCCGCGCGATCGGAAGACGACGGGCTCCGCGGTGACGTCCAGGGCGGAACCCTCGAGGACCGGCTGCGCGCCGTCCTGCCCGAACGGGCGCTGATCTCGGTGCTGCTGGGACGCGAGCTGAGCCGCCTGCCCACAGCGTTGCCGCTTTCACCCCCCGATCTCGCCAGGCGGGACGGCGGGCCGGCAACGGCGGGGCGAACGCGACCCGGCGGCGGCCGGCCGCCCGACCGACACGCCAGCGTCGGGAAGCCACGAAGCTGGGTCAACCCGGTGATCTTCCGGGTGAACCTCGGCGCCGACGCAAAGGCCGAACCTGGCTGGCTGTTGCCGCTGATCTGCCGGCGCGGCGGCATCACCCGCAAGGAAGTGGGGGCGATCCGGATCGGCCCGCGCTCGTCGACGTTCGAGATCGCCGCCGACGCCGCGGCGGATTTCGCAACCGCCGCGCGCCAGCCCGACCCGCGCGCACCCCAGGTGCTCATCCAGCCGGCCCGCGCCGAGGAGTCGGGCGGCAAGGACGGAGGCGAACCGCGTGTCCGGCCTTCCGCCGCGGGCCCACGGCCAGGCCGCCGTTCACACCCGCGCGCCCCCGGGGCGGCCCGCGTCGGTTCGGACAGTCCGTAGTGCTGTAAGCAGGTGGTCCGTCACCACCGCTCTTTCGCTCGCCGGTATTGGTCCAGGCAGCGTTTCAAGGGATTGCCATAGTCATAGATGCAATCACAGAAGTTCTGGCAGGCGCCTGGCGTGCGGCCGTTCTTGCAGCCGTTGGTGCACTCCAGTTTTTCGTTACCAGGCCGGATCGGGTACAGGAAATCGTCGATAGCGATCACGGAAACGACCGCCGTCAGAACGAATCCGAAGAACCAGATCGGGAACTTGCTGCTTCTGACCGGGACGTGAGGATCTTCGGCGGCCTCCCCGCGTGAAAGGACACGCTTCAGGCGGTCGTAGTCCCAGACAAGCAGGAACAGGCTGGCCAGTAACATCAGCGTGGTGAGGCGCGTTCCATTGAACCGGGTGGCAGAGGCCAGCACCCAGATGTTCAGGATGATCGGGAAGTAGACGATCGCTCCGAGGAGAGCCGTTCGAGGGATGAGCAACAGGAGCGCTGCCGTCAGCTGCCCGACGCCGATGAACGTGTAGTAGTAGCGCGTGAGGAAGAGCGCATCGAAGTAGTGGCCCAGGGGATTGTTCGATGCCAGGCCGGTGAACCGCTCTCCGGTCACCTTTACGATGCCCGCGGGAATGAATCCGGCGGCCAGCACGACTCGGCAGAAAACGGCGAAGTAGCGGATCCACTTGTTCCGCTTGGCTTCGCCGTACAATCGTTCAAAGCCGGTCTTCAAACTCATGGCAAGGCACACCAGATGGGCGGGCTTCGACCGACGCTCACTCCAAGGGTCGCCGCCTCACGTTGCCTGCGTCTTCGCGGTCATGACAAGTACTTTGCATCATAAAGTCGCCTTGTCAAGCTGCGCCACGATGATGGTCCTGACAGGCTGAGCTCAGCGGGGCGCGGGCAGGTGCACGAGCGCGTCGTCACCAACGGCCCAGACATCGCCGGGGCCCGAGCCCCAGACGCCGAGAAGGTCGCGGTCGGTCCCGCTGGCCACCGGCGACCAGGCCGACCCATCGAAGTGCAGCACCGTGCCGCCGTCGCCCACCGCCCAGACGTCGCTGGCGGCTGCACCCCAGATGGCCGCCAGGGCCCGGTCCGTTCCGCTCTCGACCCGGTGAAAGGCGGTTCCGTCATAACGGGCAACCAGCCCTTTTTCACCCACCACCCAGAGGTCTTTCGGACCGCTGCCCCAGGCGTCCCGCAACTGCGCATCCAGCCCGGTCTTCACCTGCGTCCACGCGGCCCCGTCGTAATGAAAAGCGCCGCCGCCCCCCTTCCCGGTCCCCCCTTCATCCGCACCGCCGACCAGCCAGACATCGCGGGCCCCGCTGCCCCAGATACCGTTCATGTGCCCCACCACTCCCACCGTGGCTTCCACCCGGTCTTTCGACCAGGCCCTTCCGTCCCAATGCAGGAGCTTCTGGCTATCGGCTGTCGCCCACACGTCTCGCGGCCCGCTCCCCCACAAACCCAGCACGTACGCCGATTCGTTGAATACCCCGCGGCTCCAGTCCTTGCCATTCCAGTGCAGGAGATCGAACGACTGACCGGCCGCCCAGACATCATCCGGCCCGCTGCCCCACACAGCGAAGAAGACCGCCGCCCCCGGCGCCTCGGCGCGGGTCCAGCCCCCATCCTGCAGCCGGTAGATGACGGCACCGCTGTCCGACGACGACCCGACCGCCCAGACGTCCCCCGTTCCGCTGCCCCAGACATCGAACAGCAAGTCGTTCGGTGGCGGCAAGGTGGCCGGTACCGCCGCCGACACCAGCGGCCGAGCATCGGGCGCCGCGCCGTCGCGCAGCCCCGCGTCGACCGCGACCTCCCTGTCGCCGCCGCAGCCCAGCGTCCCCAGCAGGACAACGCTCCTCAACAGCAATGCGCGCATGTCACCCTGAACAACGAACCACCCTCCCATCTTTGACGACCCCGGGCCGCGGTCTGCGGCAGGGGTGAGGGGTCAGCCCTGGCCCTCGGCCTGCCGTGCGCGCTGGAAGGCGGGGCGGGCCGAGAAGCGAGCGATCCAGGCGCGGATGTGGTCCCCCAGAGGGACGCCGAGGCGGACGGCCATCTCCGCGATGGCGCCGGCGTTGACGTCGGCAACGGTGAAGCGGTCGCCGACCAGCCAATCGTGGCCCGCCAGGGCGGTATCCAGGGCGCCGAAGTAATCGGCGGACCAGCCCCGGTTCTGCTCGGCCTCCTCGGGGCGGCGTTCGGCCGGCGGGAGGATCAGGGTGTGATAGAGGATGGCGATCAGCAGCGGATGGACGTTCATGGCCACCCAGAACGACCAGGCCAGGATCTGACCGCGCTCGCCGGCGTCGCGTGGGCCCAGCTCCGGGCGGTAGCGCTCGGCGAGGTAGAGGTTGATGGCCATGGACTCGAACAGGCGCACCTCACCGTCGATCAGGGCGGGCACCTTGGCGCTGGGGCTGGCGGCGAGGAAATCCGCCGGGCGATCGGCGCGCGGGCCGGCGGTGTCGACCGGCCGATACTCGTAGGGGACGCCGACCTCTTCCAGCATCCAGCGGGTGCGGCTGGCGCTGGAGCGCGGGCTGCCGAAGAAGATCATCATCTGTCCTCCGTTCACGAGGCGGGCAGGATGGCCGCGGTGCCGATCTCCTGCAGCAGCTTCCTGGCCGCCGACGAGTCGCCGTCGTAGTGGGCGCGCTGGACCATCAGCAAGAAATACATCTCGTGGACCGGGTCGATCCACAGCTGGGTGCCGTAGGCGCCCCCGTGGCCAAAGCTGCCCTTGCCCAGGGGGGCGGTGATGTCAGTCGGTTGCATCACCACCTGGACGCCGATGCCCATGCCCAGGCCCGGGCTGAAGCCGACCTTCTCCTTCGAGCTGAACTGGACGCTGGTCATCTTCTGCCAGCTGGCCTCGCGCAGCAGCTGGCGGCCGCCGAAGCGCCCGTGGTCGAGCAACATCTGGCCCAGCCGGGCGTAGTCGCCCGCGGTGGTGAAGATGCCACCGGAGGGCGAGAACCAGCGGAGGTTCTCGGCCGGGTTGCCCTGGCCCTCCAGGACCGCCAGCCCTTCACCCTTCTTCTCGTACACCACCGCCAGCCGCTTGCGCTGCTCCGCGGTCGGCTGGAAGGTGGTGTCGGTCATGCCGAGCGGCGCGAACAGACGCTGCTTCATGAACACGTCGTACGGCTTGCCGGAGGCCACCTCGATGATGCGGCCCAGGGTGTCGTAGGCGGGGCTGCAATACTTCCACACCACGCCGGGCGGGCCGATGAGCGGGTGCTGGGAGAACGCGATGGCCCCTTCCGCCAGAGTGCGGTCGCGCTTGCGATAGAGGTCGGCGAAGCCGGCCGGCAGCTGGCAGTTCATCCCGGAGGTGTGGGTGATGAGGTCCTTGATGGTGATGGGGCGGGGCGGATCCACCAGCGAGAAGGGACCACCGGCGGCGATGGCGGCCGCGTCGCCCTTCAGCATCTTCTGGCCGCGGAACTCCGGCAGGTGCTTGCTGACCGGATCGTCCACCGACAGCTTGCCGTCGTCCTCCAGCAGCATCACCGCCACCGCGGTCGCGATCTTCGTCATCGAGGCAATGCGAAAGACGGTGTCGGCGCGCATGGGCTTGTGACCGGCCAGGTCCGCCTGCCCGACCACCTCGAACGCCCCCACGGTCCCCTTGCGGCCGATCACCGCGATCGCCCCCGCTATCTCTCCGCGGTCGATCAGCTTCTGCAGCTCGCCTTTCAGTGAGGCCAGCCTGGCGGCGTCCAGCCCCGCCTTGGCGGGGTTCACCGCTGGCGTGGAACGCGGCGCCGCCTGCGCGTCCGCAAAACAGCTCACCAGACACACCATCACTGCGCAGCGCACCCCGAAGGTCGACGTCATGGCGTCGCACTCTACCGCCACTCGATCCGGCAGTGCTAGCCCATGAAGAGCCCCACGATGGTGGAACGGAAGTCCGAGCGTGAAGTCGTTGTCACCCGAACCTTCAACTGCTCGGCGCGCATCGTGTTCGAGGCGTGGACCAAGCCCGAGCTGTTCAAGCGGTGGTGGGTACCGAAGTCGATGACCGTGCCCCTGCTTTCCTGCGAGATGGATGTTCGCGTCGGAGGCACGTACCGTCTCGTGTGTCGGCACCGATGCCGCCAATTCCATGGCGTTCTTCGGGAAGTATCTCGAAGTGACCCGCATTCGCGCATCGTCTGGACGAATGACGGAGCTGGTGACGCCGGGGCGGTCACAACGGTGACCTTCGCGGAACAAGGTGGCAAGACATTGCTCGTTTTGCACGAGCTCTATCCCACGAAGGAAGCTCTCGACGCTGCCTCCGGGGCGTACGATGGGATGCGCGAGACGCTCGAGCAACTCGACGAGTTTCTCGTCGCACTGGCCGCAACCGCAGCACGGGCATGAGGTCGTCGACCTTCCGGTCGGCCACCTGGCTCACGCGACCCGACCTCGATTCCTCGTGGCAGATCGTCCGCGGGCGGCCAATCGCCTCGCGTATTACAATGACCGCGCATGACCAACGTCGGCCATCGCGGCGACGGGGCGTTCTTGACGGCGGGATGGATCTCGAGCGTCCTCCTGGCGGCGACCACGGCCTGCCTGGGCGGTGATGACTGCTCCCCCACCGCAATTCCCGTGGCCGGTAGGCCAGCAGACGCGCAGCTACAGGTCGGGACCGGCGAGGGATACCGGGTGGAATCCATCGAGGCGTGCGGAGCCGATGCCATGCGGATCCGCATCCGCGGTGGGGGTACGCGCAGCTTCTCGATGGTCGCTGGCGGTGGGGGCGACGGCGGCGTGTCCGAGACGCGAGTCGGGTTCCTGAACCGGATCGATTCCGATCTACGGAGCGCGGGAACGCAGACCGGAGGGGTGAGATCGCGCTCGTGTGGCGATGGGCCGGTGATGGTCTCGGGCTATCTGTCGCTGTCCGACTGGCGGCTGGTCGACCGGGCGGTGGCAGCTCTGGGACGCGCCCTGGCCGACGCCGACATGGCCGAGACGGTCGAGGTCATCGTCGAGCCCGAGACCGTGTTCTGCCCGGTCTGAGCGGCCGCGTCACAGGATATCGAATGCGTGGTCCAGGATCTCGACCACCACGCAAGCCCCCAGGTCGACGGCGTTCGCCGATCGGGTGATGCCGCCCAGGCAGCGGGCGGCCAGCAGCGGATCGGCCAGGGCTTGCGGCAGCGGCGTTTCGTCGATGGTCTGGACGGACAGGACGATTCCCCAGCGGCCTTTGGTCTCCTCATTATCGGTATCGAAGCTGCCGACATAGGTCCGGACGGGCGGGTAGCTGGCGAAACGTTCGGCGGACCGGCAAGCGCCCAGCAAGAAGGCCGGTCCCGGCGACTCGAGCTGAACCATCACCACCTCCGGGCCGGTCACGACC